>NZ_JBQQBY010000018.1:0-174923 GCF_052246385.1 Streptomyces sp. 8N616 | reverse complement strand
TTGTGGAGTGCGACCTCCCCAGGCCGCCCCATGGCGCGGACGGCACGTTCCCACAGGCCCAGGGGGGCGGCTACTCGACAGCGCCCTGCCCCCTCATTCGATGAGGGCGGCCTCGAAGGAACCCCCCAGGTACCGGTCCCGGCTGTCGCGCCGTTGCAGCTTGCCGGTCGTCGTGAGCGGCAGCGTCCCCGGCTTGAGCAGGACGACATCGTGTACCTGGATGCGGTGCCCCGCATGGACGGCGCGCCTGATCGCCCGCTTGATCTCTTGGGCGGTCACGAGCTCATCGGCCTCGTCGGTCCCGCCGGTCTCGCCTGCGGCTGCCGCCGTCGTCTCGGCGAGCACGATGACCCGTTCGAGTGTGCCGTCGTCGACCGACACCGCGCAGGTGCCGAACTGACGGACCGCCGGGTGGCTGGCCTCGACCGTGGCTTCGATGTCCTGCGGGTAGTGGTTGGCACCGGCGATGATGATGACGTCCTTGGCCCGGCCGGTGATGAAGAGCTGCCCGTTGTGCACGAATCCGAGGTCACCCGTACGGAGCCACCGCTCGCCCGGCTGGTCGGGAAGGGACCCCATGAAGGTCTCGGTACTCTCCTGAGGAGCGTTCAGGTACCCGGCTGCGACGCTCGGGCCGGATACGAAGATCTCGCCCACCTCGTCCTCTCCGCAGCGCTTTCCCGTCGCCGGGTCGACGGCGACAGCCGTGCTCAACGGATGGATCCGGCCGCAGCCGACCAACTCGCGGCTGTCCTGCACCGGCTCGGCTGTCGACTGGCCTGTCGACCCGGCTGTCGGCTCGGCTGCGCGCACCTTTCCGGCGGCGAGCGCCGCGGAGTCCAGCCGCAGGACCTTCGGGCGCTGGCCGACCGGACCGGCCGTGACCAGCACCGTTGCCTCAGCAAGGCCGTACGCGGGGCACAGCGCCTCGCGCCGGAAGCCGGTGTCCGCGAATGCCGCGCTGAAGCGGTCGAGCGTATCGGAGCGGACGGGCTCACCTCCCAGCATGGCCATCTCCCAGCCGCTGAGGTCCAGTTGCCGGCGCTGAGCGCCGGTCACCCGGCGGACGCACAGGTCGTAGGCGAAGTTCGGCGCGCAGCTGTCCGCGCGTCCGAGCTCGGAGATCGCCCGCAGCCACGTGAGCGGGCGCTGTACGAAGGTCATCGTCGGCAGCAGGGTGGCGTCACGGCCGGAGAAAAGGGGGTCGAGGACATTACAGATGAGGCCCATGTTGTGGTGCGGCGGCAGCCACGACACCGACGACGGGCGGGGCAGTCCGGCGTCGTCGGCAGGCCGGCGCGTGCTGTCGTATATCAGCGACAGGTTGTGCAGCACATTGCCGTGAGTGACCGCGACGCCTTTCGGGACGCCGGTCGATCCCGAGGAGTACTGCAGGTAGGCGACCATCTCAGCGGCGGCCACCGGAGGGGTCCACTGCGAGGCCAGGTCCAGGGACACCTCGTCGGTCGCCACCCGGTCGAGTCGGGCGAGCCCATCGGTGCCGGTGAGGACCGGCTCCGCTGCGGCGAGCAGAGGGCCGGTGGACAGGAACAGCTGGGCCTCGGAACTCGCGGCGATCGACTCCACCCGGGTCCATTTGGCGTTGCCCCGCGTGCCGTCGAGCGGAGCCACCGGCACCGGGATCAGGCCCGCATAGATGCAGCCGAGGAAGGCGACGTGGAATTCCAGTCCGGGCGGGTAACTCAGCAGCGCGCGCGTGCGCGCGGTGGGAGCGTGCTTGCGCAGCGTCACGGCCATCGCCCGTGCACGGCGGTCGAGTTCGGCCAGGGTCAGTGAGTCGGACTCCTCGGCACCGTCGCCCAGGAACACGAAGTTCTTCCGGTCGGGCTCGGCTGCCGCACGAGCCCGGCAGAGGTCGATCACCGTCGGCAGTACGCCGTGCTCGCCTGCCACCCCCTCGGGCAGGCGGACACCGTGCTGATGATGGGTTCGCATGAGACCACTCCAAACGGAGGAAGGAGGAGGAGGCGGCGGCAGTTCGCGCGCCTCCCTGCATGGAGCGATGGTCAGACCGTCTCGAATGCCCCCGCCCGGTACCTGGACCGGCAGTGTGCGCGCTGCAGCTTGCCGCTGGTGGTGAACGGCAGCGAACCGGCCTTGACCAGAAGGACGTCGTCGGCGCGGAGGCCGTGGGCGGCGAACACCGCCTCCCGGATCGCTTCTTCGACTTCGCCCGCCTCGACGGTCACGCGGACACCTGACGGCCTGTCCGGGGCGGCGTCGGCCGCGACGGAGTACCGGCTGTCGATCTCGGCCAGGACGACGAGGCGCGCGCATCGGCCGTCCTCGACGGTGACGGCGCAGCAGCGGCCTTCCCGTAGGGCGGGGTGGCTCTCCGCCGCGGCCGCCTCGATGTCGTACGGGTAGTGCTGCATCCCGTCCACGACGATCAGGTCGGCCACCCGGCAGGTGACGAAGAGCTGACCGCCGTCCAGAAAGCCGAGGCTGCCGGTCCGCAGGAACCGACGGCCGTCGTGGCCGCGCACGGTGGCGTTGAGCGTGCGCGCCGTCTCCTCAGGGTCGTTCCAGTACGCGGTGCCGATACTCGGTCCGGAGGCCAGAATCTCCCCTGTCTCGTCCGGGGCGCACGGTTCGCCGGTGGCGGGATCCACCACGGCGATGGTCATGGACGGGTGCAACTGGCCCAGCCCGACCAGTCGGCGGGCCTCGTCCTCGGGCCCGGCCCGTTGCACCTTGCCTTTCGCCAGCGCCACCGCATCGAACCTGCGGATCACCGGTTCGGGCTCCACCGGCCCGCCGCTGAGCATGACGGTGGACTCGGCCATGCCGTAACTCGGGAAGAACGCCTCGCGGCGGAAGCCGTACGGGGCGAGCATGGCACTGAACTGGTCGATCATCTCTGCGCGTACCGGCTCGTTGGCGACCACGGCGATCCGCCAGCCGCTGAGATCGAGGGAACGCAGCTGCTGCTCGGAGACGCGCCGCAGGCACAGCTCGTACCCGAAGCTGGGTGCCGAACTGATGCCCGCCCCGCGGTCCGATATCGCGCGCAGCCAGTTGACCGGATGCTGGGCGAACGCCGTCGGCGGCATCAGTGCGGCGTCGTATCCGACATAGATCGGCTGCAGGACCCCGGTGATGAGTCCCATGTCGTGGAACACCGGCAGCCAGGACACAACGGGGGGCAGCCGGTCGATGTCCTCCGTGGCCCGGGTGCCGTTGGCCAGGATCAGCGAGAGGTTGTTCAGGACGTTGCCATGGGTGAGCTCCACGCCCCGGGGCGGACCGGTTGTGCCGGAGGTGTACTGCAGGTACGCCACCGTGTCCGGGTCGATGTGGGGGGCATTCCAGCCGTATGCGTCCGTCTCACTGATCTCGTCGGTCGCCACAGAGGTCGGACGGCGGGATGTCGGCATGTCCTTCAGCAACGCGTCGACACGGTCCAGCCGGGACGCGTTCGACAGCAGCAGATCCGGCCGGCAGCTGTTGACGATGGCCCGGAAGCGCGTATACCGGTCGTCGACACCGACGCGCAGCACCGGAGGAGCCGGCACCGCGATCAGGCCCGCATACAGGCAGCCGAAGAAGGCGGACACGAAGTCCAGGCCCGGCGGGTAACTCAGCACGGCGCGGGCACCCGGCGGTGCATGCCCGCTCAGACGCGCGGCGATGGCCCGTGCTCGGGCGTCGAGTTGGGCGAGGGTGAGCGAGTCGGACTCTTCGACGCCGTTCTCCAGGAAGGCGAACATCCGTCGATCGGGCTCCCTGGATGCGCGGTACCGGCAGAGCTCGACCAAGGTGGTCGGCTCGAGCCGGGATTCCGTGACGGCATCCTCTGACATCGTGTTCCTCCTGTTCGGCCTGGCCATTTCCCGTGCCTGCGCCATTCCTCCCGCTGACCCGGCCAGGACTCGGCCATCACCCAGCCAATGCCGTATGCCTGCGCCGCGGTCATTCGGACTCGAAGAGATGCTAAGTCGGCCGGGAAATATCGGGTATCCGCCGCCGGACGGCGTCGACCCCCCTACTGGAGGCGAGTGTCGAGTAACCCGGAAGACGGATGTCGACGGGCCTCAGGTCGCCCTCACGATTCCGTCCGACGGCCGTTACGGAAAGCGCCTCGTACTGGCTACCGTCATGAGGACGGCCAGTGGACGACGAATGGCCCGTGTCCAAGGGAGAACACTTCCCCAGAAGGCTTCAGAAAGGGAACAGCGATGTCCTACGAAGCATCTGACGAATACTTCTTTGGCTACCCGAAGCTCCCCGATCTCCCCGATCTTCCGGACGGGGAAGTCCTCGGTACGACCGGCGTTGTGGTCACCGGTTTGGGAATGACCACGCCGCTGGGGGGCGACGTCCACTCCACTTGGACGGCACTGCTCGCCGGCGCGTCCCCGATCACCGTGCTCGACGAACCGTGGGCCCGCGACCTGCCCGTACGGCTGGCAGGCCGGCTGAGCCGGGAACCGACCGAGGTGCTGGACCGGGTCGAGGCCCGGCGGATGGACCGCTGCCAGCAGATAGCGATGGTGGCGGCCCGGCAGGCATGGGCTGACGCGGGCTCGCCCGAGGTGGCGCCGGAGCGGTTGGCCGTGGTGATCGGCACCGGCCTGGGCGGGGGGAGGACGCTGGTCGACCAGCACGACGTGTCCTCGGCGAAGGGACCGGGCCGCGTATCGCCGTTCGCGGTGACGATGCTGATGCCCAACGGTTCGGCCGCCGCCGTGAGCATGGCTCTCAACGCCCGCGCCGGCGCCCACGCGCCGACCAGCGCCTGCGCCTCCGGAGCGGAGGCCATCGCCATGGGGCTCGCCATACTGCGTTCCGGGCGGGCCGATGTCGTGGTCGCCGGCGGCACCGAGGCATGCTTCGGCCGGCTGTCCATGGCGGCCTTCGCCCGCATGGGAGCCCTGTCCAGCCGTCATGAGGAACCTCAGCGCGCATCGCGGCCGTTCGACAGCGCCCGCGACGGCTTCGTCATGGCCGAGGGCGCCGGCGTCGTCGTACTGGAACGAACCGAATCCGCAAAAGCTCGTGGCGCGCGGATGTATGCCACGCTCGCCGGTACGGGGATGAGCTCCGACGCGCACGCCATGACAGCTCCTTCAGCGGACGGTCAGATCAGTGCGATCCGCCAGGCGTTGCGCTCCGGCGGCCTCGACCCGCAGGACATCGCTCATGTCAACGCTCACGCTCCCGGTACGCCCGTCGGTGACCGTATCGAGGCCTCGGCAGTGCTGGAATCGCTCGGTCCGCATGTTCTCGTGACGGCGACCAAGTCGATGACGGGCCATCTCATAGGCGGGGCCGGCGCGATCGAGGCGATCTTCACGGTCCTGAGCATCGTCAACGGCGTGATTCCCGCGACCAGGAACCTCGACGACAAGGACCCCGAGGTGAAGGTGGAGGTCGTCACGGGAAGCCCGCGGGCCGCCAACGTCACCGCGGCCATCTCGAACTCCTTCGGTTTCGGCGGTCACAACGTGGTCCTCGCTTTCACGAAGCCCGCCTGACCACGGCCCCCGGGGGGAGGCCGGAGGACCGGAGGAAGGGGGCTTGGCGGTCTGTTGGACGCCTCGGGGACTAAGGGCTAGGGGGCTGCGGAGGCCTGAGGCGAGTGCACCAGTCCGCTCCGCTGGGCCATCAGCGCCGCGTGCATCCGGTTCGGCAGCTCGAGCTTGGCGAGAATGCGGGAGACGTGGGACTTCACGGTCGCGGGCGTCACATGCAGCTCGTGGGCGATCTCCTGATTCGACCTGCCCTTGGCTATACCGCACAGGACTTGGGTCTCCCGGCCGCTCAGGGCGGCCAGGGCCACCGCGTGGGAGCGCTCATGGGGTGGTGGGAGGATCTCGAACCGGTCGATCAGCCGCCGGGTCATCTTCGGGCAAAGGAAGGCACCGCCGTCAGCGACCGCACGGACGGCTGAGGTCAGCTCCTCCTGGCTCGCGCTCTTGAGCAGAAACCCGCTCGCGCCCGCCTTCAGCGATCTGAACAGATGGCTGTCGAGGTCGATGCTCGTCAGGACAATGATTCCGGGCACGATTCCTGGCGCGATTCCGGATGCTGCAGCCCCGGAAGGCCGGGCGAGTTTCCGGATGAATTCGTATTCGGCATCGACCAGTACGACCCGCGGCCGCCGCAGCCCGACCATGCGCAGTGCCTCGTCGCCGACCCTCGTATCGGCGACCACCGTAATATCCGGTGACTCCCCGAGGGCCTGCCGGAAACCGCGGCGCACGAGATCCTCATTGTCGACCAGCATGACGTCAAGCGTGCTGAAGTCGTCCATCGCTCACTCCGCCTGTGCGATTCGGGAAGTGTGGTCCCCATCCAACTCCGCGGTCTTTCTTGACCGGGGAGTTTCAGGTGTTTCAGCTCCTCAACTGCTTCCTCCTCATGGCTCACGCTGCCGACGGCATGCCCCCGTTGCCTCCATCAACCATCAACCAACGCGGTGCGTTCACGGTCCTGCTCAAGAACACGTTCCGGTACAGCCGTTGCACACGCGATGGCTGCGGGGCTGCGCTGCGCCTCCAGATGACCGTGGCTGATTCCACGTACGTCCCCTGGCCCCCACGCACGTCCCGGTTAGGGTGAATGGCAACCCTCGGCGGGATATGCCGCATCCATCCCTTCCGACGCTAGGGGGATTCGCAGTGCTGGTTTTAGGCAATGGCGGCCATGCTGTTGGCCGTTCCGGACACACGACGGCGGTCGACGAAGTCTCCACAGCTTCGCGGCTGTTCAAACGAGGCATCGCCGGCGTGCGTGCGATGGTGGACGTCGGGGTCGAGCGCGGGGTGCCCGTACGGGCGTGCCTCGACGGCAGCGGTGTGGACGCGAACGCCCTTGCCGATGATGCCGCGCACGTCCGAGCCGTCCAGGAGCTCGTGGTGGCGCAGAACCTGGTCCGCGCCACTGGCGATGCTCCTGGGCTGGGGCTGGAGGTCGGCAGCCGGATTCCGCTGCGCACGTACAGCGTGTGGGGCTTCGCCCTGCTCGCCAGCCCGACGCTGCGCGAAGCGGCGGCTGTGGGACTCCGCTACCTGGAACTCACCTTCGCCATGGTCGGGATCCACCTTCAGGAGGAGGGGGACGAGGTCCACCTCGTCCTGGACGACGGGTTTGTGCCCCAGCCAGTTCGGCACTTCTTCGTCGAGCGGGAACTGGCCAACATCTGCACCATCCTGGACACCATTCTGGGGCGGCCCTTCAGGCCCCTCCGGCTGGATCTGCGCTTCCCGCGACCCGAAGAATCCGCACCGCACGAGGCGTTCGCCGACGCGCCGATCGCCTTCGGGGCGCCGCGCAACGCGATCGTGACCTCCGCAGCGGATCTGGAGCAGCCCCTGCCTCAGGCGGACCGGCACACCATGCAGGTGTGCGAACGCGAGTGCAGGCTCCTGCTGGCCCGCCGCGCCGACACCGGATTCGCCGCGCGGGTACGGGATCTGCTCATGCAGTGGCCCGAGGGGATCCCCGACATGGGCGTCGCCGCAGCGGCGCTGCACGTCTCCATCCGCACGCTGCACCGGCGTCTGGCCGAGGAAGGCACGTCCTACCGGCGTCTCGTCGACGGGGCGCGGCACGCTCGCGCTGTCGAGATGCTGACCACCATCGGACTCGGAGTCGAACAGATCGCCGTACGACTCGGGTACGCCGATGCGGCGGCATTCATCCGCGCGTTCCGCCGATGGACCGGCGCCACTCCCGGCGCCTACCGCACCAGCGTGCCCACCCGGCCCTCCTGAGGAACGCGACGCGACGTCCCTGTCGCTTTCCGGCTATGCCCCCCATTACCCTCGTACACCGGTGGCACGTCGGTTCCGGCGAACACCCGCTGGAACCAGTTGCGTTCCACCTCCGCCATGTGCTGGACCAGGCCCAGCAGCGTCATCGGTGACGGTGCCACCGGGGCCAGGCGCAGCTGACGGTCGTCGAGCCCCGCGCACTTCAGCGCGAGCGTGGCTCGGTGGAATTCCAACCAGCTTTCGAGCATGGCCCGTTCATCGGCGTGCGGGGGCGGTATGGGGCGCCCGTCCGGTGTCACACCCATGCACGCCACCCTCGCACAGGCCTGCGCAGCACCGGCGCGATCGCGCCGAACAGGCTGCTCAGGCCGTGTCTTGACGTCACCAGCGCACCGGAAGGTGGCGGACACCGCGGATCAGCATGCCCTGGCGCCATGCGAGGGCCGCCGGGTGGGCGTCCAGGGTCAGTTCCGGGCAGCGCTCCAGGAGCGTACGGATCGCGATGGCGGCCTCCATGCGGGCGAGCGGGGCGCCCAGGCAGTAGTGAATGCCGTGGCCGAAGGCCAGGTGACCGCGGGGGGCGCGGTGGATGTCGAAGCGATCCGGCTCCGGGAAGCGGGCCGGGTCGCGATCGGCGTCGGCGAGGGCGACGAGGACGAGTTCTCCGCCACCGGGGATGACTGTGCCGCCGATCTCCACCGGCTCCGTGGTGAAGCGATACGTCGGGGTCTCGAGCGGGCCGTCGTAGCGCAGCATCTCCTCAATGGCGTCGCCCAGGAGGGAGAAGTCGGCGCGGAGAGCGGCCAGTTGGTCGGGGTGGCGGAGCAGCGCGAGGACGCCGTTGGAGATGAGGTTGACCGTGGTCTCGTGACCGGCGACCAGCAGCAGCCAGGCCGTACCCATGAGTTCGCCGGAGGAGAGCTGGTCCCCGTCCTCGTCCGTGGTGCGGATCAGCGCGCTCAGCAGGTCCTCGCCGGGCCGCTGCCGCTTCTGCTCGAGCAGCTCGCCGAGGTAGCCGGAGACCGCCTCGGTCGCCGCTCTCCGCGTGTCCCGGCTGGGCGACGACAAGGAGTCGTTGGACCAGGTACGGAACCGCTCCCGGTCGAGGAACGGCACCCCCAGCAGTTCGCAGATCACGGACATCGGCAGCGGGAACGACAGCGCGTCGACGAGGTCGGCGCGACCGCCGGGGCGGGCCAGCATCGCGTCCAGCAGCTCGTCGGTGATGTGCTGGACGCGCGGTCGGAGCTCCTGGATGCGGCGGGGCGTGAACTCCCGGGCGACCAGCTTCCGCAGCCGGGTGTGGCGCGGGGGATCGGAGTTCAGCATGTGCGAACCCGCGGCGACGCTGCTCAGCGTCAGGGAGTCCGAGGCATTCCTCCACTCCTTCGAAAGGCGCGGGTCGGCGAGTGCGGCTCGCCCGGCCTCGTACCCGACGACGAGCCAGGCGTCGGCTTCCTCGGGCATCCGGATCCGGTGCACGGGGCCGCGCGTCCGCAGTTCCGCGTAGACCGGATACGGGTTCCGGACGAAGTCCTCGCCGAGTGCGCCGAGGTCCACTGTCGTGTCCGTGCTCATGGCCGCCCCCTCCGTTGGCAACATCACGTTAGTCGGCAGCCCGCCCCACTGGGGGTCATGATCCGGCCGATCTCCCGCCCCGGCCGGCGGTCCGCGCCAACCGCGAAACCCTGCACGGACTGTGCACCCCATTCGCGCCCCGGTGCTGCGCCCGACGCGGGAGAATCCCCGCCCGGGCTGGGGCGGGTGCACGGCGAACCCGGTGTTCCGCTGCCCTCGGCGGCCCGCTCCGGCCGACTGCCGCAACGTCGGGTCAGGCCGTGCGCTCGACGTACTCGAATACGACTCCCCCAGGGTGCCGGACGATGGCGTTCCGGCCGGTCGGCACCTGGTTCGGCCCCGAGAGGATCTCTCCGCTGCGCGCGTTCAGAAGTTCCTGCACGCCGTCCAGGTCGTCGACGAGCACGGTGCTCTGGACGTGCCGGAACGGGGCGAGGGCCTCGTCAGTGCCGGCGACGAGCAGGAAGCCGCCGATACTCACCACCTCCACGTCGCCGTACGCGAACCGCCCCCCGCTCTCCCGGCCGGTCAGGTCGCGCAGGGCCAGCAGAGCACGATCCAGGTCATCCACATACAGCCGGGCCAGCGTGGCAAGCGCCTTCATGTCCGCCCTACGGCCGGCCCGACCGTCGCGGCGGCCCACGCCTTCCCGCCCGCGGCAGGCCTGGGCTCATGCGCCGATCACCGAAGTTCCGACACGGATCGGTGATGGCTCGGCGGCCATGGCGATCCGGTTGTGGGATTGGACCGCGTCGAGCTCGGCCTTGCGCTGGCCGGTGGGGTACGCGGTCGCGCCTTCCGCGGCGAACCGGCGGGCCGGGGTGAGACCGATCCCTGCAGTCGTAACGCTAAAGGTTACGACTGCAGGGGCTGGAACCCGGGTGATACCCCGCCGGGACTGCTCCTGCGGAAGCTGCGGGCTCCACCGGTGCTGAGAGACGATGGAAGCACATCCGGGCCTTCCCGCAGACGGGCGGAGGGAGCGGCTGAGCATGGGCTCCGAACGGTTCCACGACGATCTCGGGGGCGCGCCCGGCCGTGCCGCCTTCGGTCCTTCGCCTCCCGGCGGGCTGATGGACGTACTGGCCGTCGCGGCGGTGGTGCTGGATGCGGAGGGGCGGATCGTGCTGTGGAGCCCGCAGGCGGAACAGCTCCTGGGCTACACCGCCGAGGAGGCCCTGGGCCGGTACGCCGCCCGGCTGATGGTCGCCGACGAGCACTTGGACCTCATCCTTCACTTGTTCACCCAGGTGATGAGCAGTGGGGAGAGCTGGGCGGGCGTCTTCCCCGTGCGGCACAAGGACGGCAGCAGCAGGCTGCTGGAGTTCCGCAACATGCGGCTGACCGACGACCGCGGGGACTTCTACGCGCTCGGGCTCGCCACCAACCAGGCGACCCTGCGCCAGGTGGAGCGGGACGTGGCCCTGTCCACACGGCTGGTCTCGCAGTCGCCGATCGGCCTGGCGGTCCTGGACACCGGCTTGCACTACGTCACCGTCAATCCGGCGTTCGAGCGGATCAGCGGCCTGCCCGCCGACCAGCAGATCGGCCGAGGGGTGCGCGAACCCGTGTCCTGGCTGGACAACGACGTGATCGAATCCGCGATGCGCCAGGTCCTGGCCACCGGCACTCCCCTGGTGGACCAGAACCTCCTCGGCCGCACCCCGGCCGACCCGGAGACCGAGCACGCCTGGTCGGTCTCCTACCACCGGCTGGAAGCGCCCAACGGCAAGGTCCTCGGTCTGGCCACCTCGGTCGTCGACGTCACCGACCGGCACCGCGCGGCCGCCGAGGCCCACCACGCCCGCCAGCGTCTCGCTCTGATCGCGGACGCCTCCGTGCTCATCGGCACCACTCTCGACCTGGAGCAGACCGCCCGCGAACTCGCCGACATCGTCGTCCCCGACCTCGCCGACCTGGCCGCCGTCGATGTCCTCGACACCACGCTGCTCCACCCCAGCCTCCCCGGCACGCAACCCGCCGAGCCCGCACTCTTCCGCGCACTCGCCGTGGCCGCGGCCTACCCCACCGAGGCCATCCGCGCCGCCGACCCCGTGGGCGAGCCCACCCGGTACGACACCGACCGGCTGGTCACCCAGGTCGTCACCACCGGTGCCCCCGTCCTCGTCCCCCACGTCACCAACGGCGACCTGCCGCACATCGCCCGTAACGGCGAAGCCGCCCTCCTCCTGGGCCGCGCCGGTCTGCACTCCTACCTGGCCGTCCCGCTGATCGCGCGTGGCACCGTGCTCGGCGCCCTCGATCTCAAGCGCATCCGCAACCCGCTGCCCTTCGACGACGACGATCTCGTCCTCGCCGGAGAGCTGGCCAACCGGGCGGCGGTCTCCATCGACAACGCCCGCTGGTACCAGCGCGAGCGCACCGTCGCCCTGACCCTCCAGCGCTCCCTGCTGCCCCACCCGCCACCGCCCCAGCCGGGCCTGGAGATCGCCTACCGCTACCAGCCCGCCGGAGCCGCCAGCGAAGTCGGCGGCGACTGGTTCGACGTCATCCCCCTCACCGCGGACAAGACAGCCCTCGTCGTCGGCGACGTCATGGGCAGCGGCGTCACCGCCGCAGCCACGATGGGCCAGCTACGCACCACCACCCGGGCCCTGGCCGACCTCGACCTCGACCCCGACCAGATCCTGCACCACGTCGACCGCAGCAGCACCGGGCTGGACCAGGCCATCGCCACCTGCCTCTACGCCGTCTACGACCCCCACAGCGAGGAGTGCCGCATCGCCACGGCAGGCCACCTGCCCCCAGTCCTCCTACGGCCCGGCCGCCCGCCCGAGCTGCTCGACCTGCCCACCGCCGCCCCCCTCGGCGTCGGCGACATCGTCTTCCACACGACCACCGTCCCCCTCCTCCCCGGCGACCAACTCCTCCTCTACACCGACGGCCTGATCGAAACGCGCCACCAGGACATCGACACCCGCCTCAGCCTCCTGCTCACCCTCCTCCATGACCCCCGCACCGACCTGGAAGAAACCTGCGACCAGCTCCTGCACGCCCTGCGCCACCCCGGCAACCACGACGACGTCGCCCTGCTCATCGCTCGCGTCCACCGCTGACATCCCGGCGACGAGCCTTCAACCGGCCTGTGACGCGGCCTCCGGCGCGACTCGGCTCCCCCGCTACGCTCACGCTCGATGCGACAACATCAAGAAACCGGGGAAGCCATGGATGGCGATCAGCCCGCTCTCACGAACCACCGATACGGCACCGGCAGGTCGGACAAGAACGCTTCTCACGAACGAAACCGTCTGGACTCCATCCAACGGAATGTGGACTCACATACGATTTCGATCATCCGAGGCCTCCCCATCACATCGTCCTGGCACTGCCTGGAACTGGGCGCCGGTGCGGGCTCCATCGCGTACTGGCTCGCCGATCGCTGTCCCGACGGGCGTGTGGTCGCCGCCGACATCGATGTCCGCCATCTCGACGCCAGTCGAGCCTCGAACCTCGTTGTCCAGGAAGCCGATATCTCTCACAGGGACTACGCACCGGGCAGCTTCGACCTCATCCATGCCCGCTACCTGCTCTGCCATCTGCTCACGCGAGATGAGATCGTTGCACGGGCTGCCCAATGGCTCGCCCCCGGCGGCTGGCTGGTGATCGAGGACCCTTACCAACTCCCGGCATCGACCTCCCCGTTTCCGCTCGTACAGCGCCTCATGGCTGCCTACGAACGCAAGTACAACGAGCGTGGAGCCGACCTGACATGGGCACGGACGGTTCCCGCGCTCCTTGCTCGTCACGGACTACGCGATGTGGGTTTCTCCGGAAAACCTGGCTGCATGGGGTGCCTCGACAAAGATCGCTGGTTTCCTCTCATCAACCAGGTAGGTCCGTCTCTCGTCGCCGATGGCCTCATCACCGAAAGGGATCTGAGCCAGTTCTTCGAGCTGCTGAACGACCCGACGTTTGTGGATATCCCGCAGATCACGATCTCCACATGGGGACGCCGCCCCCCGGAAGATCCCGGCAGCCCTTCCCTAGCCTGAGGCGTGAGCCGCGGGACTCGTCTCTTCGATGGAGTCGGAGCCGAACGGTCCGCCGGAGCCGAAGGCCAGGGCGGCGAAGCGTTCGCCGATGCGGCGGTGTGTGGCGGCGTCCGGGTGGAGCTGGTCGGGCAGCGGCAGCTCGGCGAAGTCGGTCTCGCCGTAGAGGTCGCGGCCGTCGAGGTAGTGCAGGTTCGCGTCGTCGGCCGTCCGTTGCTTCACGATGCGGGCCAGCTCGTTCCGGATGACGTTGAGCGTCAGCTTCCCGCCTGCGCGTTCCGCGGGGTCGCCCGCGGCCTTGAACTGGAGCCTTCCCTCGCTGAGGTTGCTGAGGTCCGGGGCACTCGGGCCGGGCGTGTCCTCGTGGATGGGACACAGGACGGGCGAGACGACCAGCAGCGGAGTGGTGGGGTGCCGCTCGCGGATGGTGTCGAGGAAGCCGTGCACCGCCGGGGTGAAGGCGCGCAGCCGCATCAGGTCGGTGTTGACCAGGTTGATACCGATCTTGATGCTGATCAGGTCCGCGGGGGTGTCGCGCAGGGCGCGCGCGGTGAACGCATCGAGCAGGGCGCTGCCGCTCAGACCGAGGTTGATCAGTTCCACGCCGCCGAGGGAGGCGGCCAGCGCCGGCCAGGTCGTGGTGGGGCTTACGGCGTCGGAGCCGTGGCTGATCGAACTGCCGTGGTGCAGCCACACCTTGCGGCCGTGGTCCGGGATGGTCTCGACGGAGGCGTCGGTGCGCAAGGCGACGAGCTGGGTGACCTCGTGGTGCGGCAGCCAGATCTCGACGTCCTTGACCCGGTCGGGCAGACCGGGGAAGTGGACGGTGCCGACCGGGCCTGGCCGGGTTTCCGCGGACCCGGTGGCCATGTCCACCAGCAGGACGTTGCCGCCGGTCACACTGGCCTGACCGGCCAGGCGGCCGTCGACGAGCAGGTCGTACACGCCGTCCGGACGGGGCGGGGCGCCCTGGTAGGCCATCTTGGTGCGCAGCGCGTCCAGCTCGACGACGGTGGCCCGGGTGCGGAACACCAGCCGTACGCCCGACGGCTGGGCCTCCGCCATGGCCAACTGCCCGTCGGCGCACTGGGCGCGGGCACGGGCGGGCAGCCGGTGCGGCAGCACTCCGTGCTCGGTGCGCTCCAGATCCAGGGCGCCGCGCAGGAGGTCCGCCGTGATGGGTGTCGTGATCCAGTCAGTCATGCGTTCTCGCATAGGGGTCGGGCCGATGCAGCACCGGCGCGATCACGCGGCGGCTCGGAGAAAGGACATAGACAGTCGGCCCTGAGGGCGCGGGCGCAGTGAGCGGCTCGCCGTGCCCGACGCATCCGCCATGTCGTCAACCGGTCAATTGGTCCAGGAAACCCTCGAGTTTGCCCCGTGTGCGGGTGATCTTCTCTGCCACGGGGAGGGACTCGTCGAGTCCTCTGCCCGCCGTGGCGGTCTTCTTCCCCCGTATGTAGAGGGAACAGGAGAGGTCGGCGCACAAGTACTGGCCGACCGAGTTGCCCTGGCGGCCGGCCTGGCCGGTGCGGCGCGCGGTCATCAAGACCACACCGCCGGAGGTGTGCGTGGTGAAACACAGCGAGCACATGCTGCGCGCGGTGAAGGTACGGAACGCGCCACCGGCCGCCCGAAGCGCGATGCCGACGAGGCCGCCGTCACGTTCGACGACCAGGTACGCGCGCTCGCGTGCGCCCGGATCGCGCCAGCCGAGGAAGTCGAGATCTTCCCAGGGCCGGTTCTCAAGGTCGCCGGGGAGGCCGACCCGTTGGGCCTCCCCCTTGGAGCAGTTGACGAAGGATGCGCGGATCTCGCGCTCGGTGACAGGCCTCATGGACCGCGAAGCTACCTCCCCTAGGAGTACTCTGCAAAACATTAATTGCACTAAGGAGATGGAGAGAGATACTCATGGTTCGTGTAGGGCTGTCCGTGGACCGTCTCACGCGGGCGGCAGCGGACCTGGCCGACGAGGTCGGCTTCGACAACGTGACCGTCTCGGCTCTCGCGCGTGGATTCGGCGTGAAGGACGCCAACCTGTACGCGCACATCAAGAACGTGCACGACCTGAAGGCAAGGGTGGCGGTGCTGGCCCTGGCGGAGCTCGCCGACAAGGTCGCTCTCGAGCTGGCCGGGCGTGCGGGCAAGGACGCGCTGGTGGCCTTCGCCAACGCCTACCGGGCCTATGCGAAGGAGCATCGGGGCCGGTACGCGGCGACGCAGTTCCGGCTCGATCCGGAGACGGCGGCTGCCAGCGCGGCGGGCCGGCATGCCGAGATGACTCGAGCGATCTTGCGGGGCTATGAGCTGCCCGAGGCTGAGCAGACCCATGCGGTGCGGCTGCTGCACAGCACGCTGTACGGGTACGTCAGTCTGGAGACGGCGGAGGCATTTCAGCACGCGCGCGGCGTGGACACCTCCTGGGACAGAGTTCTGGACGCCCTCGACGTCCTGCTCAGAAACTGGCCGTCGCCTTGAGGCGGTGGCGGACGGCCTGCGCGTTCGTCTGCACGCACGGGCGCGCGCTCTTCTCCGGGATCACGTGCGGGGTGCCACGGCGCCGCAGGTAGGCGCGGATTACACCGGTAGCCATTCGGCAGCCATCGCCTCCGGCCGGGCAGGACCCGGCCGGAGGCGATGGCCGTGTGCTTCGTCGGGATCACCACAGGCTCTCCGACGCGCAGGTCGCGAGGCTGGAGCGGGGGCCTGACTCCCCTCAGCCCTTCACCGCGCCGGAGGTGAGCCCCTGGACGATGTGGCGACTGGCGAAGGCGAACAGCACCATCGTGGGCAGGATGGTGAGCACGGCCGCCGCGGACATCGAGCCCCAGTCGATGTTGAAGCTGGAGATGAACCCGTTCAGGGCCGTGGGGATGGTCTTGTTGCCGTCGCTGTTCATCAGCGTCACCGACAGGAACAGCTCGTTCCAGCAGTTGACGAAGTTGAAGATGAACGCGGCCACGATCCCGGGACGCATCACCGGCAGCAGCACCCGGAACAGCGCCCCGAACCGGGACAGGCCGTCGATCATGGCGGCCTCCTCCAGTGCGTCCGGGATGTTCTCGAAGAAGCCGCGGAGCATCACCGTGCAGAAGGGGATGCACACGGCGATGTAGACGAGGACGAGCCCGAGGCGGTTGTCGACCAGCTTGAGATCGGTCATGAGCAGGTACAGCGGCCCCAGCGCAATGAAGGCAGGGATCATCTGGGTGACCAGGGCGGCCATCAGCAGCGCGGACTTCGTGCGGAACTCGAAGCGCGCCAGGACGTACGCCGACAGCATCGAGATCGCCGTGGCCGCCGCGCCCGCGACGGTCGCGACGATGAGGCTGTTGGCGAGGTAGACCCCGAAGTCCGCCTTGCCGAACAATCCGCTGTAGTTCTCCAGCGAGACGCGCTCGGGCCAGTAGCGAAGCGGGAAGGCGAAGATGTCGCCGGGCGCCTTGAGCGACGTGACGGTGATCCAGTAGAGCGGGAAGCCGGTGAAGACCAGCCACAGCCCCAGGAAGGCGAACCTGGTGGCCCGGCCGGCCGCGGTCTCCTTGCCGATCACGACCTCACCCCTCGCTTCTCGCGCGTGGCCAGGAGGAAGAACACCGCGAACACCAGCAGCGTGGCGACCACGAGAAGGCCCAGCGCGGAGGCCCTGCCGTAGTCGCCCTGCTGGGTGATCTTGATCATCCAGGTGGTCACGATGTGCGTCTCGTTGTTCGGCCCGCCGCCCGTCATCCCGAAGATCAGGTCGGGGAAGTTGAAGATCCAGATGACCCGCAGCAGCACGGTGAGCACCAGCGTGATCCGGATGTACGGGATGGTGATCTGAAAGAGCGTGCGCACCTTGCCGGCGCCGTCCAGCGCCGCCGCCTCGTACAGCTCGTCGGGGATCGACTGCAGCGCGGCCAGGAGCATGATCGCGAAGAAGGTGACGCCGTACCAGATGTTGGCGATCACCACGGCGATCATCGCCGTCTGTGGATCGGCCAGCCAGGCGATCGGCTCGTCGATCAGCCCGGCCTTCTGCAGCAGGTCGTTGACGACGCCGAACTCGCTGTTGAACAGCCAGCGGAAGAGGATGCCGATGAGAAAGCCCGAGATCGCCCAGGGAAAGAAGACCAGCGCCTGGTAGAGACCGCGGAAGCGGAACCGGCGGCGCAGCCACAGGGCGAGCGCGAAGCCGATCACCAGCTGGGGCACGATCGACCCGAACACCCAGACGGCGGTGTTGCCCAGCACGGTGCCCCAGGCGGGGTCGGTGAAGACCTCGCGGAAGTTCTTCAGGCCCACCCAGGAGGTGTCGGTCAGATCCGTCAACTTCCAGTTACGGAAGGCCATCTGGCTACCGGCGACCATCGGGTAGTACGTGAAGACCGCCACGAAGACCGCGGCCGGCGCCATGAAGGCGGCAATGAGCAGTCCGCGGCGGGCGGTGAACTCCGGCCTGCGGCGGCCCGGTGCGGCGCCGCCGGCGGGCGGGGCGCCCCCCTTGCAGGAGGGGCGCCCCGTCCTCGGTTCTGTCGTCTTCGTCGTCGCGGACGCGGCGGGCATGCCTACTTCTTCTCCTGCTGCCACTTCTCGGTCCAGTACGCGTCCCAGGCGGCCAGCAGTTCCTTGGGCGTCATCTTGCCGAGCACAAGCTTCTGCACGTCGGCGTCGGCCTTCTGCTCCCACTCGGTCCACCAGGCGACGCCGCGCGGCTGCCTGACGTTGAGGTACGTCTCCGGGTGCTGGGTCATGGTGACGTAGCTGGACCAGGGGCCGGTCTTGTAGAACGGGTCGTCGATCGCCGACTTGAGGATCGGCACCAGGCTGTTCTCCTTGGTGAAGGTCGTCGACGCCTCGCCCTGGGAGAGGAACTCGACCAGCTTGACGGCCTCGGCCTTGTGCTCGCTGCCGTCCGCGACACCCCACCCGGCGGTGGCCAGCGGCTGGACGGTCTTGCCGCCGGGCCCGGCCACCAGCGGGGCGGTGTCCCACTGGTCCTTCGAGACCGCCTTGGACTCCGAGACCGTGGCGATTACCTCAGGATCCTGCAGCAGGAAGGCCGTGGAGCCGTTGGAGAAGCCCTCGACCATCTCCGGGTAGCCCCAGGAGACGGACGACTTGGGGGATGCCTGCTTGAAGAGCTTGAGGTACGTCTCGAGGGCTTCCCGGGCCTCGGGCGCGGAGAAGATCGTGCTGCCGTTCTTGAGCTTGTAGCCGTTGGCGGGGTCGACCTTGTCTGCGACGTACGCCTCGATGACGGCGGTGGCGTTGCTGTTGGCGTTGGCTCCGCCGCGGAAGGCGTAGCCATACCGGCGCTTCGCCGGATCGTGGATGGCGGAGGCCTGCTCCAGCAACTCGTCCCAGGAGGCGGGCGGCTTGCTGAAACCGGCCTCCTTGATCAGGTCGGTTCGGTAGAACAGGCTCAGCCCGTAGAAGCCGTACGGGACGAAGTAGGTCCTGCCCTTGGCGTCCTCGGAGGCGTTGACGGCGTTCTCCGTCATGGACTGCCAGCCCTTCCAGCCCTTGAGGTCCTTCTTCATGTCGTAGAGCCAGCCGTTGTTCGACCACGGGCCCACGGTGATGTCCCGCACCTCCAGGGCGTCCACGCCGCTGCCGGACTGGAGCATCTGCTGGATCTTCTGGTCGGCCTGCTCGGTGGGCGGCGAGATCAGATTGACCTCGATCTTGGGGTTCTGCTGCTCGAAGTCCGCTATGAGCTTCTTGAGCAGATCCGTGCGGGCGGGGTTCGTCAGGCTCTCGACCATGGTGAGGGTGACTGTTCCGCTGTCACCGGGGTTCATGGCGGAACAGCCGGTCAGGACCATCGCGGCGGCTGTACCGAGGGCGAGAGCTGCCGTCCATCTCCTCATAGTGCTGACCTCTTTCCTTGGATTTCCTTGGATTTCCTTGGCTGACGGCCGCGCCGGCAGCGGCTTCGGGGACGGGGCTTACGGGTGGTGCGCCGCTACGGCGCGCTGTGCTGCTCGCAGGCTGTGCGGGCCCACTCGCCGAGGACAGGGACGCAGGCCTCGGCGAAGTACTCGTAATCTGCGGCGGTGTTGTAGACGTGGGCGGACAGCCGCAGATAGCCGGCGCCGCCGAAGCTGGTGAACGCCGCCTCCACTCCCAGCTCCCGGGCAGCCCGGTCGCGCAGCGCGTCGGCCTCGACGCGGCTGGCGGCGAGGCCCGCGGGCAGCCGCACCAACCGCATGCCGGGGACCGGCATGCCCACGTCGACGACGCTGCTGACGCCGGTCAGTTCGGCGAACGCGGCGCCGACGACCCGCTCGGCGTAGCCGGCCAGGTCGTCCATGTAGCGGCGGGCGGTCTGCCAGCCCCAGGTCCTCTCGATGAAGGCGAGCGCCGTCGGCGCCGCCAGATAGGCGGTGGCGTCCACCGTGCCCTGCTGGTCGAAGCGGTCGGGGTACGGACCGGCCGCACCCCACGAGTCGATCAGAGGGTGGAGCTGCTCACGCAGCGGGCCGCGGGCGACCAGCGCCGCGGTGCCGCGCGGTGCGCAGCCCCACTTGTGCAGGTTGCCGACCCAGAAGTCGCACGTCACGCCGGCGAGCGGGGCGGCGATCAGACCGGGGGCGTGCGCGCCGTCCAGGAGCAGCGGGATGCCGCGCCGCTGCGCCTCCGCGCCGATCCGCTGCACCGGCATCCGGCGTGCGGTCGCCGACGTGATCTGGTCCAGCACGATGAGGTCCGTCGCCTCGCCGATCTCGGCGGCCAGTGCCTCGTACGCCTGCTCCTCGTCCGCGTCCAGCGGTACCCGGGCGGTGCGGACCCGGCCGCCCCAGCGGCGCGCCAGCCGCTCGGCGCCCATGGTCACGGCGCCGTAGCCGTGGTCGGTGACGAGGATCTCCCCGCCGTGGCGGCGGGTCAGGCCGGCGTACACGACACTGGCGCAGGCGCTCGCGTTCGGCACGAGGACGAGGTCCTCTGGGGCGACCCGGAGGAAATCCGCTAGTTCGACCCGGGTGGCGGCGATCCGCCGCGGCAGCGCCGGAAACCACACCACCGGGGAGCGTTCCATCTCCGCGCGCAGCTGGTTCTGCCGCTCTTGTGCCACCAGGGGAACCGCCCCGAACGAACCGTGGTTCAGGTGCCTCAGGGCGGGATCCAGCGACCATGCACGGGCGGCGGGCCGGCCGTCGGCCAGCAGCAGGGGGCGCGGCGCGGTGGTGACCTCGGTCTCGCTCACATGACTCCACATCTGCCGGACCTGAATGTCGTGTGGGACATCAGACCGTGGACCAGGACACGTATGATGACTCGGCATCCTGGCACGGCTCTTTCCAGGCAGGCAAGGGCTCTGCAGCAGGAGTCATCAGATGAATCGCGAGCAATCAACACAAGACATCTGATGACTCGCTACAGTGAATCGAGGGTCGGCGGTGTCGCCGGTCCCATCACGGGAGGAGTCGGATGTCCGCAGTCGACAAGGCGTTCCACGGCCTACGGCACATGATCGCGACGGGGCGTCTCGGCGCGGGCGAACGCATGCCTCCGGAGGGCGAGCTCTGCGAAGAACTGGGTGTCTCGCGAGGGTCGTTGCGCGAGGCCGTGCGGATGCTCGCCGCCCTGGGCGTCATAGAGCCGCGGCACGGCTCCGGCACGTACGTCTCCCCGCTCAGGCCCGAGGACATCATCGGCAGCCTCTCGCTGACCCTCGAACTCCTGCCGCTGCCCGGCCTGCTGGAGGTCTACGAGATCCGGCGCGTGCTCGAAGCCCACGTCGCGGCCCAGGCCGCGGCGCGCTGCACGCCGGAGACGGTGCGGACGCTCTCCTCGCTCATCGAGGCCATGGAGGCCACCGACGACCCCACCAAGGCCTCCGAGCTCGACCACCGCTTCCACGCGGAGATCGCCCTGGCCGGCGGTAACCCCACCCTGGCCTCCCTGCTGTCGGTCTTCCGCGCCCGCTCCCGCAAGTACCAGGTCTTCACCCTCCCCGAGGGGCCCGAGCTGCGCCGCAAGAGCGACGAGGACCACCGCGTCCTGGCCACCGCCATCGCCGACCGCGACCCCGTCGGCGCCGCCGGTGCCGCACAGGCTCACGTCGCCCAGACGGAGCGGTGGCTGCGCGCCTTCATGCCTCCCGTGGAGGAGGACGACACCCCGAGCTGACCGACCGACGCAAGGAAGAGACGTGGCCCGTCCGGTCCACTTCGGGCTCCACGCCGGTGACGTGGAGCGCGTGTGCGCGCCTTCTACGTGTCGGTCTTCGGCTGGTCCTTCACAAGGCGAGGGCACCACTGGGTGATCCGCACCGGCAGCGAAGGCCCGGGAACGAGACCGCGTCACCGGCCTCGTGGACAGCACGGAGCCGCAGCAGACGGCTGGCCCGGTCCGAAGTCATGGCTCCCCGCCTGATCTCGCCGACGAGGGCGGCCGTCCCGGGGCGGGCGCCTTCGTCGGCTACTCCGTACGACGGGCGCCGCCGACGGATTGGGGCACCCTGGCGGCGGTGTCGGCCAGGGTGCGCAGGACGGTCGTGCCGGCGAGCACAAGCGCGGAGACCGGCGGGCCCGCCCATCGCGTCACGTGTCGCTGCAGATCCGGGTCCACCTCGATGGTCACCCGGACGTATCTGCTGTGCAGCGTGGTGACCTTGGCAGCCCGGGGCGCGGCGGTGTCCTGTCCGCGCTCCAATGCCGCGCGGTACCTGTCCTTGCGCTGGTTCATGCCGCTTCCTGACGCTTGATGAGTTCTTCGGCGAGGTCCATGTACGCCGAGCCCTTGACCTGGACCGGGCTCCCGAACGACTGGGCGTACAAGTCGAGCCGCGCGATCTGGGTGCCCAGCACCTCGAAGCCCCACTCGGTGAGCGCCTCGCGAGCGTCGGCATCGGGGCCGGTGCGCGTGGCGTCGGGACGATTGGTTCTGTTCAGCAGGACTGCGGTACGGGCCGGCTCGACGCGCAAGGACTGCACGTCGCCCATCTCACCGCGGATGGGTGCCATCCGGTCCAGTTCGATGGGAGCGGGGGTCACCGGCACGATCCACTCGCTCGCGTACCTCATGATGCTGCGGGCGATACGAGGATGGTCCTCCAACTGCGGCGCGTCGAGTACGACGGCCTGCCGTCTGCCGAGGAAGTCGTTCACACGACGGTGTACGTCCCCCACCGGCAAGGCGATGACGGGAAACGGGAAGCCGTCGGCCAATTCGCTCCACCGCAGCGCGGAAGCGGCTGGATCGCCGTCAACCAGCAGCGGCGAATACCCCGACTCGTGTAGCGCATGGGCCAGCCACACGGCACTGGTCGTCTTTCCGACACCGGGCTTGAGGTTCACAAACGCACAGCTCAGCAGCACGAGAGCCAACCATAGTGGGCGTGATCAACTGGATATGGTCGGCGCGAGAGCGGAGTTCCATCATTCACTCGCAAGCAGTCAGAAACCGCTGTCGGTTACGGGCTCGGCGACGGCCTCGGATTACGGCGCGACGGAGGACTCGGGATCACCCCGCCTGCCCACTGCCCGGAATCGCCAATCGGTTGAACCGCGCTCGCATTCATTGAGCATCGCCCTTCTTGCACGGAAACCTCCAGGTGCTGTCTCCGGACTCGAGGGCGTGCGAGATGCTGTCGATGGCCTGGCGGCGCCTATGCGGGCTCCACTGCGGTGCGTATTCAGCCATCCTGGTGACGAACTCCAGGACTCCGGCATCCCTGAAGGCCGCGTAGTCGTCGAGCTCCGCATCGATCCTGGCTGCCAGGTGGTCATCGAGGAAGTAGACCGCCTGCGGCCCGTCGTCGTCGGCCAGGTTGAAGTGGTCGGCCAGCCCCAGCAAATGCTTCAGCCGGGGATTGGGCGGCGGCTGCGGCGGCGGGGTGAGCAGTTCGCGGATGTAACTGGAGGAGATCGATCCGTACCGACCGTCGCTACTGATGGAACGTGCGACCTCCTCGGGGGTGTACGGCCCCCGGTCCGAAGGGTGGGCCACGCGGAACAGGCGGCGCAGCTTGCCAGGGAACGACCGGCGCGGCTGCTCGTCACCGAGACGTTCCTCGCGTCCTCCGACGAAGACGGCCGGACTCACCTCGAGCGCGGCGGCCAGGTCCTGGACCGTCTGCAGCGTGGGGTTGGCCCGGTGGCCCTTGCGCAGGAGGCAGATGTAACCCTCGGTGATGTCCCCGCCGTTAGCGACGACGAACTGGGCCAACTCGGCGTTGGTGTAACGCTGGGAACGGTTCACGGGGTGCAGGCACAGATCATCCAGCACGCCCGCAAACGACCGGCACGGTCCCCTCGCCATAGCGGCACCTCCACAGCGATCTCCGAACCGGGTGCGCCAACCCCGCGGCCGACCAGTCACGCGGAAGCCGCTGCTGCCGGCCCAAAGCACCCGGAGACTAGCATACTCCCCTGGCACAAGGCCATTGCCTATCACTACTGCGGTATGAACTCGGCAACGATCAATCCGCTATTGACGGAGGGTCAGCGCCGTCCTTCCTCTCCTGAGGACAACGGCACTGGTCGGTGTGGTCGGATCACCCCTCCCGAGAGCGAAGACCGCTCGGTGGCCCTCTTGTACGCGCGGGCGACCCGAAGCCACCAGTCGACTTCGGCTTCGATGCTGCTGGCGTCCAGGATCTGCTCATCGTCGGGATGCGCCTCGGCACCCTCTAAGGGTCGCTCTCCACGCTGCCACGCCCGGAGAGCAGCGCGGAGTTGGGCCGCTTCGACAGCAGCCGTGAGCCTCTCGCCCGTCAGGCCGGATTCCCGGCCCCATCGATCGGCAGCCCCGTATACCGCGGGATCGAAGAGGGGCTTGAGAATCAACCGCCAGTCGTTGAGTTCGATCACGATCCGGCGCACGCGATGATACGGATCCAGCCTCTGCCGGTTGATGACCATGACGCTGCCCGGGGACACGGGCCGAAGCGCGCGGTGCAAGTACCGCAGGGTGAAGAAGTCCCGCCACCGGCTCAGCCAGGCACGGAGCGACGAAGTCCCCACCGCCGCCGAGAACAGCGACAGAGCGCTCACCGTGGGGACCGTCAGAGCGAGCGCCTTGATCTGGGGTCCCGAGTCGTAGAGATCGAATCTCACCGCGATCACATTGACCACCATCAACACCATGTAGACATTGAGCGAGGCGCCCGCCAAGCCGAGAAGGCGCAACCTGCGGCGCAGCCGCGGAAATTGCGCGTAGTCGTCCATCTTCGCCCAAGTCAGGCACCAGTAGGCCAAGATGAGAGTCCCGGCCGCTGCCGGCAGGAGATAAACCATGTAGAAGGCGAAGACCGTGAGCTGATGCGGCACATAGGTGACGGCGAAATCGTTGTGCACACGCTCTACGGGGACGTTCGACAAACTGAACAGGACGGCCATGGCGACAATGTCCAAGGCATAGGCCGCTATGACCCAACGCGCCCACTTCCATGCCATATCGGCCGAATGGCGCACGAACAAGCCCAGCGTCAGCCAGGATGCGGAAATCGCGGTGAAATGGCTGGCCACCAGCAGGATGGAGACATTGGGCCAGCCGGTCACCCGGTTGATCACCTGCTGGGTCGCGGGTACGGCCAGCCATGTGGCCACGGCAGGAAAGAAGACGGCTGCACACATGACCAACAGCCTGGGACTGCCGTGATGGGCGCGTAATTGCCGGAACTTGTGAGCGAACGCAAACGTCCACACGGTGGCCACACTGAGGAAAACGATGTTAAAGATCACGGGGATTCCTCGGGAGTCGTTCTTCCCGTACACCTGAGAATGTGTACACCGACCGCATGGCACGGCGGCCGGCACTCCGAATGCCCAATCCCCACTCCTCATTCCCGGGCATGTCCGGCTGGTTGAGCTCGATGAGGGGGCCCGGAAACGGGCCGGGCGGCGGCCGAAGCTGATAGCCAGGGCCTTCATTCCGACGCGTCGGACGGCTTTGACTTCTTCGATCCGGAACCCCAGACTTCGGCGGCCCGCATGACCTGCGGCGCCACCTCCGACGACCTGAGTTCGGCCTCCTCAAAGTCCTGACGCTCAGTCAGCAGGCAAAGGAGCCTGTCGGCGAACGCTTCGGCGTCGCGTTCTTCTTCTTCGGCGAGCGTGGTTCGGGCTGCGATCATGCGCAGCATCTTGCTGGGCAGATCCGACTGGCGGAGATTCTCCTGGTGCGCCGGGCCGATGCCCTCGTGCCCGAGAACCACGTGCGCGAGCTCGTGGAGCAGGATTCCAAGGCGGTGGTACCAGGACCGAGAGCTCGCGCACAGGACGGCATACGATCCGTCGCGGAGCCGTATGGTCGCCCCGCTGAGCCCGCTACTGCGCATGCGGACGAACTTGACCTCGACGCAGGCGTTGAGGAGTTCGCTCATCACCTCGCACACCCGACGACAGGCGTCCTGATACGTGGCTGACCGCGGCAGGCTGAACCGGTCGAGCATCTGATCACAGAGTTTGTCGAGCTCATGCCGGTCCATGCTGCCGTCCTAGGTCGGGCGCTCTGGGTGTTGGTCCGGATCCACGTCCCCAGTGGCTCATACCGCCTCATGCGTCACTCATATGAAACCCAAAGTATCAGTCCGTTGACGCTCCGGGGACTGATCATGTCCGAGTCCGACACTTCCTCGCGCTGCTCGCGCAGATGCGCCGCCCGCTCACCGACGAGGGGACGCCGCGTCGCGGCGGCGACAGGGTTGGGCCAGTCTCCATCCCCTGGCCTGACAAGCCCGTTCAAGGTTTGTACGGGCCCTGCATGCCGCTTCCCGCAACCCTGCAGCAGATGGGCTCCCCTGCGTTCACGCCGCCTGCCCACCGCGGTCGGCATCCCCCGCGCAGGCAGCAGCCAGGTCATCCAGTGACAGTTCCAGCGCGTGGGCCAGGGCTGCCACGGTGAAGAAGGCGGGGGTCGGGGCCCGGCCGGTTTCGATCTTGCGGAGCGTCTCCGCGGACAGCCCGGCCGCTGCTGCAACGTCCACCATGCTGCGGTCACCGCGGGCTTGGCGGAGGAGTGCCCCGAAGCGCTCTCCGCGCTGCCGCTCTTGCGGGCTCAGAGGAGTTCTCACCATGTCCGTGATACTAATACCGGTATAAGTATTGGCAAGCCCCAGCTCGCAGGGAGTCACGACACATGGTGGAGATCAAGACCGACGCGGCACTGGAGGCGATACGTGAAGCAGGACGCGTCGTGGCCCACGCGCTGGCAGCCGTCCGCGAAGCGGCAGCCGTGGGAGTTCGCCTGCGCGAGCTCGACGAAGCCGCCCGTACCGTTCTGACCAAGGCCGGAGCACGCTCTCCGTTCCTGGGCTACCAGCCCTCCTTCGCCCCCATCCCCTTCCCCGCCGTGATCTGCGCCTCCGTCAACGACGCCGTTGTGCACGGCATCCCCGACGGCTACCGCCTGCGTGACGGCGACCTGGTCAGCATCGACTGCGGAGCCGAACTCGACGGCTGGACCGGCGACGCTGCGATCAGCTTCACCGTCGGCACCCCCCGCCCCGCCGACCTCGAACTCATCGCCGCCGCCCAGCAAGCCCTGGACGCAGGCATCGCCGCAGCCACCGTCGGTCACCGCATCGGAGACATCTCTCATGCCATCAGCACGGTCGCCCGCAAGATGAACTGCGGCATGCCGGTCGACTTCGGCGGCCACGGGATCGGCCGCCAGATGCACGAAGACCCCCACGTCCCCAATCACGGACGACCCGGCCGCGGCTTCCCCCTGCGCCACGGCCTCACCCTCGCCATCGAACCCATGCTCATGGCCGGAGGGCGCAATGACTACCGCACCGACCCCGACGGATGGACCCTGCGCACGAACGACGGCAGCCGAGCCGCCCACATCGAACACACCATCGCCGTCACCGAAGACGGCCCCCGAATTCTCACCCTGCCCTGAACTCCAACCGGCTCACAGGATGTTCAGTTCCTCCGTCCCGCCCGCCCCGGACGGCTTCTGGGGCGCGGACGGATCGTGCAGCGCGGCAAGGACGTCTGCTTTCTCGCCGGTGAGCTCATCGGCCCCGACGACAGGCCGGTGGCTGTGGCGACCGCGACCGCGCGAATCCAGACCCTGGCCTAGGTGAGGCTCGACGGGACGATTCCGTAACGTCGCATCTTGCGGTACATGGTGGCGCGGGAGATCCCGAGATCCTGTGCGGTGCGCTGGACGTTGGAGTTACGGTCCATCAACCCACGCAGAATGGCATCGCGTTCCAGCGCTTCGATGGTGGTCAGGACCTTGTGCGAGGACACCCGGCATTCCGGCGGGAGATCCTCCACTCGGATGGTCCGGCCGGAAGGCCGCCGTGCGAGGCCGCGGATCACCGACTCGAGCTGCCGGACGTTCTCCGGCCAGGGGCATCGCTGCAGCATCGCAAGGGCATCCGGGGAACAGCCGCGCTCCCCGCTCGGCCGGTACTTGAGCAGGAAGTACCGGACCACGTGCTCGATGTCTCCATAGCGATGACGCAGCGGCGGCACCTCCACCGAGGCGCCGCACACGTCGTCGAGCTGGTCGTCGGCACTGACCATGGACGGCTGGCTCGTCATGACCAGTTGCCCGGTGGCCGTCCGATCGAGGTGCGTCAGGAGGGTCCTCAGCTGTCGGCGCAGGTGGTCGCCCAGCAGGTGGACATCGCGCAGGACGACCACGTTCGACGGCACGGCCAGCAGCTCGCGGACCTCGCGCAGCCACACCTCGGCGACGTGCGGTGACTCCGACAGCGGCGCTTCCATCATCGCAAGCGGGCCCCCGGCCCCATGGGTCCGGTGGAGGGCCTCGACCAGCGTGCACTTGCCGACACCGGCTTCGCCCACGAGATGAAGCCAGGACCCGGCGATGAACGCCGCTTCACTCTCGGCGACCGCGCGCAGCCATTGCGGGGAGGAGCCCACCAGTCCCAGGCTCGATCGTGCAGGTCCAGCGGTGACGACCGGTCCGGGCTGAGGACGTCCGATCACCCGGACTCGGAAGATCGCGCCCGCGTCGCTGTCCTCGCGTCGGCTGCGGCTGACCCGGAGTTCGGCGACTCGGCCGGAGGGGAGGGCGATGCTCCGCGTCCCTTCGAACCGCGGGTCGTCGGCGATCTCCCGGGCGTGGTCGAGCAGCGCGTAGTGATCCGGCCCGGCCACGGCCGCACTCAGCTGCTCGTTCATCATGACGACCTCGCGATTGAGGGCCAGGACAGGCCCCGGGCGCACGGAGGAGCACGCCTCCATGTAGTCGTGAAACAGCGCCCGCTCCCGCCGCGAACTGATCGCGGCGATCTCGCTCTCGATCTGGCCCGCGACAGAGCGGGCCAGAGCCATGAGCATTCCGGCAGAGCCCTGACGGCCCGTGGTCAGATTGAAGGCTCCCAGCAGCGTGCGCCGGGTGGGATGCAGGATCGGCACGGCCGCGCAGTGGAAGTCCCGCAGCGCCTCGACGTAGTGCTCACTTCCGGAGATCATGACCGGGCGGCCGCTGGCCAGCGCGGTCCCGATGCCGTTGGTGCCCACATAGCGCTCGGAGAACACGTGGCCCGGGGCCAGGTGCACGCGGTTGAGCCGCGTCGTCAGACCCTCGTGGGAGACCACCCGGGACAGCACCACGCCGTTCCGGTTGGTGATCATCGTGGACACCGGGTCGTCGGCGAGCTGCTCGTGCAGCTTGTTCACGATCGGTATCGCCGCCCTGGCGAGCGGGCTGTCCAGATTGGGGTTCTCCAGATACGGAGCGTCGAGGGAGCTCGACTTCACGTCGTATTCCATGGAGCGCTGCCACGAGGCAACCACGAGCGGACGGGCGCTCGGATCCTTGGTGACTTCCAGATAAAGCTCTCGGGCGGCTGTCAGGGAGCTGCCAGTTTGACGTCGGGGCATTTAACACTCCCGTATGGCGCGCGTCACAAACCCTCGGTGGAGTGATTGGAACAGCTCGATGGCGCCGCGCCTATGGCGTGTATCACATTGATACATCCGCGGACGGCTTCTGAGACATCGACCTGCGATCGGCGGGCTGTGTAATCGGCGCACTACCCACCCGCCGACTCGCAGGAGCCGCCATGAAAGCCGTGCAGGTCATCGAGTACGACGAGCCGCCCGTGCTCGTCGATGTACCGGATCCGGAGATCACCGGCCCGCTGGATGTGATCGTGAGGATCGGTGGCGCGGGGGTCTGCCGCACCGATCTCCACATCCTCGAAGGACAGTGGAGTGAGAAGAGCGGGGTCGCCCTGCCCTACACCATCGGCCACGAGAACGCCGGCTGGGTGGAGGCGGTGGGAGAGGCCGTCACGCACGTGGGCGTCGGCGACCCGGTCATCCTGCACCCGCTGGTGACCTGCGGTCTGTGCCGTGCCTGCAGGGCCGGCGACGACGTGCACTGCATGAACTCGTCCTTCCCGGGAATCGACACCGACGGCGGCTACGCCGAGTACCTCAAGACGACCGCCCGCTCGGTCGTGGCACTCGACCGGTCCCTCGAGCCGGCCTCCGTGGCGGCCCTGGCCGATGCCGGGCTCACGGCGTACCACGCTGTCGCCAAGGCGGCCCGGGTCCTGCGGCCAGGGGACCGGGCCGTGATGATCGGCGCCGGTGGACTCGGGCACATCGGCATTCAGGTGCTGCGGGCCCTTTCACCGGTCGAGATCATCGTCATCGACCGGAGCCCGGATGCCCTCGCCCTCGCCAAGGAGCTGGGTGCCGAACACACGCTTCTCGCGGACGGGACCGAGGCCGAACGCGTCCTGGAACTCACCGGAGGGCACGGGGCGGAGGCGGTCTTGGACTTCGTCGGCGAGGGGGGTGCTGTCGAGGTGGGCGTGGCCTGCCTGCGCCGTAACGGCAACTACTACGTCATCGGCTACGGCGGCCACCTCGACGTTCCGACGATCGACGTCATCTCCACTGAGATCAACTTCATCGGCAACCTCGTGGGGTCCTACAACGACCTCTCCGAGCTGATGGTCCTCGCCGCTCAGGGCAAGGTCAGCCTGCACACCCAGCGGTACCCGCTCACCTCCTTCCAGGACGCGCTGGACGACCTGGCAGCCGGGGCCGTACGCGGCCGAGCGATCTTGATCCCCTGACGCCGAAAGGAGCAGACCCATGCGCAGCAGATCGTACAAAGGCCTGGTCGCCGCCACAGCCGTTGCGGCCCTCGCCGCCACCGGATGCACCGGTCAGAGCCAGGCCGAGAACAAGCCCGACAAGCCCGCGCTGTTCAAGCCCGGTTCGGAGATCAGCTACAGCAAGTACGGCAAGAACTACCCGAAGACGAAGGTGAAGGACGTCCCGGGCCCCTGCAGTTACGAGTCGATCAGTCGCAAGGACTACTCGGGTCAGACGCTGAAGATCATCAGCCACGCCGTCCCCGTCATCGGCGAGCCGACCCAGCTGCATGCCAAGCAGTTCGAGGAGATCACCGGGGCCAAGGTGGAGGTGGTCAACGTCCCCTTCGGGGAGCTGCACCAGAAGATCCTCACGCCCCTGCAGGCGGGCCAGCCGGCGTACGACGTCATGTTCTACCCCTCCTTGTGGATCGGCGACATGGCTCCTTATCTGGCGCCCGTGCCGGAGAAGTATCTGGACACCCCGGGGATGAAGGACGTCACGCAGGCCTATATGGACGTGGCGACCTGGGACGGGAAGGTCGTGCAGTACCCAGTCGACGGTGACCGGCACTACCTCAAGGTCCGGACGGATGTCCTGAAGGACCCGAAGCGCCAGGCCGCGTACAAGGAGGCGACGGGTAAGGACCTGCGGGTGCCCCAGACCTGGAGCGAATACCAGGAGGTCGCCGCGTTCTTCAGCGGCAAGGACCTCGACGGTGACGGCAAGCGCAACTTCGGCAGTGCCGAGGTGACCAAGCGCGACGACCTGACGTTCTCCGCGTTCATCAGCCGTGCGGCGCCCTATGTGAAGCATCCGGACGTCAAGGGTGGTCTCTTCTTCGACGTCGAGACCATGAAACCGCTGATCAACACGCCTGGCTTCGTACGCGCCCTGGGCGACATGGTGAAGGCCAAGAAGACCTGGGCACCCGGTGGCGCCAACTTCGGTCTGGGGGACGAGATCTTCTCGTTCGGAGGAGGCCAGACGCTGATGTCCTACTCGTGGGACGACGCGTTCATCCAGGCCCAGCAGCAGGACAGCAAGATCCGCAACAAGGTCGAGGCGGCGCCGTTGCCGGGATCCAAGGAGGTCTACAACCGCCAGACGGAGAAGTGGGACAAGAAGCCGAACCAGGCTCCCTACTTCACGTGGGGGTGGACCTCGGCGGTGGCCAAGGCCGCGCCCAACCAGCAGATGGCCTTCGACTACCTGTGCTTCTTCAGCAACGAGGCCAACACCGCCCTGGACCTGACCATCGGCCGTTTCGGTGTCAACCCGTACCGCGAGTCCCACTTCGATGCGGCCTTCTGGGAGAAGCAGGGCTGGGACAAGGACGTCGCCAAGTCGTATGTGCAGTCGCTCTCCGGCATGGAGAAGAGCAGCAACCGCGTCTTCGACCTGCGCGTACCCGGCGTCAACGGGTACATGTCCGCACTGGCGAACGGCGTCGCGGCTGCTCTGGCAGGCCAGAAGGATCCGCAGCGGGCGCTGGACGGCGTGGCCGAGGAATGGTCCAAGATCACCGAACAGATCGGCAAGGACAAGGTCCAGAAGGCCTATCGCAACGTGGTGCTGCTCGAGGACTACGACTCCTGACCCGATCGCAGGACGCTCCCTGGGTGGCCGGCCGCCGCTCGGCCATCCGGGGGGAGCCCCGCACTTCCGCAAGGAGAACCATGGACGTCCTGCGTCGGCACAAGAGCATGTTCCTGCTCCCCGGACTGCTCACGCTCGCGCTGATCATCATCTTCCCGCTCCTGTTCACCATTCGTGTCAGCTTCTCCGGCTGGAACGTCAGCAACCCCCAGTTGGACTTCGTGGGAGGGGCCAACTACGTCACGATGCTGCACGACAGCCGTTTCTGGGCGTCCATCATGCGCCTGATCCTGCTGGCGGGCGGCACGGTCCTGATCCAGTACGTCATCGGGTTCGGGATGGCCCTGCTGGTGTGGCGTGACGTACGCGGCCGTCGACTCTGGCGGGTGCTGTTCCTCGTTCCCATGATGACCACTCCCGTGGTGATGGCCGCCATCTGGCAGACGATCTTCCACGAGTCGCTGGGGCCGGTGAACGACCTGCTCGGGAGGCTCGGCCTCACCGAGATTCCCTGGCTCACCGAGTCCGGGCCCGCACTGGCCGCACTGATGACCGTCGAGGTCTGGCAGTGGACCCCGTTCATGTTCCTGCTGCTGCTGGCCGGCCTGTTGAGCCTCCCCAAGGAACCGTTCATGGCCGCCGCGATCGACGGCGCCGACACGTGGCGCACCTTCTGGAAGGTGACCTTCCCGCTCATGGCGCCGGTGTCGGTGGCGGCGGTCATCATCCGGCTGATCGAGGCATCCAAGCTCTCCGACAGCGTCTACGTGCTGACCTCCGGAGGGCCGGGCTCCTCCACGGAGACTCCGGGTTACTACCTCTACATCCAAGGGCTCAGGGATCAGCAGACCGGATACAGCGGGGCGATGTCCCTGACCTACCTGGTCCTGATGATCGTCACGCTCACGGTCGTTGCCGCCTTGCTCACCAGGGCCCTCAAGCTGAAGGGAGACTCATGAGCTCGCGCCTTTATCCCGTATTCAAGTACACCGTGATCGCACTCTGGGCCTGCTTCGTCGCCGGACCGTTCTTCTGGGCCATGACGACCAGCTTCAAGGACGCCAACGGGGTCCAGGGTGGCGCCACTTACCTCCCATGGGTCCAGTACGAACCCACCTCCACCGGCTGGCGCAACATCTTCGGTGCAGCCGGGGGGATCGATGTCATCAATCCCTTCCTCAACAGCGCCATCATCACCATCGCCGCTTCGGCCATCAGCCTCGCACTCGGCTCCCTGGCCGCCTACGCGTTGTCCCGCTACCGGTTCAAGCTCGGCTTCATCAAGAACAGCGACATCGTCTTCTTCTTCGTGTCACAACGGATCATGCCGCCCGTCGTCCTGGTGATCCCTTTCTTCTTCCTCCTGCAGCAGGTCAACCTCCTGGACAGCATCCTGGGCCTGGTCATCGTGACAGTCGCCCTGCTGCTGCCGATCGCGGTCTGGGTGATGGTGGACTTCTTCAACGGCATCCCGCGTGAGATCGACGAGATGGCCATGCTCGACGGATGCGGCCCATTCCAGACCTTCGTGCGGGCGATCCTGCCGAACTCCCTGCCAGGGCTGACCGTGGCGGCGATGTTCTGCGCGGTGTTCGGCTGGAACGACTTCTTCTTCGCCTTCAGGCTGACCTTCACCGAGGTCCAGACCCTGCCCCAGGCGGTCGTCGCCCTCAACTCATCAGTCCCGCCCTGGTGGACCCTGTCCGCCGCCGCACTGTTCGGCGTGGCCCCGCTGATCCTGCTCGCGCTGTGGGTGGAGCGCTATCTGTCCAAAGGCAACCTGTCGGGAGCGGTCCGATGAAGCTGAGCGCCACTGATCTGTGCCTGTCCGTCGACGGCGTCGACCATCTCAAGAACGTGACCGCGACCTTTCTGCCGGGACGGCTGCATACCGTCATCGGGCGGACGATGGCCGGGAAGACGACGCTGCTGCGCGTGCTCGCCGGTCTGCAGGGGGTGGACTCCGGCTCCCTGACCAGGGAGGGTGCCGACTTCCTGAAGACGCCGGTCTGGCGGCGCGATACCGCTATGGTCTACCAGCAGTTCATCAACTACCCGCATCTGAACGTCTTCGACAACGTGGCCTTCCCGCTCCGGCGGGCCGGGCTGTCACGGGGTGAGATTCAGCGACGTGTCCGGCAGAGCCTGGCCAGTGTCGGTCTGGCCGGCTTCGAGCGGCGCAAACCGTCTCAGCTCTCCGGCGGCCAGCAGCAGCGCGTCGCGGTAGCTCGCGCCGTGGCACGCGGCACGGGCATTCTCCTGCTCGACGAGCCGCTGGCAAACCTGGACTACAAGTTGCGTGAACAGTTGCGCGACGAGTTCAAGACCCTCTTCTCGGACCAGGGCGACACGGTAGTGATCTACACGACCACCGAACCCGCCGAGGCGATGATGCTCGGTGACGTGGTGCTGGTCATGCACGAGGGACAGATCCTCCAGACCGGCACTCCCCAGGAGGTCTTCGAGCGCCCGGCGACGACCACGGTGGCGTCCATCATCAACGACCCGCCCATGAACATCTTCGCGGGCCGGATCGAGGGCGGTCAGGTCACGGTGGCCGGCTTCCAGGCCACGCACGTCTCCGCGCATCTCGCCGACCTGTCCGACGGTGCCTACCAGTTCGGCCTCCGGGCAACGGACGTCAGCCTGGCCTCCGCCGGTGTCGAGGGCGAGGTCACCTTCGTGGAGATCTCCGGCTCCGAGACCTTCGTTCACGTGGCCGTCGGCGACACCCCGTTCGTCGTACAGATCGAGGGCATCCATGACATCGCCCTCGGTGACCTGGTGAAACTGCGGCTCCGTCCCGACCGGTTGTTCGCCTTCGACCAGAAGGGGACGCTCGTGCGGCCGCCTTCGAGCGATCTCATTTCACACGATCTCGCTTCAGTGGAAGGACGTTGATATGGCGCAGCTGGACATCGTCGACGTCGGGCACAGCTACGCGCCGGGTGCCGACGAGGAGCAATGGGCTCTCAAGCCGCTCAAGTTGACATTCGAGGCCGCCAAGACCTACGCGCTGGTCGGGCCGTCGGGGTGCGGCAAGACCACCCTGTTGAACATCCTGTCCGGGCTGGTCAAACCATCCAGGGGCCAGGTGCTGTTCGACGGCGCCGACGTCACGGCTCTGCCCACGAAGGCGCGCAACATCGCCCAGGTGTTCCAGTTTCCCGTCATCTACAACTCGATGACGGTGTACGAGAACCTCGCCTTCCCGCTGCAGTGCCGCAAGTGGGACAAGGCGAGGATCGATGCCAAGGTCCATCAGGTCGCTGAGGCGCTGGACCTGGATGACCGGCTCAGGCAGCCCGCCCGGCGGCTCACCGCCGACGACAAGCAGCTGATCTCGCTCGGCCGTGGTCTGGTCCGCGACGACGTGGCGGCCGTGCTGATGGACGAGCCGCTGACCGTCATCGATCCGCAGCTGAAGCATTCGCTGCGGCGCAAGATCCGTGAGATCACCGAGCAGTTCCAGCCCACCGTGATCTACGTGACCCACGACCAGTACGAAGCCATGAGCTTCGCACAAGAAGTGCTGGTCATGAAGGATGGCCAGGCCATGCAGCAGGGCACTCCGGAGCAGCTCTTCGAGGCCCCCTCGTCAACGTACGTCGGCTACTTCATCGGATCACCGGCCATGAACTTCCTGACCGTGGACCGGGCCCCAGGGAACTTCGCTCTGGGCGGCCGGACCCTGGCCCTGGCGTGGGACATCCCGGAGAGCACCACCCAGGTCCAGGTGGGAGTGCGTCCCGAATACGTCAAAGTCGTCACGGATCCCGGACCCAACACATTTCCCGCCAGGCTTCGGGGCGTCCGGGACCACGGCCCGCAGCGCATCCTCGAGATCGAGGTGGCCGGCCAGCTCATCAAGGCGAAGGTGCCGCGGGAGGACGGAGTTCCGGCGATCGAGGAGTTCCTGGTGCATCTGCCGCGCGCCAAGGCGCTCCCCTATACGGACGGTCGCCTGGTACTCCAGCCATAGATCATGTTCTTGCCGACGGCACGTCTGGCAGCGCCGGCTCCGCAAGGGGGCTGGAGAGTCGCTGAGAGCCGTACGGGGAATGGTCACGGTCTCGCTCCTGCCCGGATGAGGTGGGTGACGCGGCCGAGGACGGAAGCGATGGGCCCGGGCTGGTGGGGCTGAAGGCGGATGAGAACGTGGGCCAGTTCGAAGCCCATGGCCAGCGCTTCGGGGTCGTCGCGGAAGTTCAGCCATGCCCTGACCGCGTTGTCGAGGTCGTGTCCGTCCTTGGGTCCGGGCGCGCGGAGGCGGTGACGGCGCTCAGCAGCGGTCATGCACAGCCGGGCCGCCGTCTTCCAGTCGCGGGCCCGGGCTGCGTAGTACCCCGGAACGTCATGCCGGTCGGCCACGCTCTCGCGCCATCCGGGACCGGGTGCCGAAGGAGACGGGACGGGGAAGGTGATGGGGTACGGCCCGCCGCCGTGGAGGCCGAGGGCATAGGTCTCAACGGTGCCGTTGGCGCGTCCGACGCTCACCCGGACCTCTCGTCCGCACCATGCGGCCACTTCATGAGCGTGGTCCCACGCGGCGTCCAACGGGTCCCGACGGTCCTCGGCGCCCGTGATGAACCGGCCGCCCGCGTGTGCGGCTCCGCCGGGCAGCACCACGATCGTCGGATGCGGGTACAGCGGGGGGAGGACGTCGGTGCCGGTCGTGTTCATCCTGTCGGCGCCTGAGCCGGTGAGGCGTGACCGCGCACAGACCCTGCGGGACCCGGGGAACGGGATAACGCGGACGCGGCGCCGCCGGACACGGTGTGACGAACGGTCAGCATGTGACGTCCTCGGTGCCGTCCGGAGTGGTGATCATGACGTGTCCTGTTCCTGAGGCTGGTCGTGGCCGAAGGCGATGAGCTCGTTGCTGGACCGGGGTCTCATCCACGCTGCGCCCGAGCGCGTTCGCCCAACGCGCTGTTGCTGACCGGTCCCCCGCCGCAGCGTCGACCTCTCCCCCGCATACGCTGGTCCTTGCCGCCGCCTCGAAACTGACAGTGATGGGTGGTCCGACCCAGGACTGCAGGAAAGTCGCCGACGGTCGCCCATCTAGCCAACTGGATAGGCTATCCAGGAGCTTAGATGTGCCCGCACCGACCATGTCAAGCGACCTCGAGCGCGGAGGTCCTGGTGACCCGCGATCTCGTGGAGTGGATAATGGGCGGCTCGGGCACCCGACGACGCCAGCGCCCCAGGGGCAGGAGTTGATCACAGAGATGGGCGAGACCACCCCGAGCGGCCGGGCGACCATTGCCGACCGGCTCAACTGGCTGATCGAGAACGTGCACCCGCAGGGGCGCGGCCCCTACCGATACGACGAGATCGCCAGGCTCAGCCGGGAGTACGCGGCGCGGCACGGAGGCCCCACGGTCAGCCATCAGACGGTCCTGAACATCCGCAACGGCCACGTCACCAACCCCGGGGTCGACAGCCTCCGCGCCCTGGCCAACGTCTACGCCGTTCCGGTCACCTACTTCCTCGAGTCCGGGCCCGAGGAACAGCACCGCCCCCAGGTCGCCACCGATCCGTCGATGCCCAACGCCTCCGCACCGGCGCCCACTTCGGCACCGCTGTCGGACAGACTCAACCATCTGTTCGCGAACGTACGCCCCCAGGGGCGCGGCCCGTACAGCACCAAGGAAGTGGCCGACGCCGTCACCGCGAAGGCCGAGGCCGCAGGCGACACATCCGGTGGGATCTCGGAGCGATACCTCGGGCAACTCCGCTCCGGGGGGCAAGACAACCCAACGGGCAAGCAGCTCCGGGCCGTCGCCGACTTCTTCGGAGTCCCCACCGCCTACTTCTTCGACGACGCCGTCGCGTCCCGGGTCCACGACGATCTCGAACTCCTGGGCTCGCTCAAGGGACTTGGAGCACGCGAAGTCGCGCTGCGGGCCGTCGCTTCTCTGGACGACGACGCCTTGCGCGCGCTGGTCCCCATGATTGAGCACCTGGGCAGGACCGGGGCCCGGCAGCGGATGGAGCCGCCCCGCTCATCCAGTCGGTCTCCTGGTCGGACACCCCTTCAGTGACCCGCGGTCCGGCTGTCACCGACGCTCTGCCGCCCATCCGGAACCAACAGCGCCGGTCGGAACCCGCGGAATGGCAGGAGAGGCCGGGGCCCAGTAATGATCTTCGCTCGCTGGCAGCAGCCTGACAGCCATCCCTGGGACGGGGAGATGAACGACCACAAACTCCGCAAGCACTGCGCTGCGATCGTCGAACAACTGCAGATCCCCGACCCGTTCGACATCAACGCCTTATGCGACCGCCTGGAGGAAACCCGGGGACGCGCCATCTCCCTTGCGCCGATGCCCCTACCGGTCGGCGAGGGCAGCCCGTGCGGGCTGTGGGTGGCCACGGACGACGTCGACTACATCCTCTACCAGGAGCGGACGTCACGGGTCCACCAAGTGCACATCATCCTGCACGAGATCGGTCACCTGCTCTGCCGGCACGAAGCCACGCCCGCCCTGCACGACGAGGTCTCCCGACTGCTCATGCCCACCCTCGACCCCGAGCTCGTCCGCGTCGTGCTGGGGCGGACGCAGTACACCAGTCAGGAGGAGAGGGCAGCCGAACTCATCGCCTCCCTGATCTCCATGCGCGCAAACGCGGTGACGGACCGTGCGGTTGCCGACGTCCCCCCGGAAGTGGCCCATCTCGTCACCCACCTGGAGCGCTCCCTTGAGCGCAGCTCCACACGAAGGAATGACGCGTGATCTTCACCCTCGTGTACGGCTTCCTTGCGATCGTCACCTGGAGCGCCTTCTTCTACAAGCTCAAAGACCTCGCCCGTGACTGGCGCAACAAAGAACTCAGGCTGCTGTGCCTGGCGATCGCGACCTTCGCGGCACCCTTCGTCTTCGCCTCCCCCGCGATCTACGTGCGGGTGGACGCCCTGCTCGGCATACCCAACATCGCCACGTTGATCATTTACACCTCCGTGGCCATCTGCAACGTGTCCTTCCTGGCCCTCCTGGTCAGCTGGGCCACCGCGCAGTCCGCGGTGCGGCTGTGGCACCGCATCCTCGTCGGGTACGCGGGAGCCACGATCATCGCCATGGCGGTGCTCTTCTCACTGGGCAGGGTGGATGATGCGGAGCACCCGATCGACTTCGACGTGCACTACGCGGACACGCCCTACATCACCGAGTTCCTGCTCGTCTACAAGCTTCTCTTCACGATCGGCATGGTGGGCCTGATCCGCCTGTGCTGGCGCTACGCCAAGGCCGTCAACAAACCCTGGATGCGCCGCGGCCTGCGCTGCGTCACCGTGGGCGCGGCCTTCGGCCTGGGATACTCGCTCCCGAAGCTCGTCTCGCTCGTCTGGGAGCGCCTCGGCTCCTCCCCTCTGGACTACGTCAACTCCGTGGTGGCACCCATGTCCGCGAGTGTGTCGGCTTTCCTGTTCGCGGTCGGCTTCACCATGCCGGCCTGGGGTGTGGGGTGGGACAGGGCCCGGACCTGGGTCATGGACTACCGCTCGTACCAGCGGCTCCACCCGCTGTGGAGCGTCATCGCCCGCGAGTTCCCCGACCTCGTGCTCTACCCGCCGGCCTCCCGCCTGGCTCGCTGGGCGGCGCGAGACGTCACCTTCCTGCTCGGCCGGCAGATCATCGAGATCCGGGACGGCCAGCTCGCGCTGCGCCCCTACTACCACCCCGACGTGGCCGACACCGCGCGGCGGCTCGGTGAAGCACGCAACCTCACGGGCGACCGTCTCAAAGCGGTGGTCGAGGCTGCCCAGATCGCTGCCGCGCTGAAGGCGAGGGCGAGCGGCACCGGAACCCCGGGCCGGGAGACCGTCACTCCCCACGATCCAGCGGAGGGCGACCTCCGTGAGGAAGGCGCGTGGCTGGCCCTGGTCGCCGACGCCTTCCGCCGGTCCCCCATCGTCCGTGCGGCGCTGTCCCAGCCGGGTGCCCTGGTGGACACCCCGTGAACGGCACCGGACACCGACCGACCGGGCACCCCACTGTGTTCGACGATGCGCTCCTGGCCGACCCGCACGCCGGCTACACCCTGCTGCGGAAGGCCGGCCCGGTCCACAGGACGACCACACCCGACGGCGCCGCCGTATGGCTGGTCACCCGCTACGAGGACGTCCGCGCGGCACTCGCCGACCCCCGGCTGTCCCTGGACAAGCGCAACGCCCGCAGCGGTGGAGCCCACGGCCCGTCCATGCCACCGGAACTCGACCGCCACCTGCTCAACCTCGACCCTCCCGACCACACCCGTCTGCGGCGCCTGGTCTCCCGAGCATTCACCCAGCGGCGCGTCGAGGGACTGCGCGAACGCATCCTGTCGCGCACCGATGAACTCCTCGACGGCTTCACCAAGCCGCCCATGGACGTGATGACCGCTCTGGCCGCACCCCTGCCGCTGGCCGTCATCTGCGAACTCCTCGGCATCCCCGACGAAGCGCGCAGGGATTTCCGGACGTGGACCAACACCCTGCGCTCGCCGGAGCCGGATGCCGCGCTCGGCTCCCGCGAGGCCATGCGGCACATGCACCGGTACCTGCTCGGCCTCATCGCCGACAAGCGCGCCCGCCCGGGGGACGACCTGCTGTCCGGGATGATCGCGGCACGCGATCAGCACGACCGGCTGACCGAGCCCGAACTGGTCGCCATGGTCTTTCTGATCCTGTTCGCCGGCTACGACAACGCCGTCAACCTCATCGGCAACACAACCCTCGCCCTGCTCACCCACCCCGAGCAGCTGCGCGCCGTCCGCGAAGGACGCCTCCCCGTGCAAGCGGCTCTGGACGAAACACTCCGCTGGAACTCGCCCTCCATGCTCGCCTCACGCCGCTTCACCCTCGAAGAGGTACGGATCGGCGGCGTCGTCATCCCGGCCGGCGAGCGGATATGGCTCTCCCTGACCTCCGCCAACCGCGATGGCGCGCGCTTCGAGGACCCCGACACCTTCAACGCCTCTCGCAACGGGCCCCACCTGGACTTCGGACACGGCATCCACCACTGCCTCGGCGCCCCCCTCGCGCGGCTGGAGGGCGGCATCGCCCTCACCACCCTCCTGCGAAGGTTCCCCTCGCTCAGCCTTGCCGTCCCCGCGGACGAACTGAGGTGGTACCCATCGTTCCGCACCCGCGGCCTGCTGGAACTGCCCGTCGTCTGGTAGCCGGCCGGCTGACTGTCGCCCGCCCTTCCTGACCGCGAAGCGCGGTTGAGCAGTCCCTGAGCAGAGATGCGTCGCCTCCTGCCCACTTGTTGCTCTACTGCCCACGCCACCACGTGACCAGGGGCCTCCACCAGGGCCGTCGGTCCCGGGCCTCGGAGGCGTCCGCCCCAGCCGTGGGTGTTTCCCTCGGATCAGATGGCGGTGGGACGGACTTCGCCTCCGGTCCGCCGGTTCCGGAGGGCTCCTGAGCGGTGACCGGCACGGTGATGGGGGGAAATCGCACCGGCAAGGCGGCCAGAGCCCGGTGGAACGGGCCCTGCCGCCACTCCAACTTGCCTACGTCGACGGCGAGTTCCATGTCCGGCAGCCGGTCGAGGAGTTTCTCCACCGCAACCGCGGCGGTCAGCCGGGCGGGGCTCTTCGCCGGGCAGGTGTGCGGACCCGCGCTCCATGCCAGGTGTGCGCGGTTGCCGCCCCGCCGGTCGCTGGCCAGGGCCGGGTCGGTGTTGGCGGCTGCCAGGCTGATCAGGATGGGCTCCCCCTCGCGCAGCAGGGTTCCGTCCAGTTCCAGGTCATGGAGCGGGTAGTGGATGGCGTAGTTCGCCATCGGCGGGTCCGTCCACAGCACCTCGTCGAGCGCGTCCTCGACGGGCGTACTGCCCCCCGCCAGGTCGCCGGCGAACCGGTCGTCGGACAGCAGCAGCCGCAACCCGTTGCAGATCAGGTTCTGCTGGGGCTCGGTGCCGGCGCCCATGAGCACCACCAGCTGGTGCATCATCTCCTCGTCCGTGAGCTGCGCGGGGTGCGCCATCAGCCACGACGTCACATCCGCCCGCGGCTGCCTCCGCTTGAGAGCGACCAAGTCGGCAACGCCCTCGGAGAGCAGCGCGTTGGACTTCTCGGAGTCGGCGTTGGAATCGAAGATCCCGGACATGCCCTCGACCAGCTTGTCCCCGATGTGGGGCGGGCAGCCGAAGAGCTGATTGAAGACGAGCAGAGGCAGGATCGCGCCATAATCGCCGAGGAGATCCGCCTGTCCTTCGGGACCGAATCTGTCGATGAGGGTGTCGGCGCTGTGCTCGACGTAGCCGCGCAGGGCGTTCGGATCGACGCGGCTCAGACTGTCGGTGATGGCACCGCGCAGCCGTGTGTGCTCGTCGCCGTCGGTCCACAAAGCGTTCGGCCGGTACATCATCATCGGCACGACCGGGCTGTCCGGCGGTACGGTCCCGTCGGCGAGAGCCCGCCACCGGCGCGGGTCCTTGGAGAACCGCTCCGGGCTGCGCAGGACCTCGAGGGCGGTCTCGTAGCCGGTGACGAGCGATGCGCGGATGCCTGGGGCGATCTCCACCGGCGCGATGGAGCCATATCTGCGCAGCCGCGCGTAGGTGGCGGCCGGGTCGGCGGCGAATCCGGGTCCGTACAGTTGCTCAGCCGTGCGCGTGCCGGTCGCTCCTTCGGCCTGGTCGGCCTGGTCGGTGTGTGCCGGGCAGCCGGGCGGCGGCACCGCGCCCGATTCGGGTTGGGAAGGGGTCATCGGTGCTCCTGAGCGGTACGGGTCTGCAGGTACTCGACGAGGGAGATCAGGGCCCGGGCCGACGATGCGTCGTCCCGGGCGTCGCAGGTGACCAGGGGCGTTTCGGGGAGCAGGTCGAGGGCTTCGCGTATCTCCGTTTCGGGAAAGACCGGAGCGCCGTCGAACTGGTTGACGGCGACCGCGTACGGCATGCCGTGCTCCTCCAAGAGGCCCATGATGTCGAAGGACTGGTCCAGTCGCCGGGTGTCCGCCAGCACCAGTGCGCCCAGAGCCCCGTGCATCATGTCCTTCCAGAGCTGGGTGAAGCGCTTCTGCCCGGGGGCGCCGAACAAGTACAGCACCAGTCGTTCACTGAGGGTCAGGCGGCCGAAGTCCATGGCGACGGTCGTCGTGGTCTTGTCCGGACTCCCGGCCAGGTCGTCGACCAGCTCACTGGCCTGCGTCATGGTCTCCTCGGTGCGCAGCGGCCGGATCTCCGACAGCGTGCCGACGAACGTGGTCTTGCCCACCGCGAAGTGCCCCACGATCAAGATCTTTACGGCGGTCCTGACCTTGTGCGAGACGTAGACGCGGTCAGAGACGGGAGCGGAGCCCATCAAGCACCTCCTGCAGAAGCTGGGCATCGGGGAGTTGGGCCTTGGGTATGGGAGGCCGGGTCGTGATGTGACCGCTGTCGATCAAATCGCTGAGCAGCACCTTCGTGACGCTGATCGCCAGCGTCAGATGTCCGGCGACTTCGGCGACCGACAGCGCTCCTCCTCGGCACAGCTCCATGACGCGGCGCTTCTCCGGGCTCAGCCCGTTCAGGGACCGGTTGTTCACCGCCGTCACGAGCGTCACCAGGTCGAGCGTGTTGCGGGTCGGATGGGCTCGGCCGTCCGTCACGACGTACGGCCGTACCAGCCCCCGCTCGCGCCTGTGAGGCCGGGTCATGCCGGACCGGCAGTGCCTGGCGGCTCGGAGGGCGGCTCGGAGTCGGTGTCCTCACGCGGCGGACTGGTCAGTTCCTTGCCCAGTCGGTCGACCAGCTTGTGCATGCGGTAGGTGACCGCCTCCATGTCCACGTGCTGTGTGGCGGACACGGCCAGATAGGCGCCCGCGCCGGCGGCGACCAGGAAGACGTACCCGTCGACGAACTCCACCAGGGTTTGCTGCCACGGGGAGGACTCCTCGGCGCAGAACTCGGCGGTGCTGCGGCTGATCGACTGCAGGCCCGACAGCGCGGCTGCCTGCCGTTCGGCCTCGTCACGCGCGATGCCCTGGGAATGGGCCCGGAGCATCCCGTCGGCCGAGAGCAGGATCGCGTGCCGCGCTTCGGGGACCTTGAGGACCTCGTCGAGCATCCAGCCCAGCTCATTGGCCATATGGTCCTTCATTCCTGCGAGTTCCCTTCGTCGTCGGCAGAGGAGTCGCGCCCGGATCGGGTGCCGCGGGCGAACGCACCCATGCGGGAGGCGGTCTCGTGCGCCGGGCGGATCTGCGAGGCCTCGGCACCCGGCGGGGTGGAGGGTGTCTGGTCGGCCGACGCGTGTTCCGATGCGGACCGGCGGCGTCGCTTGGGCAGTCCTCCGGCCGTTGACGCCGGTGGGGCCGCGGCCGCTGACGGCGCGTGCTCCGCGGCCCCCGACGGCGCCGCCGGGGCGTCGGGCACCAGGACGGACTCCGCGTCCCTTGCGGGCGCGGCATGCGCGGATGCCGGTGCTGGCGCGGCATGCGCGGATGCCGGTGCTGGCGCGGGTGCGTGTGCGGGTGCGGTTGCGGGTGCGGGTGCCGACTCTGCCTCCAGTCCGGTTCTGCCACCGACGAGACGTACGCGGTTGAGGAGAGCATTCGGGAGGAACAGCACGGCGCGCACACCCCCGTAGGGGGACCGGGTGTCGACCGAGACGCTGAATCCGTAGCGGGCGGCGAGCACACCGATCGCGGCGAAGCCGAACTGCGGCGGATTGCCGAGCCGGTTGATGTCGATGTCCTCACGACCGGACAGGCGACGGCCTGCCTCCTCGATCTCACCGGCGTCCATGCCCACTCCGGCGTCGTCGATCACCACACTGGCGCCGTTGTGCGCAGGCTGGATGTTGACCTCGACGGTGGTGTTGGGCTGCGAGTGCCGAGCTGCGTTGTCCAGCAGTTCGGCGACCGCGAGGACCACCGGCTCCACCGCCCGGCTCACGACGTCCATCTCGACTCGGGAGTGGATCTCGACGCGCCGGTAGTCACGGATACGCGACGTCGCACCGCGTACGACATCGATCAGCAGCGAAGCGACCCGCTGCCTGCCGGGCCAGGACCCGCAGAGGACGGCGATGGCCTGGGCCCGCCGGCCGAATTGCGCGTTCGCGTGGTCGATCTCCAAGAGGCCCTGGAGCATATAGGGGTCGTCATGCCGGTCCTGCATCTCCGAGATGGCCAACTGCTGTTCGTTCGCCAGGGCTTGGAGTGCGCGCATGGCCGCCTTCAGCGCGGCCTTCGCCGACTGATCGGCGCGGGACTGGGCCTTGTGGGAGGCCCCGGTGAACAAGTCCACGACCTGCTGCAGGCTCTGTCCGAACGGAGTCTCGGCCAAACTCCGGTCGAGCGGGCCGGGCTCGGCGACGGGCCCGGGCTGTTTCTGGACTTCCTCCAGCGCGGGGAGACGGACCTCGACCAGATGCCGCGCCTCCTCGTCACGAGCGTGGAGGCTGTCTTCCATCGCCGACAGGCGCTTGCGCAGGGTGGCGGTCATCTGGCGTTGGCGGACCAACAGGACCAAGCCCGTGAGCACACCGGCAGCCAGGAACCAGAACACCGCCTCCGATATGTGTCGTGTCATCAGATCCTCATGGACGGGTGAGGTGAAGCAGACCGAGGGGAAGCGACAAGGCGGAGCGCGGGTACGGGCTGCGTGGCTCATCGGGTTCCGACAGGCGCGAGCCGACCATCGGCACAGCGGCGTCTGCCATGCCGGAACGCCCGCGTTCACCACGGGAACGGGAGTGCGCCGATCATCCTAGCTATGGCGGGATACTTCAAGCTCCTGACCTAACTGACGGACCGTCACAGGACCATCACAGGTCGCCACCGTGCGCCGGGAACGGGGCGCAGGCGCGGCCTGACGGCATGTGGCCCAACGTGCTCCCCAGCGTTCCGCAAAACGGGCCGAGGAACGCCGCCAGGCTGTGGCAACGGCGGAGAGCCGCCGACGGCGGGCACCGATCAGGGCGGACGTAATATTCGGCACCCACACCCGAACCGGTCAGGCGGCGGCCAGTTGCCGTGCAGCCGCCTGGACCGTCTGTGTGAGCAGCGTGGCGATGGTCATCGGCCCGACGCCGCCGGGGACGGGCGTGATCAGGCGCGCGCGTTCCCGGGCGGTCTCGAAGTCCACGTCTCCGACGTTGCCCGGGTTGGAGCCCGCGTCGATCACAACGGCGCCCGGCTTGATGTCCGCGCCCACGACGAAGCGCGGACGGCCGACGGCGGCGATGAGTACATCGGCCTCGCGCATGTACGCGGGCAGGTCGCGGGTGCGCGAATGGCAGTAGGTGACCGTGGCATTGCGCTCCAGCAGCAGCATCCCGGCAGGCTTCCCCAGGATCGCGCTGCGCCCCACGACCACCGCGTGCTTGCCCGCCAGGTCGACCTCGTACTGATCCAGGAGCCGCAAGATCCCGCCCGGCGTGCAGGACACGAACCCGGGCAGGCCGAAGCTCATCGACGCGAACGAGCTCAGCGTGACCCCGTCCACGTCCTTCTCCGGCGCGATCGCCTCGAACGCGGCCCGCTCGTCGATGTGCGGGCCGACCGGGTGCTGGAGCAGGATGCCGTGCACGCCCGGGTCTTGCGAGAGCTCGCTGACCCTCTCGACCAGTTCGCCGGTGCTGAGAGAGGCGGGCAGCGGCACGTGCCGCGACGTGATGCCCGCCTTCGCGCACCGGTTGCGCTTCATTCGTACGTACGTCTCCGAGGCGGGGTCGTCACCGACCAGTACGGTGGCCAGGCACGGAGCGGTACCGGTGCGTTCGCGGAGCTGAGCCGCCCCGGCGGCGGCCTCAGCGACGAGGCGCTGGGCGAGGGCTTTGCCGTCCATCAGACGGGCGGAACGTGTCGTCTCGGTCATGCACCTGCTCCTGCGTCACGAGGGATCGCCCAGGCGCACGGCATACGACAACTGCTGTCAGACCGCTTCCCGGTGGTGCTCCACCTCGTCGCGCCAGTAACGGCCCGCCCGCAGTCTAGTCGAGCGGGTCGAAAAGGCATTCAGGACGGGGGCGCCACAAGGTTTCCACAAAGTCGGACCCTACGGTGCGGGGCGCCAGGAAACGCTCAACCGTGGAGGCATTGTTCATGCTGGGTACTCGTCACCGTCGTACGGCCACGGCCGGACTCTGTATCGCCGTTGTCGCGGCGTTACTGATGTCGTGTTCGCCGGGGCCGAACGCCGGTCAGGCCACTGAAAGCGCTTCGCCGACCGACGGCGGCACCACGGCGGCCGCGCGGAAGCCCAATATCGTGTACGTGCTCACCGACGACCTCTCGTGGAACCTCGTGCAGTACATGCCGCACGTACGGCAGATGCAGAAACGCGGAACGACCTTCTCGAACTTCTTCACGACCGACTCGTTGTGCTGCCCGTCGCGCACGTCCGTTTTCACCGGCCAATACCCGCACAACACCGGGGTCTTCACCAACAACGGAAGCGACGGCGGTTACGGCGCCTTCATGAAGAACGGCAACGAGAGCAGGAGCTTCGCGACCGCCCTGCAACGCGCCGGCTACCGGACCGGGTTCATGGGAAAGTACCTGAACGGCTACAAGCCCGCCGACAAGAACGGCACGCCCACACCGTACGTTCCGTCCGGCTGGAACGAATGGGACGTCGCCGGCAACGGGTACCCGGGGTTCAACTACAACCTCAACGAGAACGGCAAGGTCGTGCACTACGGGCACGACGCCCAGGACTACCTGACGGACGTGCTGGCGGCTAAGGCAACGTCCTTCATCGACACCTCGGCGAAGTCGAAGAAGCCGTTCATGCTGGAGGTGGCGACCTTCACGCCGCACGGCCCCTCCACCCCGGCACCGCGAGACGCCGGAAAGTTCCCCACGCTCAAGGCCCCGCGCACCGCCGCCTACAACCGGGCGTCCACGCCCACGCCGAAGTGGCAGAGGCAGCTGTCGCCGCTGACGTCCGAAGAGCAGAAGCAGATCGACCAGAAGTTCGCCAAGCGGGTGCGCTCCGTGCAGGCAGTGGACGCGATGATCGGGCACCTGGAAGACGAGCTCAAGGCGAAGGGCCTGGCGGACAACACGTACATCGTGTTCTCGTCGGACAACGGCTTCCACATGGGCGAGCACCGGCTCCGCCCGGGCAAGCAGACCGCCTACGACACCGACATCAAGGTGCCGATGATGGTCACCGGTCCCGGAGTGCCGGCCGGCGCGCATGTTCCGCAACTGACGGAGAACGTCGACCTCAACCCCACCTTCCAGGAGCTCGCCGGCGTGAAGCCGCCGTCGACCTGCGACGGGCGAAGCCTCGCCCGGCTGATGCACGGCCGGCCGGAGGACGACTGGCGCCAAGCCGTACTCGTCGAACACCGTCACCCGGCGTCCAGGAAGGGCGACCCGGACGCGGCGCCCGACGACAGCGGCAACCCCCCGAGCTACGAGGCGATCAGGACCGCAGACGCCCTCTACGTCGAGTACGCCGACGGGGAGCGGGAGTACTACTCGGTCAAGTCCGACCCAGAAGAGCTGAAGAACCTGGCAGCGTCCATCCCGTCCGAGCAGCGCGCCTCCCTGCACGAAACCCTCACAGCGCTGAAGCACTGCCGGGGCGCGGAGAGCTGCCATGCCGCGTCGCGTATCCGGAAATAGGGCGCGCCGCGCCGCCTCCCGCCCACGACACGGAACCAGGTACGGGCTGACGTCACTGCAGACGCATCGGCATCTGCTACTGAGATGAAGGGATGCCACACTCCCCCGGAAGGAGATCTTGGTCATGACCTGTGCGGCGTATCCCCACAGCTCCGGGTACGACGAGTGGAGGCGGCGGCCCGCACACGACAGCCACCCGGCCTTCGGGGAGTTCGGCAAGCAAGTCGCCGGCAGCGGCGCCATCCCGGAAAAGGCCCAGCAGACGCCGGGAAGACCATGCAAGCCGTCTGGGGCCGCTCCCTCGATGCGTGTGGACGGCGCCTGCGGCCACGAGGCCGTCTCGCGCCGCGCAGGGCAAAGGGTCGCGTGAGTGACATGCAACTGCTGAGCTTCGGCCACGGCACCGCTGACGCCAGGGAGATGACGCGGCTGCTGCATGGCGCCGGGGTGCGCCGGCTGGTCGACGTGCGGACGGCGCCGGGCAGCCGGCACAATCCCGACGCCAACCGCGACGCGATGTCGCAATGGCTGCCGCAGACCGGAATCGCCTACCGGTGGGAAAAGCGGCTCGGCGGCTGGCGGAAGGCACGGCCGGACACGCCCGACACCGCGCTGCGCAACCGTGCTTTCTGCGGGTACGCCGCCCACATGCGCTCGCCGGAGTTCGTCTCCGCGATCGATGTGCTGCTCACCGAGGCTGCCGGGGAACGCACCGCGGTCATGTGCGCGGAGTCCGTGTGGTGGCGCTGCCACCGCAAGATGATCGCCGACTTCCTGGTCCTCGCCCGCGAGGTCCAGGTCCTTCACCTCATGCACGACGGCACACTGCAACCGCACCTCCCGAGCCCCGAGGCGCGCCTGCTGCCCGAACGCCGCCTGCTCGTCTATGGCGCGGGCCAGCCTCCTCTCCCGGGGTGAACCCGGTCGCCGCGGGGGGCACGGTCTGGTGCAGGCGCCTCATACGTCGGCCTGCTTCTCGGCTCGCTTCCTTCGCTCGGCCCGGGCCCGCTTCTCCTCCGGAGGCGTGCCCGGGCGGGCCGGGCGGCCGGGCGGCCCTGGCTGGCCGTCAGCCGCCGTACGTGCGCACGTAGTCGAACCTTGCGACCGCTCCGGCCTTGTTCATCGAGACCAGACCGATCTTGAGATCGCCCTTGACCGGCAGGGTCCACACGCCGTTGTGCACCCAGTGCACACCGTCCCGGCTGGTGGCCGCGCGCACCTCGTGCTCGTTGTGCGCGGTGTCGGTGTGGTGGGACAGGCGCAGCCACATGGTGTCCGCGGTGGGGCCGCCGAACATCGGGCCGTTGGCCACTGCGGTCGGTGGCGTGGTCGTCGGCCGCTCGCCCTCCTTGCCGAACTCGCTGACGTCCACCACGGTTCCGCGTCCCCGGGTCACCGGCAGCACCGAGTGGACCATCTTGAACCAGCGATCATCGTTCTCGTACAGCACGATCCCGGCCTGCTGGGTGGGCTGCCCCGGCGCGAAACTGATCTTTGTTTCCACCGTGTAGTCGCCCTTCGGCGCGCCCCGTGTCAGCACCGACGCCTTGTTGTTCCCCAGTCCGGCAGCCTGGGTCGGCCACGAGAGCGCACGGCCGGTCATGGTGACTCCGGATGACGCGCCGCGTATCCATGTCCATGGCGAGGCGGGGGTCGTGCCGGGCACGGCGGCGCCGTTGAACTCGTCGCTGTGGGCCGGGAGCAGCGCGCCCGGCTTGGGCTCGGGCACCCGCTTGGTCACCGGGGTGAAGAGCTTCGCCGCGCCGACGTTGTCAGCGGCGGCGCCGGAGCCGCGTACGGCGGTGCCGACTCGGCCGGGGTGGGCCGTCCGCGCGGGCAGGTCGCGTTCCTGGGTGGCCACCGCGTCGCGGAGCCGGTCCCCGCTCACCTCGACGGTCATGTGGGTGCCGCGCACCTCGACCGCCACATTGTGCCAGGCGCCCCACTGGAATCCGGAGGGCAGCGCGGTCACCGACTCGCCGCGGCTGGTGCCGTTGACCACCACGTCGGTCACCAGCGCGTTGCGGCCCCGGTCCAGCCAGGCGACGGCATGGTTGCCGGGGTTCACATGACCGACCGTCAGCCCGGCCGCGCCGCCGGCCGAGCTCACCTTCAGGTCGGCCTCGGCGCGCAGGTCCGCGGGGGCCTCCTTGTCCGAGACCAGATACGCGGGTTCCGCGCCGCTCCCTGCGTGGGTCACGTACCCGTGGGCGTCCTGCTTCTCGGCGACCGACCAGCCGCCCGTCCCGGCGCCCTCGCCGTGCCAGCCGGTCAGCGAGCCGTCGTTGAACGTGCTGCCGACGTCCCAGGAGGCCACCGGCGCCGGCTGGTTGCCCTCTGACGGCCCGGCGCCGGCGCGCACGACCGGCCAGCCGTCGATCCAGTCCAGCCGATCGATCAGCATCGGGCGCCTGGTCGGCTTCACCTTGCCCCCGCTGGTCAGCTTCATGTCCGGGTGGTCGGAGGGGATGCCGTGGTAGACAAGCCAGTCCTGACCGGACAGGTCGGTCTGGAGGGAGTTGTGCCCCGGGCCGATCCAGCGGTTGCCGTTCGCGCCGACCACGATGCCGCCCTTGCTGGTCAGGTCCATCAGGTCGACGTCCTCGTCGTCGACGAACGGCCCTGTCGGCTTGGTCGCGCGGCCGACCTTGACCTGGTAACCGCTGTACGCACCGTCGCAGCAGCCCGCGTCGGAGTAGAACAGGTAGTAGTAGCCGCCGCGCCGGACGACGAACCCGCCCTCCATCCGGCGCCCCCTGGCGACCTGGGTCACCGGGCCCTCGATGCGGGTCCGGTCGCCGTTCATCTTCGCGACGCAGAGGGTGTCGTAGCTCCCCCAGTACAGATACGGCCGGCCACCCTTGTCGGTGAACTGCGCCTGGTCGATGTTGCCCGCAGGGCAGCCGCTCGGCGACGGCAGCACGGCGCCCCGGTCGGTCCACGGTCCGGTCGGGGTGGGGGCAGTCGCCACGCCGATGTTGGCCACGCCCACCACCGAGTAGTAGAGGGTGTAAAGGCCGTCTACGTACCGGATGTCCGGCGCCCACAGCCGCGAGCCTTTGTGCCAGGCGGGCTGGGTTCGCGGGGTGAAGACCTCACCGGCGTAGTCCCAGTGCACCAGGTCGGCCGAGCGCAGGATCGGCAGCATCCGCTCACCGTCCTCGCGGCCCTTGCTCTGGAACACCGGGTTCTGGGTGCCGTAGGCGTACCAGTACCCGTCCTTGCCGCGGATCATCACGGGGTCGGGGAAGGTGTCGACGGCACCCGCCGTCACCGGGTTGGCATACGTGCCCATGCCCGTGCCCCTGGCCGTGGTCGGGGCCGACGACGGCCCGGTGAGCAGCCACGCGAGCAGTGCCGCGAGCAGTGCCGCGATGCCGGCCGCGACCGCGGACGCCCACCGCAGGGCGGTCAGCCTGCTCACGATCAGGCTGGCCGGCCTCGTCAGTCCCATTCTCATGCTGTGTCCCCCTCGTCCAGCCGGTGCTTGTTCGAGGCCAAACGGAGCCGGGACGGAAAACGGTTCAACGCGTACGAGCGGGTGCTCGAACGATGCGGGCTCCGCCGCAAAGATGCGTCGCCGGCGCGAGGCAACACCGCCCCGACGCCTCCGCAGCCAGCCCCGCGTAGGCGCAAGCCGCCGCCCGAGCCGGTTCTGTGGGCCGTCGGTGGCAAAGCTGCCCACGCCCGCTTGCGCCTGCCGTCAGGCCCCCACACCGCGCTGAACAATTGCCCTGATCGAGACGTACGGACGCGTCTCAGCGGACTGAGGGGAACGCGGGTGGACAGAGCGGGACATCCGGATCGCAGAGCTCTGCTTGCCGGCGGACTTGCGGTCGCCACGGTCGCGCTTGCGGGGTGCTCATCGACGAGCGGCACCCCGTCGGCGACCAGCGCTTCGCCGGAAGCACGGCCGGCCACGCCCGCCGCGGCGTTCGCGAGACTGATGGACGGCAATAAGCGCTGGGTGAGCGGAGACCTTCGACATCCCGACCGGGATCCGAACCGGCGCCAGTTCGTAGCCCAGGAGCAGGCACCTTTCGGCGCGATCCTCTCGTGCATCGACTCCCGGGTGCCGCCTGAACTCCTCTTCGATACCGGGCTGGGTGACCTTTACGTGATGCGCACGGGCGGGGAGGCGGTCGGCCCGGTGGTCACGGGTTCCGTGGAGTACGGGCCCATGACGAGTGGCACTCCGCTCATCGTGGTCCTCGGGCATCAGCGTTGCGGCGCCGTCGAGGCGGCATACAAGTCCATGCGTGACGGCAAACCGCTGCCCGGCAATCTGGAGGCGATCGCCAAGGCTCTGCGGCCGGCGTACGAGCAGACAGTCCGGGAAGGCGGTGCCGACCCGGCCGAGACCATGGCCCGCGCCCAGGTCACGCTGACCGCGGCCGACCTGCGCTCCAACCAGGACCTGGCCCCACTCGTGGGAAAGGGGGCCCTTGCCGTGGTCGGCGCCTACTACTCGCTCGACACCGGCGAGGTGGAAGTCCTGGCCGGCGCGCCTTCCTGACCGGTCGGGACCAAGCCGGCGGCTGAGGACGACACCCGCCCCGAACCCACCCAACGGCATTGGCCCCGGACCATGTTGTCGGTTCTCTCTCATCCAGCGGGTCAGCGCCGGGTGGGTGGGGCCGTCGGCGTCTCCCACGCGCGTGCATAACGGCGGGCGTCCGGGCCCTTCGGGTCTCGGCTGCGGTACACCACGTACGGCCGGACCAGGTAGCCCAGCGGTGCGCTGAACACGTGCACCAGGCGTGTGTACGGCCAGATCGCCAGCAGGCCGAGCACCACGAGGTTGTGCACCTGGAAGCTGACCGGAATGCCCTCCATCAGGTGCGGCTGCGGGTTCAGCGAGAACAGGCTGCGGAACCACGGTGAGACGGTGGCGCGATAGTCGTAGCCGCCACCGATGAGGTTGCTGCCGACCGTGTTCAGCATCCCGGTCGCGATGGCGGCGGTCAGCAGCGCATACATGACCTTGTCGTTGGTCGTGGTGGCCTTGCGCACGGCGGGCACGGTGATTCGGCGGTAGAGCAGAATCGCCAGGCCCGCGACCGTGGCCAGCCCGGACAGCGTGCCGGCCGACACCGAGAGCACGTGGTACGCCCCCTCCGAGACGCCGGCGAACTCGGTCCAGCTCGCCGGGATCAGGATGCCGAGCACGTGCCCGCCGATCACCGCCAGCAGCCCGAAGTGGAACAGCGGGCTGCCCAGCTGCAGCAGCCTGCTCTCGTAGAGCTGCGAGGACCGCGTGGTCCAGCCGAACTGATCGTGCCGGTAGCGCCAGACATGCCCGAGCACGAAGGAGGTGAGTGCCACGTACGGTGCGGCGAGCCACAGCAAGGTGATCACCGGCGTCCTCCGATCCCGGGCTGCGTCGTCGGCTCCATCGCCAACGGATCCATCGCGAACGGCTCCAGACCGACCTCTTCCTCGGGCGGGCCCTGTGCGGCCAGTTCGGCGATCCGTCGCCGGTCGGCCGTGCCAAGGTCGGGCAGGGTCGCGGACACCGCGTCGAGCACATGCGTATACGGCGACCCGCCCTCCACCAGGGACAACCGGAGCAGTTCCACGACGGGTCGGTACTCGACGAGCAGGCGTCGTCCTGATGCGGGGTCGACGGTCGCGGCGAACTCCAGCACCACGGCGAGATGGTCCGGGAGTTCGTGGTCGCCCAGCGTGACGCCGGCCGCCTTGTAGGCGTGCTTGAACCGCAACAGTGCCATGCCACGCTTACGAGTGTCCCCGTAGGCGTAGTAGGTCAGATGCAGGCAGCTGCGACGGCGCAGGTCGAAGGTCTCCACATAGTGTGCGGCCAGGTCCATCGGTGACATCCGGCGAGCGTCGTCCACGAACGAGACCAAGGCGGGTCCCGCCGGCGCGGGCACGGAACCGGCCGCCGCCGCCATCTCCTCCAGCAGGTTCAGCGTCTGCCCGGTCGGATAGTCCAGCAGCAGCGCTGCGAGCCGCCAGACGATCCGCCGCTGCTGTTCGGACAGGTGCTCGGCCGACGTGGTCCCGGGCCCTCGCTTGCCCAGCCGGAGCGGGCTCATCGGGCGCCCTCCGCCGCCGGCGCCTGCTCGGCGTCGTGAGGGCCGGAGCCGTTCGGTTCCTGATGGGGGGCGGGGAACAGGCCGTCGGTGCGCTTGCCGTCCCAGTTCAGCAGGTTGATGCGAGTCCCCTTGTCCTCGGGCGCCGCGCCGTTGGTGTCCGTGGGGGTGTCCGTGAGGTGGAACTTCTCCGCCATCGCGTCGAACGCGGTCATGCCCGGCCCGCCGTCGCCGTCCAGACTGCACCCCGTGGCGATCGCGTCCAGCCGGTGCGCGTCCGCCCCCGCACCGCTCGGGATCACGTACCGCTCCTCGTACTTGGCGATGGCCAGCAGCCGGTACATGGCCTCGACCTCATCCGGCGTGAGCCGCACCGACTCGGCGGTCTCCGGAGTGCTCGGCTCGCCGAGGTTGATCCGGCGCATGTGCGAACGCATCGCGGCAAGTCGCTGCAGCGAGGCACGGACCGGCCCGACGTCGCCCGCGGTGAACAGCTCCGCCAGGTACTCCACCGGGATGCGCAGCGCGTCGATCGCGCCGAAGAGGTTGCTCGCGTCCTCGCCGTCGTGTCCGGTCCCGGCGAGCACGTCCACCACGGGCGACAGCGGCGGCACGTACCAGACCATCGGCATCGTGCGGTACTCCGGGTGCAGCGGGAGCGCGACCTGATAGTCGACGATCAACCGGTAGACGGGTGAGTTCTGCGCCGCCTCGATCCACTCGCTGGAGATGCCCGCCCGCTCGGCCTCGGCGATCACCCGCGGGTCGTGCGGGTTGAGGAACACGCCCAACTGGGCCGGGTAGAGGTCCTTGTCGTCCTCGACCGAGGCCGCTTCCAGCACCGCGTCGGCGTCGTAGAGCACTACGCCGATGTAGCGCAGCCGCCCGACGCAGGTCTCCGAGCAGACGGTCGGGATGCCGACCTCGACGCGCGGATAGCAGAACGTGCACTTCTCGGCCTTGCCGGTCTTGTGGTTGAAGTAGATCTTCTTGTACGGGCAGCCGGTGACGCACTGGCGCCAGCCGCGGCAGCGGTCCTGGTCGACCAGGACGATGCCGTCCTCACTGCGCTTGTAGATGGCGCCGGACGGGCAGGACGCCGCGCAGGACGGGTTGAGACAGTGCTCGCAGATCCGCGGCAGGTAGAACATGAACGTCTGCTCGAACTCGAGCTTCACCTGCTCGGACACCTTGGTCAGCAGCGGATCCCGGCCGATCTGCTCCGGACCGCCGCCCAGGTCGTCGTCCCAGTTGGCTCCCCAGGTGACTTTGGTGTCCTCGCCGGTGATCAGCGACTTGGGCCGGGCCACCGGCGTGGTGTCCGACGGCGGCGCGGACAGCAGGTTCTCGTAGTCGTACGTCCACGGCTCGTAGTAGTCGGATACCGCCGGGAGGTCCGGGTTGGCGAAGATGTTCAGCAGCCGCCTCAGCCGGGATCCGGTGCGCAGCCGGAGCTTGCCGCGCTTGGACAGCTCCCAGCCGCCGCGCCACTTGTCCTGGTCCTCGTACTGGCGCGGATAGCCCTGACCCGGCCGGGTCTCCACGTTGTTGAACCAGACGTACTCGACACCGCCGCGGTTGGTCCATGCCTGCTTGCAGGTGACGCTGCAGGTGTGGCAGCCGATGCACTTGTCCAGGTTCATCACCATGGCGAGTTGTGCCATGACCCTCATCAGTACCGCACCTCCTGGCCCCGCCGCCGGATCGTCGTGACCTCATCGCGCTGATTGCCGGTCGGGCCGTGGTAGTTGATCGCGAAGGACTGCTGGGCATAGCCGCCGATCAGGTGCGACGGCTTGATCATCAAGCGGGTGAGGGCGTTGTGGATGCCGCCGCGTTTGCCGGTCTTCTCGGTGCGCGGCACGTCGACCGCACGGTCCTGGGCGTGGTACATGAACACCGTTCCCTCGGGCATCCGGTGGCTCACGATGGCCCGCGCGACCACGACCCCGTTGCGGTTGACCGCCTCGATCCAGTCGTTGTCCTTGACGCCGATCTTCGCCGCGTCGACATCGGACATCCAGATCGCCTGCCCGCCCCGGGACAGCGTCAGCATGTGGAGGTTGTCCTGGTACGCGGAGTGGATCGACCATTTCGAGTGCGGAGTGAGGTATCGGACGGTCACCCCGGCCTCGCCGGTCGCGCCGACGGCGGGTTCGGCGAACAGCGCGGTCATGTCCAGCGGCGGCCGGAAGACGGGCAGTTGCTCACCGAGTTCGAACATCCAGTCGTGGTCGAGGAAGAAGTGCTGCCGGCCGGTCAAGGTGTGCCACGGCTTGAGCCGTTCGGTGTTGATGGTGAACGGGGCGTAGCGCCGGCCGCCGGTCTCGCTGCCGGACCACTCCGGTGACGTGATCACCGGCACCGGGCGGGACTGGGTGTCGGCGAAGGTGATCCGCTTGCCCTCGTTCTCGGCAGCGAGGTCGGCGAGCTTGGTACCGGTACGCCGCTCGAGGGCGTGGAAGCCCTCGGTGGCGAGCCTGCCGTTGGTGGTGCCGGACAGCGCCAGGACGGCCTCGGCCGCATGGGTGTCCTTGGCCAGCTTCGGCCTGCCTGCGGCGACTCCGGATGCGACGACACCGTTGACGCCCTTGAGATGGTCGACCTCCGCGTCCGGGTGCACCGTCACGCCCTTGGTGGTCAGGCCGAGTTTTTCGACCAGCGGGCCGAGCGCGGCCATCTTCTCGGCCAGAGCCGGGTAGTCCCGTTCGACCACGACCAGCCGGGGCATCGTCCTGCCCGGTATCGGCTCGCACTCGCCCGCCTTCCAGTCGAGCACGCGGCCGCCCGGCTGCGCGGTGGCGTCGGCGGTGTCATGCGTCAGCGGTACCGCGACGATGTCCTTGCGCGTGCCGAGGTGCTTCTCGGCGAGCCAGGAGAAGCCACGCGCGATCCGGTGGAAGGCCTCGAAATCGGTCTTGGCCTCCCACGGTGGCGATATCGCCGGGGAGAACGCGTGCACGTACGGGTGCATGTCCGTGCTGGACAGGTCGTGCTTCTCGTACCAGGTGGCCGCGGGCAGCACCACATCGGAGAACAACGTGGTGCTGGTCATCCGGAAGTCCAGCGACAGCAGCAGGTCCAGCTTGCCGACCGGTGCCTCCTCCCGCCAGGTGACCTCCTCGGGGCGGACTCCTTCGCGGTCGGTCGCCTGCAGGTTGGAATCGGTGCCGAGCAGATGGCGCAGGAAGTACTCGTTGCCCTTGGCGGAGGAGCCGAGCAGGTTGGCTCGCCATACGGTGAGCACGCGAGGGTGGTTCTCCGGCGCGTCCGGATCCTCGCAGGCGAAGCGCAGGTGTCCGGACTTCAGGCCGTCCACGACGTGCTGCGCTCCGTCCTTGCCCAGCCGCTCCGCTTCGTCGGCCAGGTCGAGCGGATTGCGGTTGAACGTCGGGTAACTGGGCATCCAGCCCAGCCGGCTGGCCAGCGCGATGTTGTCCGCCGCCGTCCGTCCCGCGAAGCGCCCGGTGGCCAGCGGCGATGCCATCGCCTGCGAGGTGAACGGGTCGTAGCGCCACTGGTCCGTGGCCAGGTACCAGTACACCGTGCCCTGCATCTGGCGCGGTGGTCGCTGCCAGTCCAGTCCGAAGGCGAGCGTCGCCCACCCCGTGATCGGCCGGCACTTCTCCTGGCCGACATAGTGGGCCCAGCCACCGCCGTTGACTCCCTGGCAGCCGGTGAGCATCGTGAGCGCCAGGAACGAGCGGTAGATCTGGTCGGAGTGGAACCAGTGGTTGGTGCCCGCCCCCATGAGGATCATCGAACGGCCGCCGGAACGCTCGGCGTTGTCGGCGAACTCGCGGGCGATCCGCTCGGCGGCCTTCGCGGGTACACCGGTGATCGGCTCCTGCCAGGCGGGCGTGTACGGCTGTGACGCGTCGTCGTAGTCGGCGGGCCAGTCGCCGGGAAGCCCCGGCCGGTGCACGCCGTACTGGGCCAGCAGCAGGTCGAACACCGTGGTCACCCGGTGCCCGCCGACCATCCGCGTGGGCACGCCGCGGTGCAGCACGCCCGCCTCGGCGGCGTCGATACGGTCGAACCGGGGCAGCTTGACGGTCACGTTGTCGGGGTCGCCGCTGTGCAGCGACAACAGGGGGTCGACCTCTCCGAGATCCAGATTCCACTGGCCCTGCCCGGAATCGGTGAACCGGTGACCGAGCGATCCACCGGGGACCACGGGGTCGCCGCCCGCGTCCAGCAGCACCGTCTTGAACTCGGCGCCTTCGCCGGTCTCGCCCAGGTCGGCGGCGGTGAGGAACTTGCCGGGAACGTATCCGTCACCGTGTTCGGCGAGGCTGACCAGGAAGGGCAGGTCGGTGTAGCGCCTGACATAGTCGGTGAACCGCGGTGTCGTCTTGTCGACGAAGAACTCCTTGAGGATCACATGCCCCATGGACATGGCCAGCGCCGCGTCGGTGCCGGGCCGCGCAGGCAGCCACTCGTCGGCGAACTTGGTGTTGTCCGCGTAGTCCGGGGAGACCACCACGACCTTCTGGCCCCGGTAGCGCGCCTCGGTCATGTAGTGCGCGTCGGGGGTGCGGGTCACCGGGACGTTGGAACCCCACATGATCAAATAACCCGCGTCGAACCAGTCGGCGGACTCCGGAACGTCGGTCTGGTCGCCGAACACCTGCGGTGAGGCCACCGGCAGGTCGGCGTACCAGTCGTAGAACGACAGCATCGAGCCGCCGATCAGCGAGATGAACCGAGCGCCCGCCGCGTGACTCACCATCGACATCGCGGGTATGGGCGAGAACCCTGCGATCCGGTCCGGCCCGTGCTGCTTGATCGTGTGCACGTGCGCGGCGGCGACGATCTCGGCCGCCTCCCACCACTCCGCCCGCACGAACCCCCCTTTTCCGCGTGCGGACTTGTACCTGCGGGCCTTCTCCGGGTCCTCGACGATGTCGGCCCAGGCCAGCACCGGATCCTCGAGCCGCTGCTTGGCTTCGCGGTAGAGCTCGAGCAGCGTCGAGCGCACATAGGGGTACCGGACTCGTGCGGGTGAGTAGGTGTACCAGGAGAACGACGCGCCCCGCGGACAACCGCGGGGCTCGTACTCGGGCTTGTCGGGGCCGATCGACGGGTAGTCGGTCTGCTGCGCCTCCCAGGTGATGATCCCGTCCTTGACGTAGACCTTCCACGAGCAGGAACCGGTGCAGTTCACCCCATGGGTCGACCGCACGACCTTGTCGTAGGCCCAGCGGTCCCGGTAGAACACGTCCGCGGACCTGCCGCCGATCTTGTGCACCGTCCGGAGGTCACCCGAGGTCTCGCCACGCTGAAAATGCTTCCCGATGCGGAGTAGAGAATCTTCGAAATCGGTGGCCGACTTGGTCCCTTGTACGCTGGGGATACCATTCGAGGATTCGGACACAAGTCCACCTCTCCTGTATTCTTGAATGGGCATACGCTCTGGGAGCCGCAGACTTACCGTAGGTGGCGTGTTAATGCCCTACAAGACCGCGCGCTACGAATCTGAGCATGCGCACGTGATGGCAACGGCGGCGGTGCGATCGCCGTAACGCCATGTTTACACTGCTGGCTCCTGCAAGCCTCGCCACGTGACCTGTTTTCCGTGAGGGCGGGCATCGATCGGAGCGGCCCGAGCCGCCGCGCACGTCGCTGTTCAGCGGGGATGACGCTCTGTTGGACACGCTGCCACCGGTGTATTCGCCGACGATTCCACCGAATCCGTCATGGCGATGACCGCCCCGTCCGAGGCGGTTGAATGCAATGCGGAGAAGCCGACCGCTGCCCACGGCCGGCCAATTCACCAGCGATCTCCGGTCGTCCCAGGCAGGTTTTCTTCGGCTATGCCCGTGGTTTCTGATTTTGCCACAGGCGGCCACCGGTGGTGTCCAGGACGGCACGCGATGACGCTCGCGCATAACGCGCCTCCTGGACCACCCACCGACTGGCGTGGTCGCCCCGGACTCTAGGCGAGCTCGACGATGAGGTCGCCGCCTTCCACCTGCTGGATCGCATTGATGGCAACCCGTGTCACGCTTCCGCCCTTCGGGGCCGTGATGGTGGCTTCCATCTTCATCGCCTCAATGGTGGCCACGGTGGCACCGGCCTCAACCGTGTCGCCCTCGGCGACGGCCAGCGTCACCACGCCGGCGAACGGCGCAGCGACATGACCGGAGTTGGCCTTGTCGGCCTTCTCCGTCGCCGGCACATCGGACGCCACCGAGGTGTCCCGCACCTGGATCGGCCGCAGTTGACCGTTCAACGTGGACATCACGGTGCGAATGCCACGTACGTCGGCCTCGCCAATGGCTTCCAGCTCGATGAGCAGCCGGACGCCGGGCTCAAGGTCCACCGCGTACTCCTTCCCCGGGCGCAGCCCGTAGAAGAAGTCCTTGCTCTCCAGCACGCTGGTGTCGCCGTAGGCCTGACGGTGCGTCTCGAAGTCCTTCGTCGGCCCGGGGAAGAGCAGCCGGTTCAGCGTCGCCCGCCGGTCCTTGTCCAGCCCTTCACGGTCCTCGGCGGACAGCTCCTGCGTCGGCTTGGCGTCGGCCCGGCCTTCCAGCGCCTTGCTGCGGAACGGCTCCGGCCATCCGCCCGGCGGGCTGCCCAGCTCACCGCGCAGGAACCCGATGACCGAGTCGGGAAGATCGAACTTGTTCGGCTCGCTCTCGAAGTCCTCCGGCGACACCCCCGCCCCGACCAGGTGCAGCGCGAGGTCGCCGACCACCTTCGACGACGGCGTGACCTTCACCAGGTGGCCGAGGATCTTGTCGGCGGCGGCGTACATCGCCTCGATCTCCTCGAAGCGGTCACCGAGGCCGAGTGCGATGGCCTGCGTGCGCAGATTGGAGAGCTGCCCGCCGGGGATCTCGTGGTGGTACACGCGCCCGGTCGGCGAGGCGAGGCCCGCCTCGAACGGCGCATAGATCTTGCGCACGCTCTCCCAGTACGGCTCCAGATCACCGACCGCCTGGAGGTCCAGCCCGGTCGGCCGGTCGGAGTGGTCGGTGGCGGCCACGATCGCTGACAGCGACGGCTGCGAGGTGGTGCCCGCCATGGAGGCCACAGCGCCGTCCACGGCGTCCGCACCGGCCTGGATGGCCGCGAGATAGGTGGCGAGCTGGCCGCCCGCGGTGTCGTGGGTGTGGATGTGCACCGGCAGGTCGAATTCCCTGCGCAGCGCGGATACGAGCTTCGCCGCGGCCGGGGCGCGCAGCAGCCCTGCCATGTCCTTGATCGCCAGCACGTGTGCGCCCGCGGACACGATCTCCTCGGCCAGCCCGAGGTAGTAGTCCAGGGTGTAGAGCGTCTCCGACGGGTCCGACAGGTCGGAGGTGTAGCACAGCGCGACCTCGGCGATCGCGGATCCGGTCTCCCGCACGGCCTCGATGGCGGGCCGCATCTGCTCTACGTCGTTGAGCGCGTCGAAGATCCGGAAGATGTCGATGCCGGTGGCGGTGGCCTCCTGTACGAAGGCGCCTGTCACCTCGGTCGGGTAGGGCGTGTAGCCCACGGTGTTGCGGCCGCGCAGCAGCATCTGCAGGCAGATGTTCGGCACCGCTTCGCGCAGCGCGGCGAGGCGCTCCCAGGGATCCTCGGCAAGGAAGCGCAGCGCGACGTCGTACGTGGCGCCGCCCCAGGATTCCAGCGACAACAGCTGCGGCACGGTCTGCGCCACCACCGGGGCCACCGCGAGCAGGTCCTTCGTCCGGACCCGGGTGGCGAGCAGCGACTGATGCGCGTCCCGGAAGGTGGTGTCGGTGACGCCGATCGTCGGCGACTGGCGCAGCCACCGCGCGAATCCGTCCGGACCGAGCTCGGTGAGCTTCTGCTTGGAGCCGGCGGGCGGCTCGGCGCCGGGAAGCCGCGGCAGCTTGGTGGCCGGATCAATCAACTGGGGCCGCTCGCCATGGGGCTTGTTCACCGTGACATCGGCGAGGTAGGTGAGCAGCTTCGTGCCGCGGTCGGCGGAGTGCCGTGCAGTCAGCAGGTGCGGCCGTTGCTCGATGAACGACGTGGTGACCTTCCCGGCCCGGAATTCCGGATCGTCCAGCACAGCCTGCAGAAACGGGATGTTCGTCGATACGCCGCGGATCCGGAACTCGGCCACCGCGCGCCGGGCGCGGCCGATCGCGGTGGTGAAGTCCCGGCCCCGGCAGGTCAGCTTGACCAGCATCGAGTCGAAGTGTGCGCTGATCTCCGTCCCGGCGTGGGCGGTGCCGCCGTCGAGGCGGATACCCGAGCCGCCCGGCGAGCGGTAGGCGCTGATCTTGCCGATGTCCGGGCGGAACCCGTTGGCCGGGTCCTCGGTGGTGATCCGGCACTGCAGCGCGGCACCGCGCAGGTAGACGGTGTCCTGCGTCAGCCCGAGCTGAGCAAGTGTCTCACCACCGGCGATCCGCAGCTGGGCCTGTACGAGATCGACGTCGGTGACCTCCTCGGTCACCGTATGTTCGACCTGGATGCGTGGGTTCATTTCGATGAACACGTGCCGGCCGTCCCGATCGAGCAGGAACTCCACCGTGCCCGCGTTGCGGTAACCGATGTGCCGGGCGAACTTCACGGCGTCGTTGCAGATCCGCTCGCGCAGCTCCGGGTCGAGGTTGGGCGCGGGCGCGAGCTCGATCACCTTCTGATGGCGCCGCTGCACCGAGCAGTCACGCTCGAACAGGTGGAGGACGTTGCCCTCGGCGTCGGCGAGGATCTGCACCTCGATGTGCCGGGGGTCGACGACGGCCTTCTCCAGGAAGACTGTCGGGTCACCGAACGCGGACTCGGCCTCACGCGCCGCCGCCTCGATGGACTCGCGCAACATCCTGGGGTCCTCCACCCGCCGCATGCCGCGGCCGCCACCACCGGCGACGGCCTTGACGAAGACGGGGAAGCCGATCTCCTCCGCGGCCCGGACCAGCTCGTCGACGTCGGTGGAGGGCTGCGAGGAACCGAGCACCGGTACGCCGGCCGCGCGGGCGGCCGCCACCGCGCGAGCCTTGTTTCCGGTGAGCTCGAGGGTCTCCGCGCTCGGGCCGACGAACGTGATGTCCGCCTCCTCGCACGCGCGCGCAAGGTCGGGGTTCTCGGACAGGAAGCCGTACCCGGGGTAGACCGCGTCCGCACCGGCCATGCGCGCCGCGCGGACGATCTCCTCCACAGAGAGGTAGGCGCGCACCGGGTGCCCTGGTTCACCGATCTCGTACGCCTCGTCGGCCTTCAGCCGGTGCAACGAGTTGCGATCTTCATGCGGGAACACCGCGACGGTTCTCGCGCCCAGCTCATAGCCGGCGCGGAACGCGCGAATGGCGATCTCACCACGGTTGGCGACCAGCACCTTGCGGAACATGCCCGATCCCTTCTGCGTGCACGGTACGAACACCGCCTCCTCGGCGACGCTAGCGCTGTGTGGCGCAAAGTCGGCGCCCGGGTGGTCCAGCTCACAGGGGGAGCACCCGGTGGTGTCCGGTAAGAGCCGAAGGCTCCCCTCAGTCGGTCGTGCGCATGAAATCATGCGATGTCGATCACGCCCGCAGCGGTGGCAGCCGTCCAGGGGCTCGAGTGGTGGGCAGCGACGATGGCCGGTGTCGAGCCGGTCGTCGTGGAGGAGGGGATTTCGTTGGGTATGCGGCTGGTGTGGGGAGCCACTGCGGCGGTCGTGGGTGCAATCGCGGCGCGCGCAGCGGCCGCCAGGATTGAGCGTCACCCCGATCCCGTTCCTTACGCGCGGCTCCGCCGGGAGCCCGAGGGCGAGGAGGTGTTCCTGTCTCGCCCGGACGGAACGGTCCTGCGCGCCATCGTCGCGGGTGAGGGACCCCCGGTGGTGCTGGCGCACGGTTACGGCGCCTCGCTCCTGGAGTGGAATCTGGTGCAGGACGCCTTAGTGGCGCGCGGCCACCGTGTCATCGCCTTCGACCAGCGCGGTCATGAGCGTTCGACGCTCGGCTCGGACGGCGCCGGCTCGGGCCCCATGGCGCAGGACTACGTGGCGGTATTGGAGCACTTCGACGTACGGGGCGGGGTCCTGGTGGGGCACTCCATGGGCGGGTTTCTCGCCATCCGGGCACTGCTTGACCACCCCGACGCCGCCTCTCGCCTCCGCGGTCTGGTGCTGTTCGCAACATGGGCGGGCCGAATCTACGACGGAGCGCCGCACAACCGGCTGCAGATCCCCTTGCTGAAGGCCGGCATACTCCAGCGGTTGGCACGTACCCGCACCGGCGGAATACTCTTCGGGTCCGTTCAGTGCGGCAAACGCCCCTCGCCGGCGATGATCGAGGTGTTCCTCGACGTGTTCCTGCGTCAGGACCATCCGCCCCTCCTGCCGGTCGTGCGGGGCTTCGCCCGCGAGGACCGCTACCCGCGGTTGAAGGACATCACGGTTCCCACTGTCGTCATGGTCGGCTCGGCCGACCGCACCACACCGCGTAGTCACTCCCGGCGCCTGGCCGCAGGGATACCGGGTGCGCGGCTGATCACCGTGCCGGACGCCGGGCACATGCTCAACTGGGAAAGCCCCCACACCCTCGTAGAGGCCGTTATCTCCTTGCATGAGTCCGATTGAGCCGGAGCGGAACGGATTGATTATGGCCGAGAGCAGGGGTGCGGTCCGCCCACCGATGCGGCTTAGGTGAAGGGGCCAGGTAGCCAGGTCGGTCGAGGGGGGACGGGTGTACGACTACATCATCGTGGGTGCCGGGTCGGCGGGGTGCGTGCTGGCGGCCCGACTCACCGAGGACGCGAGCACGCGCGTCCTGCTCATCGAGGCCGGGCCGGAGGACGATGCGCAGGAAATCCACGTTCCGGCCGCGTTCAGCAAGCTCTTCCAGACGAAGTACGACTGGAGTTACCTCAGCGACTGCGAACCAGGGCTGGACGGCCGCCGCCGCTATCTGCCCCGGGGCCGGATGCTCGGCGGCTCATCATCGATGAACGCGATGATCTACATACGCGGCAACCGCCGTGACTACGACGCCTGGGCAGCGGCCGGCGCCGACGGGTGGAGCTGGCAGGACGTCCTGCCGTACTTCCTGCGTGCCGAGGACTTCTCGGGCGCCCCGTCACCATGGCACTCCACCGGCGGACCTCTCACGGTCAGCGAGGGCCGTTCCCGGCATCCGTTGATGGCCGCCTACGTGGCGGCCGCCCAGGAGGCCGGCCACCCCTACACCACCGACTTCAACGGTCCGGAACAGGACGGCGTCGGCTACTACCACCTCACTCAGCGTGACGGTCTGCGCTGCAGCACGGCTGTCGCCTATCTGCGGCCAGCCCTGTCCCGGCCGAACCTCGAGGTGCTCACCGGCACCCGGTGCACCCGTGTCCTGCTCGACGGCGACCGCGCGACCGGCGTCGAGGTGGACGGGAACGGCGAACTGCTGCGACTGCGCGCCGAACGGGAAGTGGTGCTGTCGGCCGGTGCGTACAACTCCCCGCACCTGCTCATGCTGTCAGGCATAGGTGCGGCCGGTGAACTGGCGGCCCACGGCATCACGCCCCGCGTCGACCTCCCGGTGGGGGAAAACCTGCAGGACCATCCGCATGTCGGCCTGTGCTACCTGACCGACACCGAGTCGTTGATGACCGCCGAGACACCCGACAACGTGCGCCTGCTGGAGACCGAGGGCCGCGGCCCGCTCACCTCGAACGTCGGCGAGGCCGGCGGATTTCACCGCACCCGCGAGGGGTTGGACGCCCCCGACATCCAGGTGCATGCCGCCCCGGTGATGTTCCATGAGGAAGGCATCAGCCCCGTCACCGACCATGCCTTCATGTTCGGCGCGGTCCTGCTCGCCCCCACGAGCCGGGGCAAAGTCTCCCTGCGGTCCGCTGTGCCCAGCGCCAAGCCGCATATCCTGCACAACTACCTGACCACCGAGGACGATCGCGCCACGATGATCCGGGCGCTCAGGGTGCTGCTCCACATCGCCGACCAGCCCAGCCTGCGCAAGCATCGCCGAGCCGATTTCCGCGTACCCCGCTCCACGGACGACACCGGCCTGCTCGACTACGCCCGGCGCGAGTTGCAGACCCTCTACCATCCGGTGGGCACCTGTTCCATCGGCCCCGTCGTGGATTCCCGGCTCAGGGTGCACGGCGTGCACGGTTTGCGGGTGGCCGACGCCTCGGTCATGCCCACCGTGGTACGAGGCAACACCAACGCCCCCACGATCATGATCGCGGAAAAGGCCGCGGACATGATCCGCGACCTCCCGTCACCGGCCTGACGCAACGCGGCGGCTTGGGCCATCACTGCACGGACCTGCCCGCAGGTCGGGGGCCCCAGCGGATACCCGCAGGTCAACGGCATGCTTGATGGAGGAACACCTGATCCGTTCCTGTTGTTGTCGCATGAGAGGCGTTCACCGTCGACCGCCCCCGAGATCGATATGCCTCCAATTTACTGGGGAGTAATATGTCCCCTTCCCGCGCGGCGTGGATCGCACTCGCCGGCACGCTCACCCTCGTACTTGCCGGCTGCTTCTCCGGTGGTGGGGACGAGGGAGCCGGAAGAATGGCCACCCGGGGCTCAGCGTCCACCGCGACTGCGCCCACGGAGAGGCCCACGACCCCCTCGCCGAACAGCCCCTCACCGGCTCCGCAGACGACCTCGACGAAGCCGACTCCGCGCGAGACCAGCACGCGGACCCAGACCGCCTCGCTGACGATCCCGTCGATCGGCCTCCAGGACCTGCACGTCGTGCCGTACGAGGGCACGACTGACGACTGGCCGGGTACGCGAATCCAGAACCGCGGCGTGGCCGCCAGCCCGTACGGGGACCGTGGCGGTGTCGGCCCCGGCGAGATCGGCAACTACATCGTGACAGCCCACCGCCTCTCCGCTGGTGGGCCCCTGCACAACCTGCCCTCCCTCGACCTGGGCGACTCGGTCCTCGTCACGTCGGGTGGCATGATCTACGAATACGAGATCACCCAGACTCGGAAGACCTCCTTCCGCTCCGAGAGCTCCCTCACCGAGCAGCGGGCGGCGGTCCCTGGTTCCCCGGGCGAGCGTGCCACGGAATCCATGATCACAATCTCCACCTGCGCGACTCCGGAGGACGACGCGGCCGGAAACTTCTGGCGCGACGACAGGGGCAACCCCGAGCACCGCATCGACAAAGTCGGCGTGCTGGCCTCGACGCGGAAGGCTCCCGGTAATCCGGCTTCGCCCTGAGAGGTCATTTCTTTCCATGTCGTCGCCGAGGCGGGCGGCATGTTCCACGAGGTGCTTCGGCGAGGATGACGCGGCTGCCTCTTCACGCAGCTGCGCGCACCTCCTCGGCGGCGCGCTTGTCGAGGGCCACCCGCACCAGGCCGGCCGCCAGCCGGGGCAGGTCGTCCTCCTTCACGAGTCGTGCCAGGGCCTTCGGGGTTTTCGGCAGGCCGACACGTTCCGCCCCCTGCAGCGCCTTGCTGTCGATGTACGGCGCGAACTCCGGCCAGATTCCCTGAACCTCCCGGAGGAAGATGTCGACCCCTGAGGGCCCGATGCCCGGGAAGTCCCGCAGCAGCTTCTTGGGGTCTCCGGCCTGGCGAAGTCGGCGTAGATCGCCCCTGTACTCCCGCCTCAGCAGCTCGGCCGCATCGCCGAGCTGGGTTGCGGTGCGCTCGTCGTAGCGGCGGTAGCCGCCCTCGCCGAGCGCGTCGACGCGTTGCTGCCAGCTCGCCTCCGCCATCCGTCGCGCGTCCCGCATTCCCGCGTCGAAGAGCGCACGGGCCGCCGCCACCGCAATGTCTGCCTTGATCCGCGCGGACAGCAGATGGGCGAGCACGAGGATCTGGTAAAGGGAACCGGGGCTGTCCCGCAGCTTGATACCGGCCTCGGACGCGTAGGTCCGTCCGTACTGGTCGAGCAGAACATGTGCCACGGCACCACTCTTCTTGCCCATGGCGCTCACCTGCCTGCCTTTACGTCTCCCTGGATGGGCCTTACGGCGCGGGTGCCCGGCATCGGCGGAGGCAGTCGACCAAAATTTGCGGCCATGATGTGAGGGATCCAAGCCGACGGTGAGGATGGTCTGCCATGGTCAAGCGACGGCCCTGAGCAGCTTGTTCAGCGAGCCGTGCCGATGCTGCGCAGGACACCCGGTCGTGGCCGGAACCGGCACGATCCACAGGGGAGAACTTCGCGCCTGGAACGCCGCAGCGCGTGATCGGCCTGCGGCGCGGGTGCCCGCGGAGCAATGGCAGCCACACCGGTCTGTGGTCGTGTCCGGCCACGATGAGGGATTTGCTGCACGCGGTGTCGTTCCTCTGAACTGTCATCGTTCCGCTGCACGCACAGCGTGTGGTCCGAAAGTGGTCCCGGAGCCATGGCTCCGGGAGCTCCCTCTTCTTCGCGTAGGCAGCCAGCGGTCGCCGCGCATGACCGGGCTGCCGCCATTAGGCTTGCAGAGGTGACGTGGCCGGTCATCTTCGTGGTGGAACACGACCCGAGCTCGTTTCGTGTGCTACTCGCCGACCTCACGCGACGGTTCGGCAGGGCATTCGCGGTGAAGGGCGCGGGCTCGCCGGAAGCGGCGCTCACCGCGATGCAGGAACTCGCGCGGGCCGAGGAACCCGTCGCACTGCTGCTCGTGGACGACGACTCCGTCGACGTGCTCACACGGACACATGAGCTGTATCCGCAGGCCAAGCGTGTGCTGCTCGTGGATCGCGACTACTCGTCGACGAGTCCGGCGGTCCAGGCGATCGCACTCGGCCGCGCCGACTATCACCTTGTGCGGCCATGGGCGGACGACGAGATGATGTACCGCACCGTGAGCACGTTCCTCTCGTCGTGGACGAAGGAGCAGGAGCCGAACTTCGAGCTGTTCCGCATCATCGCCCAGGAGGGCGACAGCCGTGTGCTGCAGCTGCGCGATGTGATGACGCGCTTCAGCATGCCGTTCGGGTTCTATCCGGTGGAGCGGGAGGCCGGACGGCGTCTGCTGCGCGAGGCCGGGCTCGACGCGTCGCGGCTGCCGGTGGTGATTCGCCATGACGGCCACGTGTTCGTCGATCCGAACCTGCCCGACCTCGCCCGTGCGATCGGGGTCAGCGTCACGAACGACGTGGACGTCTGCGACGTCGCCATCGTCGGTGCCGGACCGGCCGGCCTGACGGCGGCCGTGTACGCCGCGTCCGAAGGGCTCGACACGGTGCTGCTCGAACGAGCCGTCTCCGGTGGGCAGGCCGGGACGAGCCCGCTGATCAGGAACTATCCCGGGTTTCCCCATGGCATCGCCGGCGGCGACCTCATGGGGCAGACCTGCGAGCAAGCGTGGCTGATGGGCGCGCACATCGTCTTCGCGCAACAAGCGGTCGGGCTCGAACGCCGCGGTGACCGCCGAGTGGTCCACCTGCTGGACGGCTCCGACGTCAGCGCACCCGCGGTCGTGATTGCGACCGGCATCGACTGGCGACGCCTCGGTGTGCCGCGGCTGGAGGCCCTCGTCGGCTCCGGGGTGTTCTACGGCGCGGCCGTGAGCGAGAGCCGGGCCATGCAAGACCAGGACGTCTTCGTCGTCGGCGCCGGAAACTCGGCTGGGCAGGCCGCCACGCATCTGGCCAGGCACGCTCGCACAGTCACCTTGGTCGTCCGGGGCGACAGCCTTGCGAAGTCCGCATCGGCCTACCTTGTACGTGCCGTCGAGGCGACGCCGAACATCATCGTCCGCTATCGGACGGAGGTGGTCGACGGTGGTGGCGAGGGGCGCCTCGAGTACCTGACGCTTGCGGATCGTACGGCACGCGCGGTCGAGCGGGTACCGGCGACTGCGCTGTTCATCATGATCGGCGGTGAACCGCACACGCAATGGCTCCCGGAGAGCATCGCGCGCGATGATCAGGGTTACCTTCTGACGGGGCGCGAGATTCGCGAGGAGTCCGCAGCGCACGGGCACCATGGTCGTGCCCCCCTCCCGCTGGAGACGAGCATGCCCGGCGTGTTCGCCGCGGGAGACGTACGGAAGGGCTCGATCAAACGCGTCGCCTCGGCGGTGGGCGAGGGAGCCACGGCCGTTCGTCTCGTGCACGAGTACCTGGGCAGCTGAGCCGATGCGGTTCCGGTACTCACTGGGTCACACCGGCATCTTCCGCTGAGGCCGCCGCGTCGCCGGCGCCCCCGTGCTCGCCACCGCGGCCGACGGTGCGCGACCGGGGCGCCGGCCACAGGCGCTGCAGCAGCGGGCCGGTCATCATCGTGGTGATCACGGCCATGGCCACCATCACAGTGAAGAGGCGGCCGTCGATGACGCCGAGGCCGAGGCCCACGTTGAGCAGGACCAGTTCGGTGAGCCCGCGCGCGTTCAGCAGCACACCGAGGGTGATGGACAGCCGGGGGGTGGCCCCGGTGAGCCGGGCGGCGGCCGCGGCACCGACGAACTTGCCCGCGCAGGCCACGACGAGCACGGCGAGCAGCATGACCAGGCCCTGTCCGCCGAGGCCCTGGAAGTCGACCGACAGCCCGGTGACGGTGAAGAAGACCGGGAGCAGCAGCAGGCTCGACTGCTCGATGCGGGCGGGCACTTCCGGAGCGCAGGCGTCGATCTGCCGGCGCGGTACGACGGCGCCGAAGACGAAGGCGCCGAACACGGTGTGCAGCCCCATCACGTCGGTGGCCCAGGCCGACAGCAGCAGGCCGCTGAAGACCACCCCGTGGACCAGCGTGCTGTCCCGGTTCCAGCGCCGTTCGGGCGCCAGCAGCCAGCGCAGCCCAGGCCTGACCACGTACAGCATGCCGAGGACGAAGAGGGCGGACAGCAGTGCCATCCGGGCGAGCGGCCAGGGGCCGGTGGCGTTCACCACCACGACCACGACGGCGAGAATGCCCCACGCCAGCAGGTCCTGCAGGGCGGCACAGGCGAGCGCCATGGTGCCGATGCGCTCCCGGGCCAGGCCGTGGTCGGACAGGATGCGGGCGAGCACCGGAAAGGCCGTGATGGACATGGCCGCGCCCAAGAACAGCGCCGGGCCGAGCAGTCCGGTCCCCTCCTGCCCGGTGAGGCCCCAGGACGCGAACACGACGGCCAGGCCCGTGCCCAGGGCGAACGGCAGGGCGACGGAGCTGAGCGAGACCGACAGCACCTGACGTCCCCGGCCGCGCAGATGCGCGACGTCGAGGTGATACCCCACCCCGAACATAAAGAGAACAAGGCCCAGTTGGGCCAGCAACTGAAGAAAGGGGCGGGCCTCGTCCGGGAACAGGACCGCGGTCGGATTCCCGGGGAACAGACCCAGCAGGCTGGGCCCCAGCATCAGGCCCGCGGCGATTTCCCCCAGCACCGCCGGCTGCCGCAGCCGCTGGGCGATCCGGCCGCAGATGAAGGCCGCGGGCACGACCACGGCGAGGCCGACCAGCACGTCACGGATGGTCCCTTCCAGCGCGCTGCTGCTCACGACCATGCCCCCTCCGCATCACCGGTTCACTCCAGTCTTGGGGAGCCAACGGCGAGACGGAAATCTGCACTTGGACATCTGGACGCGGGGTTCTGCCGACCGGCGCAGGCGGTGACCGGACCGCCCTACGGGCAGGCGTCCACCGCGACCTTCCCTGAACAGCCGAGAGCCCGGCACCGCGGCGGGGGGAACACCGCAGTGCCGGGCAACTCGGTCAGACCGTCCGCAGCGCCTCCGTGGGCTGCATCCGGGCCGCCCGGAGGGCGGGCAGCAGCCCGGCGATGGCGCCGATGGCCACGGCCGCACCGAGTCCGCCCGCCCAGGCGAGCACCGGGACGACGGTCTCCCAGCCCTTGACGCCGGCGTAGACGAACGTCGCCAGCGTGCCCAGCGCCACCCCGACCGCGCCGCCGAGCATGGCGAGCAGAATCGCCTCGGAGAGGAACTGCAGCCGGATGGTGCCCCGGGTGGCGCCGAGCGCCCGCCGCAGGCCGATCTCCGAGCGGCGTTCGAGCACGGAGATGACCATGGTGTTGGCGACGCCGATACCCCCGACGAGCAGGGCCACCGCCCCCAACCCGAGGAAGAGGCCGTCGAGCGCCGACTGCGCGGCGGCCCGGGCCTCGAGCGCGGCCGACGGCTGGGTGACACTGACCTCGCTGGGGTTCTGCGGGTTGGCCGTGGCGGCCAGCACATTGCGGACCTCCTTGACCTGGTCGGTATCCGACCGCACGTACACCGTGGAGGGGTGGCCGTCGAAGTCCAGGTACTTCTCCGCGGCCGGATAGCCCACCAGCACCGCCGAGTCGATCTCCGGCGTCAGCTTCGCGGGCTTGAGGACCCCGGACACGTAGAACCACTGGCCGCCGACCCAGATGCGCATGTCCGAGTGGATCCGGGAGATGCCCAGTCGGCTCGCGGCGTCCCAGCCGAGGACGGCGACCGGCTGCTGCGCGGTGGCAGCGTTGAGGTATCTGCCCTGGGCCATCGAGGTGCGCACCGCGGCCGGGAGGCGCAGGCTGGCGGCGTTCACCGTGAGGGAGTTGGTGTTGAGGCTCGGGATGTGCGGGCTGCGGTAGGCCTCGGCGTCGGTCTTGCCGGTGCTCTGCACCGCCTCGACCGGGCCGACCCGGGAGATCATGCCCGGCGCCTCGATGGGGAGCTTCGCGTCCCCCCCGCCCAGCGACTGGCCCGGGGTGACCTTCAGCAGGTTGGTGCCCAGCTTGTCGATCTCGGCGAGCAGCCCGGCCTGCGACGAGGCCGACAGCCCGAGCACCGCCACCATCGCGGCGACGCCGATGGCGATGCCCAGCGCCGACAGGGCGGCCCGCATCCGCCGGGTGCGCAGCCCGACGCTGGCGGTCCGCGCCAGATCGGCGGGGTGGAGCCGGACGGGGGCGGTGGCCGTGGTGGTCATGGCAGCCGCCTTTCGGTGTTCAGGGGGTCCTCCGCTGACATGACGTCCGCGACGATGCGGCCGTCGAGGACCTCGATCCGGCGCGGCAGCCGGGCGGCCAGCTCCCGGTCGTGGGTGATCATGACAATGGTGGTGCCCTCGGCGTTGAGTTCCTTGAACAGCTTGAAGATCGCGGCGCCGGCGACGCTGTCGAGGTTGCCGGTGGGCTCGTCGGCCAGCACGATCGCCGGGTCGCCGACCAGGGCCCGGGCGATCGCGACCCGCTGCCGCTCGCCGCCCGAGAGCTGCGGCGGCCGGTGGTGGATCCGGTGGCTGAGGCCGACCCGGTCCAGGGCTGCGGCGGCCGCCGACAGCCGGGCCGGGCGCCGGACGCCGGAGTACAGCATCCCGTCGGCGACGTTCTCCAGCGCGGTGGCGTGCTCGGCCAGGAAGAACTGCTGGAAGACGAAGCCGATCCGGGTGGCGCGCAGCCAGGCCAGCGCCCGGTCGGACATCGTGGCGACGTCCTCCCCCACGATCCGTACCGTCCCGGAAGTCGGCCGGTCCAGGGTGCCCATCACCTGCAGGAGGGTCGTCTTGCCGGAGCCGGACGGGCCCACGATCGCCACCAAGTCGCCCCGGTGAATGGTGAAGCCCGCCCCGTCCAGCGCCACGACCGAGGACACGCCCGGGTAGACCTTGGTCACGCCCTCCAGCTGCAGGACCGCCTCGCCGGTGCCCTGGACGCCGGCCGGCCGCGTCTCGGTCTCCACGCCGGTCATGAGGCGGGCACCACGATCTTCTGACCGACCGCGAGCCCGGGGCCGCTGACCTCGACCTTGCCCTCGCTGTCGTCGAAGAGCCCGGTCCGCACCGGGATCAGCTTGTGCTTGTCGCCGCCGCTGCCGACGACCTCGACGGCGTAACCGCCGCCGGCGAGCGCCAGCAGCGCGTTCACCGGCACCGACAGCACGTCCTTCACCGTGTCGGAGACGATGGCGACCTGGACGGGCGCCTGGTCGAGCCCTCCGGTCACCTTCGGGTCCTTCGGCTTGATCCGGACCTCGATGGTGGTCTTGTCCTCGACCTGCTTCGCCACCTTCCCCACCGACGACACCTCACCCGGGGTCGTCTTGCCGTTGGGGAGCGTGATGGTCACCTTGTCGCCGACCGCCACCCCGGTCTGCTGGCTGGCGTTGAGCTCGACGGTGACCTGCCGCTTGGTCGAGGAGACCTGCAGGACGTTCTGCCCCTGTCCTGCCGGCCCGCCGCGCACGGCGTCGGACTTGGTGACCCGGACCTCCTCGGCGGGCAGGAACACCGCCTGTCCGAGGGGCAGTTCACCCGAGTCGTCCAGGCCGACGTCCTCCTGCAGCTCCTTGAGCGCGTTGAGGGTCTGCGTGCCGAAGTAGTCCGAGTCGGGGTCGATCTCCTCCTTGGTGGCGTACTCGAGGGTGACGAGCGCGGCGTTGAGCTGCCGCACGTCGGGGCCCTCGGCACCGTAGGACAGATCGCGGTACACCGGCTCGGCGGCTCCCTGGAGCAGCACCACCGGCTTGCCGTCCACGCGGTAGAGCACGTCGCCCTGGCTGATCACGTCGCCCACGCCGGGCAGCTTGGTGATGGTGCCCTTGGCGTTGTTGACGACGTCGTACGAACCCGCGTAGCCGAGCGTCCCGTTCTGCAGGGTGCGGGCGGACAGGGTGCCCTGGGTGACCTTCGCCAGCCCGGTGGGGACGGTGGTCCTGGCGGACGCGTCCTTCGCGGGCTTCTTGAACGGGTCGGTCACGACGACCCCCGCGCCGGCCGCGACCACGATCGCTACGACGACCAGCGCGGTCAGCCCGCGCCGCTTGCGCCGCTCCGGTGGCGGCGGCGCGCTCTGGCGGTCCGGGGTGCTCACTTCCTCGTCCTCCGTCGGTAACCGTGTTGCACTCACGCCGGACCCCCGCCGGGCTTGTTGGGCTCCATGTTGCGCAGGGACTCGGGCTGGTACTTCTCGCAGGCCTCCTCCGCCTTCTTGAACTGCGGCGTGTTGGGGTCGACCTCAAGCTTGAAGCCGCCGCTGTCGTCCGGGTCCGGGAAGCTCGGCACGCCGTTCTCCCGCATGCACTTGGCGTACTTGAGCTTGTCCTCGGTCGGCCACACATCGCCCGGACCGCCGCCGCCCTCCTGCGCGGGCGGAGCCGGCATGTACTGCTTGCAGGCCTTCTCGGCCTTCTTGAACTCCGGCGACTGCGGGTCGATCCCGCCGCCCATGCCCTCGCCGGGCTTCGGGTCCTTGAAGTCGGGCAGGCCGTTGTCTCGCATGCACTGCGCGAATTTCAGCCCGTCGCCCTGCCCGCCGGCCTCCGGCTTCTTGGACTGCGAGTCATTCCCGGAGCCGACGCTGGCCACGCTGTTACCCGGGTCTTCGTTGCCGCCACAGGCGGTGACGAACAGGGCGACCCCGGTCATCAATACCAGTACGGCGTTGTGCCGCAGCTTCCTTTTTGATGCGGTAATGCCATCCGTCGGCCGCTCCGCGATAACCGCCATGCCACTGTCCCCATTCCTTCCGGATTTCCTGTACCCCTGTTCTACCGAGGCTGCGGTTTCGCCGAGGTTTCGCTGCCGCCGGGCATGCAGAAGCCCCGGTCCGCCGGACGGGTGGTCCGGCAGGCCGGGGCAGGGGAGGCACCCCGTGGGGCTACGCCGACGGCGGCACCCCGTGGGGCTACGCCGGCGGCGGCGCCCCGGCGGGCAGGTGCCGCTGGCAGGCCTTGTGGGCGTCCTGGAATTCGGGCGACTCGACGTCGATCCCAGCCTCCTCAGGGGCGAAGCCGCTGCCCTTGGGGTCGGGGAAGTCGGGCACGCCGTTCTCCCGCATACAGTCGGCGTACTTCGTCAGATCGGGCATACCGCCGGGCGGCGGCGAGGCCCGGCGGCCTTCGGGCATCAGGTCCTCGCAGGCTTTCTCCGCCTTCTTGTACGCGTCGCCCTTGACGTCGATCCCGCTGCTCGGGTCGAGCAGAATGGAGCCGTCCGCGGCGGGGTCGGGAAAGTCCGGCACGCCGTTCTCCCGCAGACATTCGATGAAGGCCATGCTTTTGGCCTTCTTGTCCCCAGCCCCGGCGCCTCCGGCGGCTTCCGGGGAATCATTGGAGCCGAACGCAAAACCCAATCCGGCCGCCACCATGGCAATCGCCAGGGCAGCCCCGAGCGAAGCGACCAGAATGCCAATTCTGCCTTGCCGCCGCTTGCCCCCGGGCGGCTCGCCCGCGGCCGCGTTCTCCTTCTCTTCCATTCCCTCTCCTTATTTCTTCGTGAGCAGCTGTGCGGAAATGAGCCGGCCGATCGTTTCGAGGGGCTTTCCGGTGAGCATCCCGTCGTGATCGGAGGCGATCCGGACCGGTTCGACGTGCCCGATGACATACGGCGCCCAGGTGTCCGGAGCCGTCTGCGCGGGAGCCGATGCGGGCCGGCCCTCCGTGGCGACGAAGAGCAGCAGGTCTCCGTGGAAGAGACCAGGGGTGTGATGCTGGAGGAGTCGGTTGTTGTTCGCGTTGACCCTCTGGATCTCGGAGAGCATCCTGACCTGCCTGCGCTGCCCGGCGGCGGGCCCGCCGACCGGCTCCGCCTCGTCGGCGCCGGGGTAGCCGTCGAGGCTGACGAGGAGGTCCACCGTCTCGCCCTGCTGCTGCAGCAGCGCCGCCATCGCATGGGCCACGGCGCCGCCGAACGACCAGCCGAGGAGGTGATAGGGCCCGGCCGGCTGCACGGTCCGGATCTGCGCGACGTAGTCCGCGGCCATCTCCTCGACCGTCTCCGGCAGGGGCTCGTCCGTGCCGAAGCCGCGGGCCTGCAGCGCGTAGACCGGACGGTCCGGCGGCAGGTGGTCCGGGAGGTCTGCGTAGCAGCGCCCCAGGCCGGTGCTCGGGTGGACGCAGAACAGGGGCGGCCGGTCGCCTTCCGTCCGGAGCGGCAACAGCAGCCCGAGGCCGTCGGTGTCCGTGCGGGCGTCGATGAGCCGGGCCACACCGGCGACCGTCGGGGCGGTGAACAGGGCGCGGATGCTGACCTCGGCGCCGAGTTCCGACCGGATCCGGGCGATGAGCTTCATGGCGAGGATCGAGTCGCCGCCGAGGTCGAAGAACGACGCGTCGGCGCCGGTCTGTTCCAGGCCGAGCACGTCGCAGTAGAGCCCGCAGAGGCGCTCCTCGGTCGGCGTCGCCGGCCCGCGGCCCACAGTCGCCCCGGTGAAGTCCGGGGCGGGGAGGGCGGAGCGGTCGAGCTTTCCGTTGACGGTCACCGGGAGTGCGTCCAGCTCCACGAACGCGGCCGGGATCATGTAGTCGGGCAGCCGGTCCGCGAGGAACTCCCGCAGCTGGGCCGTGTCCACTCCGCCGTCCGGTACGACGTAGGCGACGAGCCGCTTGTCCCCGGCACGGTCCTCCCGGGCGATCACCGCTACCTGTCCGACGCTGTCGTGCGCGGCCAACCCGGTCTCGATCTCGCCGGGTTCGACGCGGAAGCCGCGGACCTTGACCTGCTCGTCCGTACGGCCGCCGAAGACCAGCTCGCCGTCGGCCGTCCACTTCGCGAGGTCGCCGGTGCGGTACATCCGGCCACCCGGGGCAGCGAAGGGGCAGGCGACGAAACGTTCCGCGGACAGCCCCGGGCGGCCGAGATAGCCGCGGGCGAGGCCTGGGCCCGCGACGTACAGCTCACCCAGCACACCCTCCGGGAGGGGGCGCAGGTGCTCGTCGAGTACGAAGGCCTGGCTGTTGGTGATCGGCCGGCCGATCGGCACCGGGCCCGAACCGGCCGGCTCCAGGGGCATGCTCATCGTCGCGCAGACGGTGACCTCGGTCGGCCCGTACGCATTGACCATCCGCCGGCCCGGCGCCCACTTCTCCACCAACGCCGGAGGGCACACCTCACTGGCCACCACAACGGTGCTGAGGCTGTCGGGCAACTCCTCCACAGTCGCCAGCACCGACGGCGAGACGGTCACATGCGTCACGCCGAACTCCTCGGCCGTCGCGGCCAACGAGCCGTTCGGGGGGAGCTTGTCGGCATCGGCCATCACCAAAGCGGCGCCCGACAGCAGCGCCATGAACAGCTCCCACACCGAAGCGTCGAAACTCAACGACGCCAGCTGCAACACCCGCGAACCCGCACCCACCCCGAACCGGTCGACCTGGGCAGCCGCCAGATTCCCGATCCCGCGGTGCGTCACCGCCACACCCTTGGGCCGACCCGTCGACCCCGACGTATAGATCACATACGCCACATCGTCCGCACTCACGGGGACCACCGGCGCCGACTCTGCCTCCGCGGACGCATCCCACACCAGGCACTCCACCCCGGCCGGAACCAACACCCGCGTCTCCTCGGAGCACACCGCCAGCACCGGAGCGGAGTCCTCGACCATCCACCCGATCCGCTCCACCGGATACGCAGGATCCACCGGCACAAACCCCGCCCCGGCCCTGGCAATCCCCAGCAGCACCGCGACCAGCTCGACGGACCGGTCCAGCACCACCGCCACGAGGTCACCGCGCCCGACACCCCGCGCGGCCAGCACACCCGCCACCCGGTCCGCCCGCTCCCGGAGTTCCGCGTACGACCACTCCAGACCGCCCGCACCCACCACCGCCACCGCATCCGGCGACCGCCCCGCCTGCACGTCGAACAGTTCACCCAACGGCCGTACCGGCACAGCCAGCTCGGTGGCGTTCCACTCCTCCACCAACCGCCCCCGCTCCGCGCCGCCGAGCACCTCGACCTCGCTCACCCGCGCCGCCGGATCCGAGGCGACCTGCTCCAGCAACCGCACCAGCCGCTCCCCCAGCAGCCGCACCGTCCGCTCGTCGAAGAGATCAGTGGCATACAAGAACGCACCGTCGATCCCCGCCGGGCTGCCGTCACCGTTCCGGTGCTCGGCCAGATCCAACGACAAGTCGACACGCGCCGACGCCTCCGCCCCCAACTCCAGCGGACGGACCTGCAGCCCCGGCAGCTCCCACAACCGCCCCTCACCCGGAAGCGCACTCTGTATACCCAGCGAGACCTGGAACAGCGGATTGCGCCCCAGCGACCGGGCCGGATTGAGATCCTCCACCAACCGCTCGAACGGCACCTCCTGATGGGCATACGCATCCAGATCCCTCTCCCGCACCCGAGCCAGGAGTTCGGCGAACGTCGGGTCACCGCTCAGATCGGTCCGCAGCACGAGCGTGTTGACGAAGAACCCCGCCAGCCCCTCCAAAGCCGCGTCCCCGCGCCCCGCCACCGCCGTACCGATCGGGATGTCCTTCCCCGCACCCATCCGGGACAGCAGTGCGGAGATGGCGGCGTGCATCACCATGAACATCGTCGCCCCGCCCCGTTGGGCGAGCTCCGTGAGCCGGGCGTGGGTCTCTGCGGTGATCTGGATCGGCACTTCCCCGCCGCGGAAGGAGGCCACCGCCGGCCGGGGCCGGTCGGTCGGCAGGACCAGCTCCTGCGGCGCACCGGCCAGCGCCTCGCGCCAGTAGCCGAGCTGGCCGCTGATCACACTGTCCGGGTCGTCGAGATCGCCCAGCACCTCACGCTGCCACAGCGCGTAGTCGGCGTACTGCACCGGCAGGGGCTTCCAGCCGGGCGCCCCGCCCACCCGCCGGGCCGCGTACGCCACCCCGACCTCCCGGCCCAGCACACCCATCGACCAACCGTCGACCGCGATGTGATGCGCCACGATCAACAGTACGTACTCCACCCGCCCCGTCTTCAACAACCGGATCCGCCACGGCAGATCGACGCTCAGGTCAAAGCCCCGCCCGGCATAGCCGCCGAGCACCTCCCGCAGGTGTTCCTCCGCGGTCTCCACCACGACCAGCGGCGGCCGGCCAGCCTCGCCCTCCAGCACCTGCTGCCGCGGTTCGCCATCGGTCTCAGGGAAGACCGTGCGCAAGCTCTCGTGCCGGTCGGCGACATCCCCCAGCGCCGCCTCCAACGCGGCCACATCGAGCTCGCCGGAGAGCCGCAGCGCCAGCGGCAGGTTGTAGCCCGCACCGTCGCCGATGCCTTCGAGACGGTTGAGGAACCACATCCGCTGCTGGGCGTACGACAGCGGCAGCACCTCCGGCCGCGGCCGCGGCGTCAGCGCCTGCTGGACGGTGCCGTCCCCCTCCGTACCGTCCAGCAACCGGGCCACGCCGGCGACCGTCGGGGCGGTGAACAGGGCGCGGATGCTGACCTCGGCGCCGAGTTCCGACCGGATCCGGGCGATGAGCTTCATGGCGAGGATCGAGTCGCCGCCGAGGTCGAAGAACGACGCGTCGGCACCCACCTGTTCCAGGCCGAGCACGTCGGCGAAGAGCGCACAGAGGCGCTCTTCGGTGGGGGTGGCCGGACCGCGCCCCTCTGCGGCGTCGGTGAAGTCGGGTGCGGGGAGGGCGGCACGGTCGAGTTTGCCGTTCACCGTGATGGGGAGGGCGTCGAGGGTCATCACGGCGGCGGGGACCATGTAGTCCGGCAGCCGCTCGGCGACGTGGTCGCGCAACGCGGCCGGGTCCGCTTCGCCTTCGGGGACGACGTAGGCGACGAGCCGCTTGTCCCCGGGGCGGTCCTCCCGTACGAGGACGGCGACTTGGCCGACATTCTGGTGGCCGGCGAGGACGGCCTCGACCTCGCCAGGCTCGATGCGGAAGCCGCGGACCTTGACCTGCTCGTCCGTACGGCCGCCGAAGACCAGCTCGCCGTCGGCCGTCCACTTCGCGAGGTCGCCGGTGCGGTACATCCGGCCACCCGGGGCAGCGAAGGGGCAGGCGACGAAACGTTCCGCGGACAGCCCCGGGCGGCCGAGATAGCCGCGGGCGAGGCCGGGGCCCGCGACGTACAGCTCACCCAGCACACCCTCCGGGAGGGGGCGCAGGTGCTCGTCGAGTACGAAGGCCTGGCTGTTGGTGATCGGCCGGCCGATCGGCACCGGGCCCGAACCGGCCGGCTCCAGGGGCATGCTCATCGTCGCGCAGACGGTGACCTCGGTCGGCCCGTACGCATTGACCATCCGCCGGCCCGGCGCCCACTTCTCCACCAGCGCCGGGGGGCACACCTCACTGGCCACCACGACGGTGCTGAGGCTGTCGGGCAACTCCTCCACGGTTGCCAGAACCGACGGCGAGACGGTCACATGCGTCACGCCGAACTCCTCGGCCGTCTCGGCCAACGAGCCGTTGGGCGGGAGCTTGTCGGAATCGGCCATCACCAAAGCGGCGCCCGACAGCAGCGCCATGAACAGCTCCCACACCGAAGCGTCGAAACTCAACGACGCCAACTGCAACACCCGCGAACCCGCACCCACGCCGAACCGATCGACCTGGGCAGCCGCCAGATTCCCGATCCCGCGGTGCGTCACCGCCACACCCTTGGGCCGACCCGTCGACCCCGACGTATAGATCACATACGCCACATCATCGGCACCCACCGAGACCGTAGGCGCCGGCGCCTCCTCCGCGGACGCATCCCACACCAGGCACTCCACCCCGGCCGGAACCAACACCCGCGTCTCCTCGGAGCACACCGCCAGCACCGGAGCGGAGTCCTCGACCATCCACCCGATCCGCTCCACCGGATACGCAGGATCCACCGGCACAAACCCCGCCCCGGCCCTGGCAATCCCCAGCAGCACCGCGACCAGCTCGACGGACCGGTCCAGCACCACCGCGACCAAGTCACCGCGCCCGACACCCCGCGCGGCCAGCACACCCGCCACCCGGTCCGCCTGCTCCCGGAGTTCCGCGTACGACCACTCCAGACCGCCCGCACCCACCACCGCCACCGCATCCAGCGACCGCCCGGCCTGCGCGTCGAAAAGCTCCCACAGCGAAGCCACCGGCACATCGGCAGAGGTCGCGTTCCACCCCTCCACCACCCGCTCCCGCTCCGCGCCGCCGAGCACCTCGACCTCGCTCACCCGCGCCGCCGGATCCGAGGCGACCTGCTCCAGCAACCGCACCAGCCGCTCCGCCAGCAGCCGCACCGTACCCTCGTCGAAGAGATCGGTGGCATACAGGAACGCACCGTCGATGCCCGCCGGGTTGCCCTCGCCGTCCCGGTGCTCGGCCAGATCCAGCGACAAGTCGACCCGGGCCGCCGCCTCCGCCCCCGACTCCAGCGGACGGACCTGCAGCCCCGGCAGCTCCCACAACCGCCCCTCACCCGGAAGCGCACTCTGCATACCCAGCGAGACCTGGAACAGCGGGTTACGCCCCAGCGACCGGGCCGGATTGAGATCCTCCACCAACCGCTCGAACGGCACCTCCTGATGGGCATACGCATCCAGATCCCTCTCCCGCACCCGAGCCAGGAGTTCAGCGAACGTCGGGTCACCGCTGAGGTCGGTGCGCAGAACCAGCGTGTTGACGAAGAACCCCGCCATCCCCTCCAGCGCCGCGTCCCCCCGCCCCGCGACCGCCGTGCCCATCGGGATGTCCTTCCCCGCACCCATCCGGGACAGCAGCAGCGCCAGCGCCGCCTGGACGACCATGAACATGGTGGCCCGCCCGCGCTGGGCGAGCGCCACCAGCCGGGCGTGGACCTGCGGGCTCACCTGCACCGGCAGGGAGCGGCCGCGGAAGGAGGAGACGGCGGGCCGGGGCCGGTCGGTCGGCAGGACCAGCTCCTGCGGTGCACCGGCCAGCGCCTCGCGCCAGTAGCCGAGCTGGCCGCTGATCACGCTGTCCGGGTCGTCGAGATCGCCCAGCACCTCACGCTGCCACAGCGCGTAGTCGGCGTACTGCACCGGCAGGGGCTTCCAGCCGGGCGCCCCGCCCGCCCGCCGGGCCGCGTACGCCACCCCGACCTCCCGGCCCAGCACACCCATCGACCAACCGTCGACCGCGATGTGATGCGCCACGATCAACAGCACGTACTCCACCGGCCCCGTCTTCAACAACCGGATCCGCCACGGCAGATCGACGCTCAGGTCAAAGCCGCGGCCGGAGTGCGCCACCAGGGCCTGCGGCAGCTCGTCCTCCGCGGTCTCCACGACCACCAGCGGTGGTCGGCCGGCGCCGTCCGCCAGAACCTGCTGCCGCGGTTCGCCGTCGGTCTCAGGGAAGACCGTGCGCAAGCTCTCGTGCCGGTCGGCGACATCCCCCAGCGCCGCCTCCAACGCGGCCACATCGAGCTCGCCGGAGAGCCGCAGCGCCAGCGGCAGGTTGTAGCCCGCACCTTCCCCGACGCCTTCCAGGCGGTTGAGGAACCACATCCGCTGCTGGGCGTACGACAGGGGTACGGAGTCCGGTCGGGGGAACGGCACCAGTTCGGGGCGGGCCCGGCCGTCCGCGCTGCCCTCTTCCTCGATCCGGCGGGACAGGAGGGCGACGGTGGTGGCGGTGAAGAGCTCGCGGATGGTGATCCGGGTGTCGAGGACCGCCCGGATCCGGGCGATCAGCTTCATCGCCAGGAGCGAGTCACCGCCGAGCTCGAAGAACGAGGCATCGGCGCTGACCCGCTCCACGCTGAGTACCTCGGCGAAAAGCCCGCAGAGCACCTCTTCGGTCGAGGTGGCCGGACCGCGGCCCTCTGCGGTGACTGTGGCGTCGGGGGCGGGGAGCTTCGCGCGGTCCAGCTTGCCGTTGACCGTCAGCGGCAGCGCGTCCAGCGCCATGACCGCCGGGATCATGTACTCCGGCAGCCGCCCGGCGGCGAACTCCCGTACCGCCGCCACATCCAGCTCCCCACTGGGGACCACGTACGCGACCAGCCACTTGTCCCCCGGACCGTCCTCGCGGACCACAACCGCGACCTGACCCACAGCCTCGTGCGCGGCGATAACGGCTTCGATCTCGCCGGGCTCGACGCGGAAGCCGCGGACCTTGACCTGCTCATCGATGCGGCCTGCGAAGACCAGTTCGCCGTCGGCGGTCCACTTCGCCAGGTCGCCGCTGCGATACATCCGCCCACCCGGGGCAGCGAAGGGGCACGCGACGAAACGCTCCGCGGACAGCCCCGGCCGCCCGATGTAACCCCGGGCCAGACCGGCACCGGCGATATAGACCTCACCCGTGACCCCTTCCGGGACCGGCTTGAGGAACTCATCGAGCACATAGACGCGGGCGTTGGGGAGGGGCCGGCCGATCGGCGGGGCTTCCTCCAGGCCGGTCTTCAGTGCGGTCGCGGTGGCAGTGGTGATGACGGTGGCCTCAGTCGGGCCATACGTATTCCACACCCGCGCACCCGCCGACCACCGACCCGCCAGATCGGCACTCAACCGCTCAGCTCCCAGCACCCAATTGCGCACCCCCGGAACAGCGGCCGGCTCCAGCACCCCCAGCAGGGAGGGCACCACGCTCGCCACCTGCACGCCGGACCGGCTGATCATCCCGGCCAGCGCTTCCAGGTCGCCGCGCTCGGGGGAAGTGGCGACGGCTAAGGTGCCGCCCGCGGCGAGGGTGACGACGACGTCGAGGACGGCGGCGTCGAAGCTGAAGGACGCGAACTGCAGCCCCACCACACCCGCATCCATCCCCAGCACCGGACGCATCACTTCAGCGAGATTCGCCACCCCACCATGAGCGACAGCCACCCCCTTCGGGCGACCCGTCGAACCCGACGTGTAGATCACATACGCCAACTGCTCCGGCACAATGACCGCCCCGAGCGGCTCCGCCGAGAACGCGTCGACGTCCTCGAGAAGGACGGCGCGTGCATCGCCGAGCTCCACCTCGGCCAGGCAGTCGGCCGTGCCGAGGACCACCTCGGCACCACTGTCCGCGACCATGAAGCCCAACCGGTCCACCGGATACTCCGGATCCAACGGCACGAAGGCACCACCGGCCTTCCACACCGCCAGCTCCGCCACCACCATCTCCACCGACCGCGGCAGACACAACGCAACCCGCGACTCCCGCCCCACCCCCACACCGTTCAAAAACCGCGCCAGCCCATTCGCCCGCCGGTCCAACTCCCCATACGACAACACCTGCTCACCACACCGCACCGCCACCACATCCGGCGCCGCCGCAACCCGCCCCTCGATACGCTCCACAACCGACCCACCCGGCACCACGACCCCAGTGGCATTCCACTCCTCCACCACCCGCGCCCGCTCCACCTCCCCCAGCACATCCAGCCGACCGACCAGCGCCCCCGGATCAGCCGCCATCTGCCCCAGCACCCGGAGCACCCGGTCGACCAGCGCCTGGGCCGTCTCCTCGTCGAACAGATCCGGCCGATAGCTCAGCCGCATGCCCAGACCGCCGCTCGGGCCGACCACCAGGCCGAGCGGGTAATTGATCGACTCCCGGAGTCCGGACTCGGTGAACTTCAGGCCGCCCGGTCCGCGTCGATCGACCTCGTCGCCCGACGGCTTCTGCGCGTTCGTGCCCGAGGGGAAGCTCTCGAACGCCATGATCGTGTCGAACGTCGCCCCGGGCCCGGCCAGCCGCTGGATGTCGCTGAGGCTCAGATACTGGTAGTCCACCAGCGCCGACTGCTCGGCCTGCAGCTCCGTCAGCATCTCGGCGACCGACTGCGCCGGGTCGAAGCGCACGCGTACGGGCACCGTGTTGATGAAGAGCCCCAGCATGCTCTCCATGCCCGGCAGCTCCAGCGGCCGTCCGGCAACGCTGGCGCCGAACACCACGTCCCGCCGGCCCGTCAGCTTGCCGACGATGAGGGCCCAGACGGCCTGGACCACCGTGTTCAGGGTGAGGCCATGGGTGCGCGTCAGCTCGCGCAGCGCCTGGTCCAGCTCCTTGCTCGCCTTGCCGGACACCATGGCGGAGTGCGCCGGCGCCCGGTTGTACTCGGCCGGGGCCACCAGCGTCGGCTCATCCGCCCCGGCCAGCACCTGCCGCCAGGCCGCCAGGCCTTCTTCCTTGTTCTGGCGGGCGAGCCAGGCGAGGTAGTCGCGGTACGGGGTGACGGGCGGCAGGCCGCGGGCGCTGCCCCCGGCCTCGTAACACGTCCACAACTCCCGCATCAGCACCGGCAGCGACCAGCCGTCCAGCAGGATGTGGTGCAACGTGATCATCATCCGGTACTGGTCAGGCCCGACCTTGACCAGCAGCACCTTCAGCAGCGGCGGCACCGCCAGGTCGAACCGCCGCTCCCGCTCCTCGATCCCCAGCCGCTCCGACTCCGCCCGGGCCACATCGGCATCCAGCCCGGACAGATCCTCCTCCCGCCACGGCAGGGTCACCCGGCGCATGATCAGCTGGACCGGCGCTCCGGAGGCACGCCGCTGGAAGCCGGCGCGCAGGCTCTCGTGCCGGTCGAGCAGCGCCTGCCAGGACGCCCGCAGCACCGCGGAGTCGAGCTTGCCCTCCAGGCCGAGGATCATCTGCTCGACGTAGACGTCGGTGCCCTGCTCGTCGTACACCGCGTGGAACAGCAGGCCCTCCTGCAGCGGCGACAGCGGCCATACCCCCACCAGAGCGGAGTCGGTCATCTCAAGCTCCTTCTTCCATCTGCTGCGCTGTCGCTTCGAACTCGTCCAACTCGCTCTGGCTGATCTCCACCAGCGGGAAGTCGGAGGGGGTGTGGCCACCGGTGTCGGCGTCCGTGGTGTGCGTGGCCAGCCCGGTGAGCATCGCGGCCCAGCCCTCGGCCAGGCTCCGGGCGGCCGGCTCCGTCAGCAGCTCGGCCGGCCAGGACACGATGAGGGTGAGCTGCGGGCCGTCGGGCAGGTCGTGGACGACGCCCATGACCTCCAGGGCGTGCATGACCGGGATCCGGTCGTTGGCCCCGCCGCCCCGGCCGCCCTCGCCGGCGGTCTGCCAGGCCTGCTGCTCGGCGGGCTGCCGGCTCTGCTCAGCGGGCTGCCGACTCTGCTGGGCGGGGAACCGGCCCAGGTAGTTGAAGCCGATCTGGGCGGTGGGCAGCGCGGCGAGCGCGGGTGCGGTCTCGGGGTTGAGATGCCGGAGCACCCCGTAGCCCAGCCCGTCGCCCGGGACGGCCCGGAGCTGTTCCTTGATCCGCTTGACGGCCCGTCCCGCCGCGGCCCCGCCGGAGCGCAGCTCCGCGAAGTCGGCGACGCCGACATCGAGCCGCACCGGATAGCTGCTGGTGAACCAGCCTGCCGTGCGCGTCAGATCCATGCCCTCAGCCAGCGGGACCCGGCCGTGGCCCTCGAGGTCCAGCAGGATCCCGGCCGTGTACTGGCCCTGCCGGCGGCGCCATTCGACGACCGCCGCGGTCAGGCCGGTGAGCAGCACGTCGTCGACGCCCGCGTGGAACGCCGTCGGCACACTGGTCAGCAGCGCCGACGTGACCTCCGTGGGCACCTTCACCGACAGCTGCCGCACGGTGGCGCCGAGGTCCCGCCCCGGGTCCACGGGCCGCGGGGTGAGCAGCGGGTCGGTGCCGTCCAGCACCTGGGTCCAGGCGGGGAGTTCTGCGAGCCGCGGCCGGCTGGCGGCTTCGGCCTGCAGGGCGCGGGCCCAGTGCCGGAAGGAGGTGGGCACCGGCTCCAGCGCGACCTCGCGGCCGGCGGCCAGCTCCGTATAGGCCTCGGCCAGATCGGGCACCAGGACGCGCCAGGAGACGCCGTCCACGACGAGGTGGTTGAGGAGAATCAGCAACCGTCCGGGGGTGTCCGGACCGGCGTCGAACCAGACCACCTGGACCATCACACCCGCCTGTGGGTCGAGCCGGTCCGTGGCGGCCCGGGACTCCTCGGCGATGAGGCGGTCCAGATCGCCGGCGGTCGCATCGACCCGGTGCACCCAGGGGGCCGGGGACGCGGTCGGGGGGACGACCAGGCGGGGTACGGGCCCGGTCTCGAGCCGGGCCCGCAGGATGTCGTGGTGATCAACGACTGCCTGGACGGCGTCGATCAGCGTCTCCAGCCGCATCCCCGCCGGGGCCACCACCACCGTCGACTGATACACCCCTCCGATACGCTCCGCTCCAGCCCGCCCGAGCAACTCGTGCATGACGGGGGTCAGCGGCACCTCACCGGTGCCCGGGTCACCACCGCCGACGACGCCACCCGCACCGACCTCCCCGGCAACCACGGCCAGACCCGCCGGAGACTGACGCTCGAACACCTGCCGCGCCGTCACCACCAAGCCCGCCTTACGCGCCCTCGACACCAGCAGCATCGACATGATCGAGTCGCCACCCAACTCGAAGAACGACGCATCCGCGCTGACCTCATCGAGACCGAGAACCTCAGCGAACAGACCACACAAGACCACCTCGGCAGGCGTCTGCGCAGCCCGGCCCACCGCCATCCCGGCAGTGTCCGGGACAGGGAGCGCCGAGCGGTCCAGCTTGCCGTTGACCGTCAACGGCAGCGCCTCCAGCGCCACGACCGCCGGGACCATGTACTCCGGCAGCCGCCCGGCGGCGAACTCCCGTACCGCCGCCACATCGAGCTCCCCGCTGGGGACCACGTACGCGACCAGCCGCTTGTCCCCCGGCCCGTCCTCGCGGACCACAGCCGCGACCTGGCCCACGGCTGGGTGCGCGGCGATAACGGCTTCGATCTCGCCGGGCTCGACGCGGAAGCCGCGGACCTTGACCTGCTCATCGATGCGGCCTGCGAAGACCAGTTCGCCGTCGGCGGTCCACTTCGCCAGGTCGCCGCTGCGATACATCCGCCCACCCGGGGCAGCGAAGGGGCACGCGACGAAACGCTCCGCGGACAACCCCGGCCGCCCGATGTAACCCCGAGCCAGACCCGCACCGGCGATATAGACCTCCCCCGTGACCCCTTCCGGCACCGGCTTGAGGAACTCGTCCAGCACGAACACCTTGTTGTTGACGAGGGGCCGGCCGATCGGCGGGGCTTCCCCCAGGCCGGTCTTCAGTGCGGTCGCGGTGGCGGTGGTAATGACGGTGGCCTCAGTCGGGCCATACGTGTTCCACACCTGGGCGCCGGCCGACCACCGGTCGGCCAGATCGGCACTCAACCGCTCCGCTCCCAGCACCCAGTTCCGTACACCCGGAACAGCGGCCGGCTCCAGCACCCCCAGCAGGGAGGGCACCACGCTGGCCACCTCCACCCCGGCGGTGTCGATCATCTCCGCCAGCGCCTGCAGGTCCCCGCGCTCCTCCGCCGTCGCCACCGCGAGGGTGCCGCCCGCGGCGAGGGTGACGACGACATCGAGGACGGCGGCGTCGAAGCTGAAGGATGCGAACTGCAGCGCCACCACACCGGCATCCATCCCCAGCACCGGACGCATCGCCTCAGCAAGGTTCGCCACCCCACCATGAGCGACAGCCACCCCCTTCGGGCGACCCGTCGAACCCGACGTGTAGATCACATACGCCAGTTGGTCTGCCGAGATCTCCGTCCCGAGCGGCTCCGCCGAGAGATCGCCGACCTCCTCGAGAAGGACGGCGCGGGCATCGCCGAGCTCCACCTCGGCCAAGCAGTCGGCCGTGCCGAGGACCACCTCGGCACCACTGTCCTCGACCATGAAGCCCAACCGGTCCACCGGATACTCCGGATCCAGCGGCACAAAGGCACCACCGGCCTTCCACACCCCCAGCTCCGCCACCACCATCTCCACCGACCGCGGCAGACACAACGCAACCCGCGACTCCCGCCCCACCCCCACACCGTTCAAAAACCGCGCCAGCCCATTCGCCCGCCGGTCCAACTCCCCATACGACAACACCTGCTCACCACACCGCACCGCCACCACATCCGGCGCCGCCGCAACCCGCCCCTCGATACGCTCCACAACCGACCCACCCGGCACCACGGCCCCAGTGGCATTCCACTCCTCCACCACCCGCGCCCGCTCCACCTCCCCCAGCACATCGACCTCGCTGACCCGCACCCCCGGATCAGCCGCCACAACCTCCAACACCCGCACCAAACGCTCCACCAACGCCCGCGCCGTACCCTCATCGAACAGATCCGCCGCATACAGCAACGCCCCACCCAACCCCGCGGGCTCACCGGCGTCGTCACGCTGCTCGATCAGCGTCACCGACAGATCGAAGCGGGCCACCGGATCCGCGGTCGACGGGAGCGCGTCGACCGCCAGGCCGGGCAGCTCCCACTCCTCCGGCGCGGCGCTCTGCAGCGCCAACATGACCTGGAACAGCGGGTTGCGCGACAGCGACCGCGCTGGGCTCAGCACGTCGACGAGCCGTTCGAACGGCACGTCCTGGTGGGCGTACGCAGACAGATCGGTCTCCCGCACCCGCGCCAGCACGTCGCTGAACGTCGGGTCGGCAGTGACATCCGTGCGCAGCACCAGCGTGTTGACGAAGAACCCGGCCAGGTCGTCCATGGCCTCGTCGCCCCGGCCGGCGATAGCGGTGCCGATGGGGATGTCGGTGCCCGCGCCCAGCCGCGCCAGCAGCACGGCCAGTGCGGCCTGCGCGATCATGAACATGGTCGCGTTGCCCTGCTGGGCGGTCGCCACCAGCCGGGCGTGGGTCTCGGCGTCCACGCGCAGGGGCACTGTGCCGCCCCGGAACGAAGACGCGGGCGGGCGCGGCCGGTCGGTCGGCAGCAGGAGCTCCTCCGGTGCGCCGGCCAGGGCCTGCCGCCAGTAGTCCAGCTGGCCGCTGATCACGCTGTCCGGGTCGTCGAGGTCGCCCAGCATCTCGCGCTGCCACAGGGCGTAGTCCGCGTACTGCACCGGCAGCGGCCTCCAGCCCGGCGCCCCGCCCGCCCGCCGGGCCGCATAAGCCACCCCCAAGTCCCGCGCGAGCACGCCCATCGACCAGCCGTCGACCGCGATGTGATGCGCCACGACCAGCAGTACGTACTCCGCGGGCCCGGTCGCCAACAGCCGGATGCGCCACGGCAGATCGACGCTCAGCTCGAAGCCGCGCCCGGAGTGCGCCGCCAGGGTCGCGCCGAGCTCGTCCGGTGTGGTCTCCACGACGATCAGCGGCGGTCGGCCCGCCTCGCCCTCCAGCACGTGCTGCCGGGGCTCGCCGTCCGTCTCCGGGAAGATGGTCCGCAGGCTCTCGTGCCGGTCGGCGACGTCGCCCAGCGCGGCCTCCAGGGCGGCGATGTCCAGGTCTCCCGATATCCGTAGCGCCAGGGGAAGGTTGTAGCCCGCGCCTTCGCCGACACCTTCGAGCCGGTTGAGGAACCACATCCGCTGCTGGGCGTACGAGAGCGGCAGCGCCTCCGGCCGCGGCCGCGGTGTCAGCGCGGCCCGGGCGGCCGTACCGCCCGCCGCCGCGACGAGGCGGGCGACTCCGGCCACCGTCGGCGCCGCGAACAGCTCGCCGATCGTGACGCCGGTGTCCAGAACCGACCGGATGCGGGCGATGAGCCGCATGGCCAGCAGGGAGTCGCCGCCAAGCTCGAAGAACGAGGCCTCTGCGCCGACCCACTCCAGGCCCAGCACCTCGGCGAAAAGCCCGCAGAGGATCTCCTCGGCCGGCGTCGCCGGGCCCCGGCCGGCGGTGAGGCCGCCGAAGTCGGGGGCGGGGAGGGCGGAGCGGTCGAGCTTGCCGTTGACGGTGACGGGGAGGGTGTCGAGGGTGACGAAGGCGGCCGGGACCATGTAGTCCGGCAGCCGCTCGGCCACGTACTCCCGCAGCCCGGCCAGGTCCACTGCACCGTCGGGTACGAGATAGGCGACGAGCCGCTTGTCGCCCTCGCGGTCCTCCCGTACGACGACCGCAACCTGGCCCACGCTCTCGTGAGCAGCGAGCACGGCCTCGATCTCCCCCGGCTCCACCCGAAAGCCGCGGATCTTCACCTGCTCGTCCGCCCGGCCCGCGAAGACCAGTTCACCGTCCGCGGTCCACCGCGCGAGGTCCCCGGTCCGGTACATCCGACCGCCCGTGAACGGGCACGCCACGAAGCGCTCTGCCGACAGCCCCGGTCGGCCGAGATAGCCGCGGGCTAGTCCGGAACCGGCGAGATAGAGCTCGCCGTTGACGCCCGGGGGCACGGGCTTGAGGTACTCGTCGAGGACGAAGGCCTTGGTGTTGTCGCGGGGCCGGCCGATCGGCAGCACCGCCGGGGCCTCGACCTCGGGAGCGACCGGGTGCGTCGTGGCGCACAGGGTGGTCTCGGTGGGGCCGTACATGTGCCGGACCTCGATCTCCGGGCAGGCGGCCTTGACCTGGGCGATCGCCCCCGCGGGCACCACGTCACCGCCGGTCAGCACCTCAGCCAGACCCGACAGGCACTCCGGCGACTCCTCCGCCAGCACACCGAACAGACCGGCCGTCACATGCACCGCCGTCAGCCCATGTGCCCGCACCAGACCCGCCAGCGATCCCGCGTCCATCGGACCCGGCGGCGCCACCACCACCCGGCCACCACTGACCAGCGGCACCCATATCTCGTACGTCGACACATCGAACGCATGCGGCGCATGCAGCAGAACGCGATCGCGCGCCGCCGCGCTCCAGCACCGGTCGGTGAGCAGCGCGGCCACGGCTCCGTGGCTGACCGCCACGCCCTTCGGGACGCCCGTGGAGCCCGACGTGAACATCACATACGCCACATCCTGCGCCGAGAGCACCACATCCGGCACGCCCTCCCGCCCACCGAACAACTCCTCCACCGGCACCGCACCCGGCACCTCCAGCACCCGGTCCGCCACCACCAACCCGACCTGACCCAGCACCAACTCCCGCCGCGCCACCGGCCACGCCGTATCCACCGGCACATAACCGGCACCAGACTTCGCCACCCCCAGCAGCACCGCCACCAGCTCCGCCGACCGCTCCATCACCACGCCGACCAGATCGCCACGCCCCACACCCCGGGCCGCAAGCTCACACGCCACCGAGTCCGAGCACTCGGCCAACTCCCCGTACGACCACTCCCGGCCGTCCACACCCACCACAGCCACCGCATCCGGCACCACCGCGACCCGGGCCGCGAACAACTCCACCAACGACACCGCCGGCACCGGACGCTCAGTGGCATTCCACTCCGCCACCACCCGCGCCCGCTCGCTCTCCGCCAGCACCTCGATCTCACTGACCCGCACCCGCGGATCAACCGCCACCTGCTCCAACACCCGCACCAACCGCCGCGCCAACAACCGCACCGTGCCCTCATCGAACAGATCAGTCGCATACAACAGCGAGCCCGCCAGCCCCGCCGGGTCGCCTTCGCTGTCCCGCCGTTCGGCCAGGGTCAGCGACAGGTCGAACTTGGCGGTCGACTCCTGCGACGTGGCCTCCAGCGGCCCGACCTGCAGCCCGGGCAGATTCCACCGCCCCTGGGACGCGGGCAGGTTCTGCAGGACGAGCGTGATCTGGAACAGCGGGTTCCGGGAGAGCGACCGGGCCGGGTTGAGGTCCTCGACCAGCCGCTCGAACGGCACATCCTGATGCGCGTACGCGGCCAGATCGGCCTCCCGCACCCGGGTCAGCAGCTCGTCGAAGCCCGGGTCGGCGCTCAGGTCGGTGCGCAGCACCAGGGTGTTGACGAAGAAGCCGGCCAGCCCGTCCAGCGCCGCGTCACCGCGGCCCGCGGTCGCCGTGCCGACCGGGATGTCCTGGCCCGCGCCCATCCGGGACAGCAGCACCGCCAGCGCGGCGTGCACGACCATGAACATCGTCGCCCGGCCGTGCCGCGCCAGCTCCACCAGCCGGGCGTGGGTCTGTGCGTCCACCTCCACCGGCAGGGTGCGCCCGCGGAACGACGACGCGGCCGGGCGGGGCCGGTCGGTCGGCAGGTCCAGCTCCTCCGGCGCGCCGGCGAGCGCCTGCCGCCAGTAGTCCAGCTGCCCGCTGACCAGGCTGTCCGGATCGTCGAGCTCGCCCAGCTCCGTGCGCTGCCAGAGGGCGTAGTCCGCGTACTGCACGGGCAGCAGCTCCCAGCCCGGGAGCCGGCCCTGCCGTCGGGCGGTGTAGGCCGTCTCCAGGTCCTGCGCGAGGACGCCCATCGACCAGCCGTCGACCGCGATGTGGTGCGCCACGATCAGCAGGATGTAGTCCGTGGGGCCGGTCCTGAGCAGCCGGATCCGCCAGGGTAGGTCGACGCTGACGTCGAAGCCGCGGCCCACGTGGGCCGTGAGGGCACCCTCGATCTCGTCCTCGGTGGTGTCCACCACGACCAGCGGCGGCCGGCCGGCGGCGCCTTCGAGCACCTGCTGGCGGGGGACGCCCGCGGTCTCCGGGAAGACCGTGCGCAGGCTCTCGTGCCGGTCGGCGACGTCGCCAAGGGCGGTCTCCAGGGCCGCGATGTCCAGGTCGCCGGACATCCGCAGGGCCAGGGGGAGGTTGTACGCCGCGCCCTCGCCCGCGCCTTCGAGCCGGTTGAGGAACCACATCCGCTGCTGCTCGAACGACAGCGGCAGCACCTCCGGCCGCGGCCGCGCCGTCAGCGCCGAGCGCGTCTGGCCGGCTGCCGCGCCGGCCAGCCGGGCGACGCCGGCGACCGAGGGAGCGGCGAAGAGCTCGCCGATGGTGAGCTCCGCCCCAAGGACGGCACGGATGCGGGCGATGAGCCGCATGGCCAGGAGGGAGTCGCCGCCGAGGTCGAAGAACGAGGCCTCCGTGTCCACCCAGTCCAGCCCGAGCACCTCGCCGAAGAGCCCAGCGACGATCTCCTCGGCCGGGGTGGCGGGGCCGCGCCCGGTGGCGCCGCCGAAGTCGGGGGCGGGGAGGGCGGAGCGGTCGAGCTTGCCGTTGACGGTGACGGGGAGGGTGTCGAGGGTGACGAAGGCGGCCGGGACCATGTAGTCCGGCAGCCGCTCGGCCACGTACTCCCGCAGCCCGGCCAGGTCCGCCGCACCGTCGGGTACGAGATAGGCGACGAGCCGCTTGTCGCCCTCGCGGTCCTCCCGTACGACGACCGCAACCTGGCCCACGCTCTCGTGAGCAGCGAGCACGGCCTCGATCTCCCCCGGCTCCACCCGGAAGCCGCGGATCTTCACCTGCTCGTCCGCCCGGCCCGCGAAGACCAGTTCACCGTCCGCGGTCCACCGCGCGAGGTCCCCGGTGCGGTACATCCGTGCCCCCGGCTCGACGAAGGGCGCGGCGACGAAGCGCTCGGCCGTGAGGCCGGGGTGCCCCGTGTACCCGCGGGCGACGCCGGCGCCGGCGAGATAGAGCTCGCCCATCACCCCGACGGGGACGGGCTTGAGGTACTCGTCGAGGACGAAAGCCTTGGTGTTGCCGCGCGGCCGGCCGATCGGCAGCACCGCCGGAGCCTGGGCCGCAGCGGGAATGACGTGGGTCGTGGCGCACAGAGTGGTCTCGGTAGGCCCGTACATGTGCCGGATCTCGATCTCCGGGCAAGCGGCCTTGACCTGGGCGATCGCCCCCGCGGGCACCACGTCACCGCCGGTCAGCACCTCAGCCAGACCCGACAGGCACTCCGGCGACTCCTCCGCCAGCACACCGAACAGACCGGCCGTCACATGCACCGCCGTCAGCCCATGTGCCCGCACCAGACCCGCCAGCGTGCCCGCGTCCATCGGACCCGGCGGCGCCACCACCACCCGGCCACCACTGACCAGCGGCACCCATATCTCGTACGTCGACACATCGAACGCATGCGGCGCATGCAGCAGAACGCGATCGCGCGCCGCCGCGCTCCAGCACCGGTCGGTGAGCAGCGCGGCCACGGCTCCGTGGCTGACCGCCACGCCCTTCGGGACGCCCGTGGAGCCGGACGTGAACATCACATACGCCACATCCTGCGCCGAGAGCACCACATCCGGCACGCCGCCCCGCCCACCGAACAACTCCTCCACCGGCACCGCACCCGGCACCTCCAGCACCCGGCCCGCCACCACCAACCCGACCTGACCCAGCACCAACTCCCGCCGCGCCACCGGCCACGCCGTATCCACCGGCACATAACCGGCACCAGCCTTCGCCACCCCCAGCAGCACCGCCACCAGCTCCGCCGACCGCTCCATCACCACGCCGACCAGATCCCCACGCCCCACACCCCGGGCCGCAAGCTCACACGCCACCGAGTCCGAACGCTCGGCCAACTCCCCGTACGACCACTCCCGGCCGTCCACACCCACCACAGCCACCGCATCCGGCACCGCCGCGACCTGCGCCGCGAACAACTCCACCAACGACGCCGCCGGCACCGGACGCTCAGTGGCATTCCACTCCGCCACCACCCGCGCCCGCTCGCTCTCCGCCAGCACATCGATCTCACTGACCCGCGCCCGCGGATCAACCGCCACCTGCTCCAACACCCGCACCAACCGCTGCGCCAACAACCGCACCGTGCCCTCATCGAACAGATCAGTCGCATACAACAGCGAGCCCGCCAGCCCCGCCGGCGCCCCATCCTCGTCGCGCCGTTCGGCCACCGTCGCCGACAGATCGAACCGGGCCGCCGGCGAGGCGGCCGGCAGACCGCTCACCTCCAGCCCGGACAGCTCCCACTGCCGACGGCTCTGCGGCAGGTTCTGCATGGTGAGCGACACCTGGAACAGCGGGTGCCGGCCCAGCGAGCGGGCCGGGTTGAGGTCCTCGACCAACCGCTCGAACGGCACATCCTGATGCGCGTACGCGGCCAGGTCGGTCTGCCGGACGCGGTCCAGCAGTTCGGCGGCCGACGGGTCGCCGCTCAGGTCGGTGCGCAGCACCAGGGTGTTGATGAAGAAGCCGGCCAGCCCGTCCAGCGCGGCGTCGCCGCGGCCCGCGGTCGCCGTGCCGATGGGGATGTCCGTGCCGGCGCCCATCCGCGAGAGGAGGGTGGTGATCGCGGCGTGCATCACCATGAACATCGTCGCCCGGCCGCGCTGGGCGAGCTCCACCAGCCGGGCGTGGGTCTGTGCGTCCACCTCGAACGGCATCTCGCCGCCGGTGAACGAGGACACCGCCGGGCGGGGCCGGTCGGTCGGCAGGTCCAGCTCCTGCGGGGCGCCGGCGAGCGCCTGCCGCCAGTAGTCCAGCTGCCCGCTGACCAGGCTGTCCGGATCGTCGAGCTCGCCGAGCACCTCGCGCTGCCAGAGCGCGTAGTCCCCGTACTGCACCGGCAGCGGCTCCCAGCCCGGGAGCCGGCCCGCGCATCGGGCCGCGTAGGCGGCGCCGATGTCGCGCGCGAGGATGCCCATCGACCAGCCGTCGGCGGCGATGTGGTGGACAGCGCCCAGGAGTACGTACTCGGCCGGGCCGGTCACCAGGAGCCGTACGCGCCAGGGCAGTTCGGTGCGGACGTCGAACACCTTGTTCGCGTACGCCGCGAGCTGCCCGGGCACCTCGTCCGCGGCGGCGTGCACCACCGTCAGCGAGGGCCGGCCCGCCGCGCCGTGCACGACCTGCTGGCGGGGGACGCCCGCGGTCTCCGGGAAGACCGTCCGCAGGCTCTCGTGCCGGTCGGCGACGTCGCCAAGGGCAGCTTCCAGCGCGGCGACGTCGAGGTCGCCGGAGAGCCGCAGGGCCAGGGGGAGGTTGTACGCGGCGCCCTCGCCGGCGCCTTCGAGCCGGTTGAGGAACCACATCCGCTGCTGCTCGAACGACAGCGGCAGCACCTCCGGCCGCGGCCGCGCCGTCAACGGCGCCCGGGACTCGCCGGCGAGCTCGCCCACCAGCTGGGCGACGCCGGCGACGGTGGGGGCGGCGAACAGCTCGCCGATGCTGACCTCGGCATCGAGGACGGCGCGGATCCGGGCGATGAGCCGCATGGCGAGGAGGGAGTCGCCGCCGAGGTCGAAGAAGGAGGCGTCGGCGCTGACCCACTCCAGGCCGAGGACCTCGCAGTAGAGGCCGCTGAGCATCTCTTCGGTGGGGGTGGCCGGACCGCGACCCTCTGCGGCGTCGGTGAAGTCGGGGGCGGGGAGGGCGGCACGGTCGAGCTTGCCGTTCACCGTGATGGGGAGGGCGTCGAGGGTCATCACGGCGGCGGGGACCATGTAGTCCGGCAACCGCTCGGCCACGTAGTCGCGCAACGCGGCCGGGTCCGCATCGCCTTCGGGGACGACATAGGCGACGAGCCGCTTGTCCCCGGGGCGGTCCTCCCGTACGACGACGGCGACTTGGCCGACATTCTGGTGGCCGGCGAGGACGGCCTCGACCTCGCCAGGCTCGATGCGGAAGCCGCGGACCTTGACCTGCTCGTCCGTACGGCCGCCGAAGACCAGCTCGCCGTCGGCCGTCCACTTCGCCAGGTCCCCGGTGCGGTACATCCGGCCGCCCGTGAACGGGCACGCCACGAAACGTTCCGCCGTCAGCCCCGGGCGGCCCAGATAGCCGCGGGCGAGGCCGGGGCCCGCGACGTACAGCTCACCCAGCACACCCACGGGGACCGGCCGCAGGTGCTCATCCAGCACATAGACGCCGGTGTTGGAGATCGGACGGCCGATGGATATCGGTCCGGATGGCTCCAGAGGCGCGCTCATGGTGGCGCAGACGGTGACCTCGGTCGGCCCGTACGCATTGACCATCCGTCGCCCCGGCGCCCACTTCTCCACCAGCGCCGGCGGGCACACTTCACCCGCCACCACGAGGGTGCGCAGGCTCTGCGGCAGCTCCTCCACCGTCGCCAGCACGGACGGCGGCACGGTCACATGGGTGACGCCGAACTCCGTCACCGCTTCGGTCAACGACCCGTTCGGCGGGAGCTTGTCGGCGTCGGCCATCACCAGGGCGGCGCCCGACAACAGGGCCATGCACATCTCGGAGACCGCCGCGTCGAAGCTCAGCGACGCCAGCTGCAGCACCCGCGAACCCGCATCCACCTCGAACCGGTCGATCTGGGCAGCCGCGAGGTTCCCGATGCCGCGGTGCGTCACCGCCACACCCTTGGGACGGCCCGTCGACCCCGACGTATAGATCACGTACGCCACATCGTCCGCACTCATCAAGGCCGTGGGGGCCGGCGCCGCCTCCGCGGACGGATCCCACACCAGGCACTCCACCCCGGCCGGAACCAACACCCGCGTCTCCTCGGAGCAGAGGACGAGCGCAGGCGCCGAGTCCTCGACCATCCACCCGATCCGCTCCGCCGGATACGCAGGATCCACCGGCACAAACCCCGCCCCGGCCTTCACCACCCCCAGCCACACCGCCACCAGCTCGACGGACCGGTCCAGCACCACCGCCACGAGATCGCCACGCCCCACACCCCGCGCGGCCAGCACACCCGCCACCCGGTCCGCCCGCTCGGCCAGCTCCGCGTACGACCACTCCAGACCGCCCGCACCCACCACCGCCACCGCATCCGGCGACCGCCCCGCCTGCACGTCGAACAGTTCACCCAACGGCCGTACCGGCACAGCCAGCTCGGTGGCGTTCCACTCCTCCACCAACCGCGCCCGCTCCGCGCCGCCGAGCACTTCGACCTCGCTCAGCCGCGCCGCCGGATCCGAGGCGATCTGCTCCAGCACCCGCACCAGCCGCTCCGCCACCACGCGCGCGGTGGCCTCGTCGAACAGGTCCGTGGCATACAGCAGATCGCCGTCGATGCCCGCCGGGTTGCCCTCGCCGTCCCGGTGCTCCGCCAGGGTCAGCGACATGTCGACCCGGGCCGCCGCTGCCCCGGGCGTCATCGGCCGCACCTGGACGCCCGGCAGCTCCCACTGCCCGGGCGGCATCGTCTGCACGGAGAGCATGACCTGGAACAGCGGGTGCCGGGCCAGCGAGCGGGCGGGGTTGAGGTCCTCGACGAGGTGCTCGAAGGGCAGGTCCTGATGCGCGTACGCGGCCAGGTCGGTCTCCCGCACCCGGGCCAGCAGCTGCTCGAAGGTGGGGTCGTCGCTCAGGTCCGTACGCAGCACCAGGGTGTTGACGAAGAAGCCGGCCAATCCGTCCAGCGCGGCGTCGCCGCGGCCGGCGACGGCCGTGCCGACGGGGATGTCCTGCCCGGCGCCCAGCCGGGACAGCAGCAGCGCCAGCGCCGCGTGCACGACCATGAACATCGTGGCGTCGCCGCGTCTTGCGACCTCCACCAGCCGGGCATGGGCGGGCACGTCGATCCGCACCCCGGCCGCCCCGCCACGGTACGAGGACACCGCGGGCCGGGACCGGTCGGCCGGCAACGCGAGCTCCTGGGGCGCGCCGGCCAGGGTCTGCCGCCAGTAGTCCAGCTGGGCGCTGATCAGGCTGTCGGGGGCGTCCAGGTCGCCGAGCAGCCGGCGCTGCCAGAGTGCGTAGTCGGCGTACTGCACCGGCAGCGGCTCCCAGGCCGGCCGGCGACCGTGCAGCCGGGCCGTGTAGGCCAGTTCGAGGTCCTTGAGGAGCAGGTCCATCGTCCAGCCGTCGACCGCGATGTGGTGCGCGACGATCAGCAGCACGTACTCGGCGTGACCGGTCTTCAGCAGCCGGATCCGCCACGGGAGGTCGGCGCTCAGGTCGAAGCGCTCCTCGGTCTGCTCGGCGAGCACCTGCTCGACCCGGTCGCCGGGGGTGTCGAGGACGACCAGCGGCGGCCGGCCGGCCAGGCCTTCGAGGACCTGCTGGCGCGGCACGCCGTCCGTCTCGGGGTAGATCGTGCGCAGGCTCTCGTGCCGGTCGGCGAGGTCGCGCAGGGCGGCTTCCAGCGCGGCGACATCGAGGTCGCCGGAGATGCGGTAGCGCAGCGGCAGGTTGTACGCGGCCTCGCCGCCCTGTTGGGCCTCCTCCATCTGGTTGACGAACCACATCCGCTGCTGCCCGAACGACAGCGGCACGACCTCCGGCCGGGGCTGCGGCGTGAGCGACAGCTGCACGTCTCCCCCACCGGCGAGCTGCCGGGCGACCCCGGCGACGGTCGGCTCGGCGAACAGCTGCCGGATGCTCAGCTCGGCGTCCAGGACGGCGCGGATCCGGGCGATCAGCCGCATCGCCTGCAGCGAGTCACCGCCCAGCTCGAAGAACGACGCGTCGACGCCGACCTGGTCGAGGCCGAGGATGTCGGCGAACAGCCCGCACAGCGCCTCCTCGATGGGGGTCGCGGGCGCGCGCCGGCCGGTAAGGCCCGCGTAGTCGGGGGCGGGCAGGGCGTCGCGGTCGAGCTTGCCGTTCACCGTGACGGGGAGGGAGTCGAGGACCATCACCGCGGCCGGGACCAGATAGTCCGGCAGCCGCTCGGCCACGTACTCCCGCAGCCCGCCCGGCTCTTCGGTGCCCTCGGGGACGACGTAGGCGACGAGCCGCCTGTCCCCGGGGCGGTCCTCGCGGACCACGACGGCGGACCGGCCGACGGCCGGGTGGGCGGCCAGCGCGGCCTCGATCTCGCCGGGCTCCACCCGGAAGCCGCGGATCTTGATCTGGGTGTCGGCCCGGCCGACGACGACGAGCCGGCCGTCGGGGGTCCAGTAGGCCAGATCCCCGGTGCGGTACATCCGCCCGCCGGGGTGGCCGGGTTCGTCGACGGCAGCGAACGGGCAGGCCACGAAGCGCTCGGCGGTCAGCGCCGAGCGGCCGAGATAGCCGCGGGCCAGGCCGGGGCCGGCGAGATAGAGCTCTCCCGTGACGCCGGCGGGGACGGGCTGCAGGAACTCGTCCAGGACATACGTCTGCCCGTTCTCGAGCGGCCGTCCGATCGGCACGGGGGCGTCGGCGTCAGCCGGGGTGAGCGGGTCGCTCAAGGTGACGCAGACGGTGGCCTCGGTGGGGCCGTACGCGTTCATCATCCGCCGGCCCGGCGCCAGCCGTCCGACCAGCGCGGGCGGGCACACCTCGCCCGCGACCGCGACGGTGGTCACGGTGGCGGGCAGCTCGTCGGCGGCGGCGAGCACGGACGGCGGCGCGGTCAGATGCGTCACGCCGAACTCGGCGGCCACGCCTGCCAGCGACCCGTACGGCGGCAGCATGTCGCGGTCCGCCATGACGAGGGCGGCACCCGCGGGCAGGGCGGTGCAGAACTCGGCGAACGCGGCGTCGAAGCTCGGCGAGGCGAACTGCAGAATGCGCGCGCCGGGTTCGGGCCGGAACCGTGCGATGTGGCTCGCCGCCAGGCTGCCCACTCCGCCGTGGGTGACCACGACGCCCTTCGGGGTGCCGGTGGAGCCGGAGGTGTAGATGACGTACGCGGGGTGCTGCAGCCGCTGCGGCCGGATGCGGTCCGCGTCGCCGGGGGCGGTGGCCGGGCGGGCCGCCAGCGCGGTGGTCACCTCCGGGTCGTCGAGGACCAGCCGGGGCAGCGTGCCGGCGGCCGGCGCGACCTCGGTCCCGCCGGTGCACAGCATCAGCTTCGGCCGGGCGTCGGCCAGCATGAACGCGATCCGCTGCGCCGGATACCGGGGGTCGATGGGCAGATAGCCCGCGCCTGCCTTGACCACGGCCAGCAGCACGGCCATCAGCTCGACGGACCGCTCCATGGCCACGCCGACCAGGTCCTCGGGACCGACGCCGCGGGCGATCAGCTCGTGCGCCAGCCGGTTGCTCTGCTCCTCCAGCTGTGCATACGTCAGGCTGCGCTCCGCCCCGACGACGGCCACGGCATCGGGGGTCCGCTGCACCTGTGCTTCGAACAGCTCGGCCAGCGTGCCCTCCGGCACGTCCCGGGCCGTGCGGTTCCAGTCCTGGACGACGGTGCGCCGCTCGGCCGGGTCCAGGATCTGCAGCCGGCTGAGGGGCGCGGCGGGGTCGGCGGCGATCTGCTCCAGCACCCGCGCCAGCCGCCGGGCCAGGTCCTGAACGGTGTCCTCGTCGAACAGCTCGGTGGCGTAGAAGATCTCGCCGCCGATGCCGGCCGGGCTGCCGTCGTCGTCGCGGTGTTCGGACAGGTCGACCGACAGGTCGAAGCGGGCGGCGAGAGAGCCGGGCGGGGTCAGCCGGACCTGGAGACCGGGCAGGTCCCACTGCGCGGACGGGACGTTCCGCAGCGACAGCATGACCTGGAACAGCGGGTTGCGGGACAGCGAGCGCGACGGCGCGAGGTCCTCGACGAGGTGCTCGAAGGGCACGTCCTGGTGGGCGTACGCGGCCAGGTCGGTCTCCCGTACCCGGGCCAGGAGCTCGGTGAAGGCGGGGTCGCCGCTCAGGTCGGTGCGCAGCACGAGCGTGTTGACGAAGAAGCCGGTCAGCCCGTCCAGCGCCGCGTCGCCGCGGCCGGCGGTGGCCGTGCCGATGGGGATGTCCGTGCCGGCGCCCATCCGGGCGAGGAGCGCCGCCAGCGCGGCGTGCACGACCATGAAAACCGTGGCCCCGCCGCGCTGGGCGACCTCGACGAGGCGGGCATGGGTGCGGGCGTCGATCCGGAGGGGGACCAGGCCGCCCGCGTACGACGACACCGCCGGGCGCGGCCGGTCTGTCGGCAGCGCCAGCTCCTGCGGCGCGCCCGCCAGGGCGTCGTGCCAGTAGGCGAGTTGATCGCTCAGCAGGCTGTCCGCGTCGCCCTGCTCCCCCAGAAGCTGCCGCTGCCAGAGGGCGAAGTCGGCGTACTGCACGGGCAGCGGCTCCCACACCGGCGCCCGGCCCTGCCGACGGGCCGCGTAGGCCGTGCTCAGGTCCTGCGCGAGGACGCCCATCGACCAGCCGTCGACGGCGATGTGGTGCGCCACGATGAGCAGCACGTACTCCGTGGGTCCGGTGACCAGCAGCCGCGCCCGCCACGGGAGTTCGGTGCTCAGCTCGAAGCCGCGGCCGGCGTGCGCGCTCAGCTCCGCTTCGACCTGGTCCGCGGGGACGTCGACGACCACCAGCGGCGGATGCGCCGCGGGGCCGTCCAGCACCTGCTGCCGCGGTACGCCGTCGGTCTCCGGGAAGACCGTCCGCAGGCTCTCGTGCCGGTCGGCGACGTCGGCGAGGGCGGCGTCCAGCGCGCCGGTGTCGAGGGCGCCGGAGAGCCGCAGCGCGAGCGGCATGTTGTAGACGCCCTCGGCTCCCTCTCCGAGCGTCTCCAGCCGGTTGAGGAACCACATCCGCTGCTGCCCGTACGACAGCGGCAGTTGCTCGGGCCGCGGCTGCGGCTCCAGCGGCGGCCGCGCGTCGCCGCGCTCGGCGTCGATCCGGCGGGCGGCGTCGGCGACGGTCGGGGCGGCGAACAGGTCGGCGATGCGCAGTTCGCTGTCGAGGACGGGGCGGATGCGGGCGATGAGCTTCATGGCGAGGAGGGAGTCGCCGCCGAGCTCGAAGAAGGAGGCGTCGGCGCTGACCTGGTTCAGGCCGAGGACTTCGGTGAAGAGCCCGCAGAGGATCTCCTCGGTGGGGGTGGCGGGGGCGCGGCCCTCGGTGGTGCCGGCGGTGTCGGGGGCGGGGAGGGCGGCGCGGTCCAGCTTGCCGTTGACGGTGAGCGGCAGTGCGTCGAGGGGCACGATCGCGGGGATCATGTACTCCGGCAGCCGGTTGGCGGCGAGGCCGCGCAGGGCTGCCGGGTCGAGCTCGCCGGCGGGGACCACGTAGGCCACGAGACGCCGGTCCCCCGGGTGGTCCTCGCGGATGACCACGGCGGCCTGGGCCACGGTCGGGTGGCCGCTGAGGACGGCTTCGATCTCGCCGGGCTCGACGCGGAAGCCGCGGACCTTGACCTGCTCATCGATGCGGCCTGCGAAGACCAGCTCGCCGTCGGCGGTCCACTTCGCCAGGTCGCCGCTGCGATACATCCGCCCACCCGGGGCAGCGAAGGGGCACGCGACGAACCGCTCCGCGGACAGCCCCGGCCGCCCGATGTAACCCCGAGCCAGACCCGCACCGGCGATATAGACCTCACCCGTGACCCCTTCCGGGACCGGCTTGAGGAACTCGTCCAGCACGAACACCTTGTTGTTGACGAGGGGCCGGCCGATCGGCGGGGCTTCCCCCAGGCCGGTCTTCAGTGCGGTCGCGGTGGCGGTGGTAATGACGGTGGCCTCAGTCGGGCCATACGTGTTCCACACCTGGGCGCCGGCCGACCACCGGTCGGCCAGATCAGCGCTCAACCGCTCCGCTCCCAGCACCCAATTGCGCACCCCCGGAACAGCAGCCGGCTCCAGCACCCCCAGCAGGGAGGGCACCACGCTCGCCACCTCCACCCCGGCGGCGTCGATCATCTCCGCCAGCGCCTGCAGATCACCGCGCTCGGCGGACGTGGCGACGGCTAAGGTGCCACCCGCGGCCAGCGTCACGACCACATCCAGCACGGCGGCATCAAAGCTGAAGGACGCGAACTGCAGCCCCACCACACCCGCATCCATCCCCAGCACCGGACGCATCGCCTCAGCAAGGTTCGCCACCCCACCATGAGCGACAGCCACCCCCTTCGGGCGACCCGTCGAACCCGACGTGTAGATCACATACGCCAGTTGGTCTGCCGAGATCTCCGTCCCGAGCGGCTCCGCCGAGAACCCGTCGACGTCCTCGAGAAGGACCGCGCGTGCATCGCCGAGCTCCACCTCGGCCAAGCAGTCGGCCGTGCCGAGGACCACCTCGGCACCACTGTCCGCGACCATGAAGCCCAACCGGTCCACCGGATACTCCGGATCCAACGGCACAAAGGCACCACCGGCCTTCCACACCGCCAGCTCCGCCACCACCATCTCCACCGACCGCGGCAGACACAACGCAACCCGCGACTCCCGCCCCACCCCGGCGCTGTCCAGGAAGCGCGCCAGCCGATTCGCCCGCCGGTCCAACTCCCCATACGACAACACCTGCTCACCACACCGCACCGCCACCACATCCGGCGCCGCCGCAACCCGCCCCTCGATACGCTCCACAACCGACCCACCCGGCACCACGGCCCCAGTGGCATTCCACTCCTCCACCACCCGCGCCCGCTCCACCTCCCCCAGCACATCGATCTCACTGACCCGCACCCCCGGATCAGCCGCCATCTGCCCCAACACCCGTACCAAGCGCTCAAGGAGCTCCTGTGCCGCCTCGGCGTCGAACAGATCCGGCCGGTAGTCCAGCCGCAGCCGCAGCTCCTCCGTCGGGTGCACGCCCAGCGACAGCGGGAAGTTGGTGGACTCCCGCATCGCCGTGCCGGTGACCTGCACCCCAGCGGCCGCGGTGGACTCCTGTGCCCCGATGGGGTGGTTCTCGAACGCCATGATCGTGTCGAACGTCGCGCCGGGCCCGGCCAGCCGCTGGATCTCGGTGAGGCCCAGGTGCTGGTGGCCGAGCAGCGCCGACTGCCGGTCCTGCAGCTCCGTCAGCATGGCCGTGACCGACTGCGCGGGGTCGAAGTGCACGCGTACGGGCACCGTGTTGATGAAGAGCCCCAGCATGCTCTCCATACCGGGCAGATCCGCGGGCCGCCCCGCCACCGTCGCGCCGAACACCACGTCGCGGCGGCCGGTCAGCCGGCCGAGCACGACGGCCCAGGCGGCCTGGATCACGGTGTTCAGGGTCAGGCCGTTGCGGCGGGCGAGGTCCCGCAGCCGGCCGGCGAGCTCCGCGCCGGCGTCGGTGGCCGCCTTGCCGGAGGCGACAGGGGCGGCGGCGGACTGCTCGCCCGGGGCCACCAGCGTCGGCTCCTCCGCACCCGCCAGCTCCTGCCGCCAGGCGTCGCGCGCGGCTTCTTTGTTCTGGCGGGCGAGCCAGGCGAGGTAGTCGCGGTACGGGGTGACGGGCGGCAGACCGCGGGCGCTGCCCCCGGCCTCGTAACACGTCCACAACTCCCGCATCAGCACCGGCAGCGACCAGCCGTCCAGCAGGATGTGGTGCAACGTGATCATCATCCGGTACTGGTCAGGCCCGACCTTGACCAGCAGCACCTTCAGCAGCGGCGGCACCGCCAGGTCGAACCGCCGCTCCCGCTCCTCGATCCCCAGCCGCTCCGACTCCGCCCGGGCCACATCGGCATCCAGCCCGGACAGATCCTCCTCCCGCCACGGCAGGGTCACGCCCCGGGCGATGATCTGCACCGGCTGCGCCACCCCGGCCAGCTGCCGGAAGCCGGCGCGCAGGCTCTCGTGCCGGTCGAGCAGCGCCTGCCACGAGGCCCGCAGCACCGCCGAGTCGACGTCTCCTGCCAGGTCCAGCACGAGCTGCTCGACATAGACGTCGGTGCCCTGCTCGTCGTACACCGCGTGGAACAGCAGGCCCTCCTGCAGCGGCGACAGCGGCCAGACGTCCTGGACTCGCATCTGAGTCATCGTGCTCCCCCCTTGTCCGCGAGTTCCGCTTCGAGCGCGTCGATCTGGCTCTGGTCGAGCGTGATCAGTGAGAAGTCCGACGGCGTGTGGCCGCCGCCGGAGCCGGTGGTGTGGGTGGCGAGGCCGGTGAGCATCGCCAGCCAGCCGTCGGCGAGTTGCCGCATGTCCTCGGTGTGCTGGATGTGCCGGGGCCAGGCGAGCGTCAGCGTGAGCCGCGGGCCGTCCGGCAGGTCGCGGACCAGGCCGACGGCCTCCAGGGCGTGGGCCAGCGGGACCTTGTCGCCCGCTCCGCCGCCGAAGCTGCCTTCGGGGGCGGCGGACCAGGCGGCTGTCCGGTCCGGTGTCCCGTCGGCGAAGCGGCCCAGGTAGTTGAAGCCGATCTGGGCGGTGGGCAGCGCGGCGAGGGCGGGCGCGGTCTCGGGGTTGAGATACCGGAGCAGGCCGTGGCCGAGGCCGTCGCCCGGGACCGCGCGGAGCTGTTCCTTGATCTGCTTGACGGCCCGTCCCGCCGCCGGCCCGCCGCCGCGCAGCCCCGCGAAGTCCAGCGTCGCGGGGTCGAGCCGCACCGGAGTGGTGCTGGTGAACCAGCCCACCGTACGGACCAGATCGAGACCATCGGCCGTCCGGCCGTGGCCTTCCACGTCCACGAGGACCCCGCCCCCCGCGTCCTGCCCGCGGTGCCGCCGCCACTCCGTGACCGCGGAGGCCAGGGCGGTGAGCAGCACATCGTCGATCCCGGCGTGGAAGGCGGCCGGGACCGCCGTCAGCAGGGTGCCGGTGAGCTCCGCCGAGGCCGTCACGGAGACCCGCTGCAGCGTGACGCCCACGTCACGGGCCGGGTCCAGGGGCCGGTCGCCGAGCGGCGCGTCGGAGTCGCGCAGCAGCCGGGTCCAGGCAGGGAGTTCTGCGAGCCGCGGCCGGCCGGTGGCTTCGGCCTGCAGGGCGCGGGCCCAGTGCCGGAAGGAGGTGGGCACCGGCTCCAACGCGACCTCGCGGCCGACGGCCAGGTCTGCGTAGGCCTGCGCGAGATCCGGGACGAGGATCCGGAGGGAGAGCGTGTCCACCGCCAGGTGGTGGACGGTGAGCAGGAGCCGTCCGGGGGTGTCCGGGCCGGCGTCGAACCAGACCACCTGGGCCATCACACCCGCCTGTGGGTCGAGCCGGTCCGTGGCGGCCCGGGACTCCTCGGCGATGAGGCGGTCCAGATCGCCGGCGGTCGCATCGACCCGGTGCACCCAGGGGGCCGCGGACGCGGTCGGGGGGACGACCAGGCGGGGTACGGGCTCGGTCTCGAGCCGGGCCCGCAGGATGTCGTGGTGATCAACGACTGCCTGGACGGCGTCGATCAGCGTCTCCAGTCGCATCCCCGCCGGGGCCACCACCACCGTCGACTGATACACCCCTCCGATACGCTCCGCTCCAGCCCGCCCGAGCAACTCGTGCATGACGGGGGTCAGCGGCACCTCACCGGTGCCCGGCTCACCGCCGCCGACGACGCCACCGGCACCGACCTCCCCGGCAACCACGGCCAGGCCCGCCGGAGACTGACGCTCGAACACCTGCCGCGCCGTCACCACCAAGCCCGCCTTACGCGCCCTCGACACCAGCAGCATCGACATGATCGAGTCGCCACCCAACTCGAAGAACGACGCATCCGCGCTGACCTCATCGAGACCGAGAACCTCAGCGAACAGACCACACAAGACCACCTCGGCAGGCGTCTCCGCAGCCCGGCCCACCGCCATCCCGGCAGTGTCCGGGACAGGGAGCGCCGAGCGGTCCAGCTTGCCGTTGACCGTCAACGGCAGCGCCTCCAGCGCCACGACCGCCGGGACCATGTACTCCGGCAGCCGCCCCGCGGCGAACTCCCGTACCGCCGCCACATCCAGCTCCCCACTGGGGACCACATACGCGACCAGCCACTTGTCCCCCGGACCGTCCTCACGGACCACAACCGCGACCTGACCCACAGCCTCGTGCGCGGCGATAACGGCTTCGATCTCACCCGGCTCCACACGGAAACCGCGGACCTTGACCTGCTCATCGATGCGGCCTGCGAAGACCAGTTCGCCGTCGGCGGTCCACTTCGCCAGGTCGCCGCTGCGATACATCCGCCCACCCGGGGCAGCGAAGGGGCACGCGACGAACCGCTCCGCGGACAGCCCCGGCCGCCCGATGTAACCCCGAGCCAGACCCGCACCGGCGATATAGACCTCACCCGTGACCCCTTCCGGGACCGGCTTGAGGAACTCGTCCAGCACGAACACTTTGTTGTTGGCGAGGGGCCGGCCGATCGGCGGGGCTTCCTCCAGGCCGGTCTTCAGTGCGGTCGCGGTGGCAGTGGTAATGACGGTGGCCTCAGTCGGGCCATACGTGTTCCACACCCGCGCGCTCGCCGACCACCGACCCGCCAGATCGGCACTCAACCGCTCCGCTCCCAGCACCCAGTTGTGCACCCCCGGAACAGCGGCCGGCTCCAGCACCCCCAGCAGGGAGGGCACCACGCTGGCCACCTCCACCCCGGCGGCGTCGATCATCTCCGCCAGCGCCTGCAGATCACCGCGCTCGTCCGCCGTCGCCACCGCGAGGGTGCCGCCAGCGGCGAGGGTGACGACGACGTCGAGGACGGCGGCGTCGAAGCTGAAGGACGCGAACTGCAGCCCCACCACACCCGCATCCATCCCCAGCACCGGACGCATCGCCTCAGCGAGATTCGCCACCCCACCATGAGCGACAGCCACCCCCTTCGGGCGACCCGTCGAACCCGACGTGTAGATCACATACGCCAGTTGGTCTGCCGAGATCTCCGTCCCGAGCGGCTCCGCCGAGAGATCGCCGACCTCCTCGAGAAGGACGGCGCGTGCATCGCCGAGCTCCACCTCGGCCAAGCAGTCGGCCGTGCCGAGGACCACCTCGGCACCACTGTCCGCGACCATGAAGCCCAACCGGTCCACCGGATACTCCGGATCCAACGGCACAAAGGCACCACCGGCCTTCCACACCGCCAGCTCCGCCACCACCATCTCCACCGACCGCGGCAGACACAACGCAACCCGCGACTCCCGCCCCACCCCGGCGCTGTCCAGGAACCGCGCCAGCCGATTCGCCCGCCGGTCCAACTCCCCATACGACAACACCTGCTCACCACACCGCACCGCCACCACATCCGGCGCCGCCGCAACCCGCCCCTCGATACGCTCCACAACCGACCCACCCGGCACCACGGCCCCAGTGGCATTCCACTCCTCCACCACCCGCGCCCGCTCCACCTCCCCCAGCACATCGATCTCACTGACCCGCACCCCCGGATCAGCCGCCACAACCTCCAACACCCGCACCAAACGCTCCACCAACGCCCGCGCCGTACCCTCATCGAACAGATCCGCCGCATACAGCAACGCCCCACCCAACCCCGCCGCCGCCCCCGCCTCATCACGGTGCTCGGCCAGGTCCACCGACAGATCGAAGCGCGCCGGCACCTGGGCGGCCGCCGGTATCTGCCGGACCTGCAGCCCCGGCAGGGCCCACTGCGCCGCAGGCACGCTCTGCAAGGCCAGCAGGACCTGGAACAGCGGGTTGTGGGAGAGCGAGCGGGACGGGTTGAGGTCCTCGACGAGCCGTTCGAAGGGCACGTCCTGATGGGCGTACGCGGCCAGGTCCGATGTCCGCACCTGGGCCAGCAGCTCCGTGAAGGACGGGTCCGCGCTCAGATCGGCGCGGACGACCAGGGTGTTGACGAAGAACCCGGCCAGGTCGTCCAGCGCCGGGTCGCCGCGGCCGGCGATCGGCACGCCCATCGGGATGTCGTCGCCCGCACCCACCCGGCTGAGCAGCACGGAGAGGGCGGCATGCACCACCATGAACATCGTCGCGCGACCGCGGCGGGCGACCTCCAACAGCCGGGCGTGGGTCTCTGCGGTGATCTGGATCGGCACTTCGCCGCCGCGGAAGGAGGACACCGCCGGCCGGGGCCGGTCGGTCGGCAGTGCGAGCTCCTGGGGCGCGCCGGCCAGCGCCTCGCGCCAGTAGCCGAGCCGGCCGCTGATCACGCTGTCCGGGTCGTCGAGGTCGCCCAGCATCTCGCGCTGCCACAGGGCGTAGTCCGCGTACTGCACCGGCAGCGGCTCCCACCCCGGCGCCCCGCCGGCCCGCCGGGCCGCATAAGCCACCCCCAGATCCCGCGCGAGCACGCCCATCGACCACCCGTCGACCGCGATGTGATGCGCCACGACCAGCAGCACATACTCCGCCGGCCCCGTCTTCAGCAGCCGGATCCGCCACGGCAGATCCACGGTCACATCGAAGCCGCGGTCAGCGTGCACCCCGAGCTCCGCCGTGAGGAGCTCCTCGCTGGTTTCCACGAGCACCAGCCGCGGCCGGCCCGCCTCGCCCTCCAGCACCTGCTGGCACGGCTCGCCGTCCGTCTCGGGAAAGACCGTCCGCAGGCTCTCGTGCCGGTCGGCGACATCGCCAAGGGCCGCCTCCAGCGCGGCTACATCCAGTCCGCCGGAGAGCCGCAGGGCGAGCGGCAGGTTGTAGACCGCGCCGGCACCCGGATTGGTCTCCTCCAGCTGGTTGAGGAACCACATGCGCTGCTGGGCGTACGAAAGCGGCAGCACCTCCGGCCGCGGCCGCGGCGTCAGCGCTGCCCGGGCGGCCGTACCACCCGCCGCCGCGACGAGGCGGGCGACCCCGGCCACCGTCGGCGCCGCGAATAGCTCGCCGATGTTGAGCTCGGTGTCGAGGACGGCGCCGATACGGGCGATGAGCTTCATGGCGAGGATCGAGTCGCCGCCGAGGTCGAAGAACGACACTTCGGCGCCGACGCGTTCGAGCCCGAGGACCTCGCAGTACAGGCCGCAGAGGATCTCCTCGGTCGGCGTGGCGGGACCGCGGCCGGTGGCGCCGCCGAAGTCGGGGGCGGGGAGGGCGGCACGGTCGAGCTTGCCGTTCACCGTGATGGGGAGGGCGTCGAGGGTCATCACGGCGGCGGGGACCATGTAGTCCGGCAACCGCTCGGCCACGTAATCGCGCAACGCGGCCGGGTCCGCATCGCCTTCGGAGACGACATAGGCGACGAGCCGCTTGTCCCCGGGGCGATCCTCCCGTACGACGACGGCGACTTGGCCGACGTTGTGATGGCCGGCGAGGACGGTCTCGACCTCGCCAGGCTCGACACGGAAGCCGCGGACCTTGACCTGCTCGTCGACGCGGCCCGCGAAGACCAGTTCACCGTCCGCGGTCCACCGCGCGAGGTCCCCGGTCCGGTACATCCGACCGCCCGTGAACGGGCACGCCACGAAACGTTCCGCCGTCAGCCCCGGGCGGCGCAGGTAGCCGCGCGCGAGCCCTGGGCCCGCGACGTACAGCTCACCTGCCACGCCCTCGGGCACGGGCCGTAAGAACGCGTCCAGCACGAACACCTTCGCGTTGGTGATCGGCCGGCCGATCGGCACCGGGCCCTGCCCGGCCGGGTCGAGGGGCACGCTCATCGTCGCGCAGACGGTGACTTCGGTCGGCCCGTACGCGTTGACCACCCGCCGCCCGGGCGCCCACCGCTCCACCAGCCCCGGCGCGCAGGCTTCGCCCGCCACCACCAAGGTCTGTACACCCGGCGGCAGCTCCTCCACCGTCGCCAGCACCGACGGCGGCACGGTCACATGCGTGACGCCGAACTCGGCCAGCGCCTCGCTCAGCGGCGCCTTCGGCGGCAGCCTGTCCGCGCCGGCCATCACCAAAGTCGCGCCCGACAGCAGCGCCATGCAGATCTCGGAGACCGCGGCGTCGAAGCTCAGCGACGCGAGCTGCAGTACCCGCGACTCCGCGCCCACGCCGAAGCGGTCCACCTGGGCAGCGGCCAGGTTCCCGATGCCGCGGTGGGACACGACGACGCCCTTGGGTCGGCCGGTCGAGCCCGAGGTGTAGATCACGTACGCCACGTCATCGGCGCCCACCGGGACCGCCGGAGCCGGCTCCGCCGCCGCGGACGGATCCCGGACCAGGCACTCCACCCCGGCCGGAACCAGCGCCCGCGTCTCCTCGGAGCAGACCGCCAGCACCGGCGCGGCGTCCTCGACCATCCACGCGATCCGTTCGCCCGGATAGGCAGGATCCACCGGCACGAACCCCGCACCGGCCTTCACCACCCCCAGGAGCACGGCCACCAGGTCCGCCGACCGCTCCAGGACCACGGCAACGAAATCCCCGCGCCCCACACCGCGCGCGGCCAGCACGCCCGCCACCTGGTCGGACCGCTCCCTCAGCTCCGCGTACGACCACTCCTGGCCGCCCGCCCCCACCACGGCCGCCGCATCCGGGGACGCAGCCGCCTGCGCGTCGAAGAGCTCACCCAACGGCCGTACCGGCACAGCCCGGTCGGTGGCGTTCCACTCCTCCAGCACCCGCGCCCGCTCGCCGCGGCTCAGCACCTCGACCTCGCTCAGCCGCTGCGCCGGGTCCGCCGCCATCTGCTCCAGCACCCGCACCAACCGCTCCACCACGCCCCGGGCCGCCTCCTCGTCGAACGCGTCCGGGCGGTAGTCCAGCCAGAACTTCAGCTCGTCCGCCGGATCCACCCCCAGCGTCAGCGGGAAGGTGGTCGCCATCCGGGTCGTGCTGGCGGTCAGCTGCAGGGGGGCGGCCGGGCCCGTCTCGCCCGCGTGGAAGTTCTCGAAGGCCATCAGGGTGTCGAACGTGGCGCCCGGGCCGGCCACGCGCCGGATCTCCTTGAGGCCGAGGTGCTGGTGGTCGAAGAGCGCCGACTGCTGGGCCTGCAGCACGGCGAGCAGGTCGGCGATCGAGTCGGCTGGGTGCAGCCGGACCCGTACGGGGATCGTGTTGATGAACAGCCCCAGCATGTCCGCCATCCCCGCCAGCTCCGGCGGACGGCCGGCCACGGCGGCGCCGAACACCACGTCGCGCCTGCCGGTGAGCTTGCCGACGACCTGGGCCCAGGCCACCTGCAGCACGGTGTTCAACGTGACGCCGTGGCTGCGTGCGAGCTCCCGCAGCGCGCCGTCCAGATGGTCGCCGGTCTCGGCCAGAATCTTGCGGGTGAGGACCGGCTCGGCGTTCGGGTCGAGCGCGGCGACTGTCGTCGGCTCGGTCAAGCCGTCGAGCGCCTGCTGCCAGGCCGCGCGCGCCGCCTCCCGGTCCTGGCGGCGCAGCCAGGCCAGATAGTCCCCGAACGGCGTGGCCGGCGCCAGCTCGCGGGCGTCGCCGCCGGCCGCATAGACGGCCCACAGCTCGCGGATGAGGATCCGCAGCGACCAGCCGTCGAGCACGATGTGGTGCAGGGTGACGACCATGCGGTAGCGGTCGGGGCCCATCTTCACCAGCAGGATCCGCGCCAGCGGCGGGGCCGCGAGGTCGAAGCGGCGGGCCCGCTCCGCGCTCTCCAGCCGGTCCGCCCGGTCCCGCGCCGCCTGGGGGGTGAGGTGCGACAGGTCCACCTCGCGCCAGGGCGGGGCGACCTGGCGGGCGATCACCTGGACGGGCTCGTCCACGCCGACCAGCCGGCGGAAGCCGGCGCGCAGGCTGCCGTGCCGCTCGACGAGTGCCTGCCAGGTGGCGCGCAACGCCCGTACGTCCATCGGCCCTTCCAGGTCCAGGGCCTTCTGCTCCACATAGATGTCCCGCTCCCGCTCGTCGAACATCGCGTGGAAGAGCAGGCCCTCCTGGAGCGGTGACAGCGGCAGTACGTCGACCAGGCCGCCCGGCACCTCGGCCTCGAGCTCTTCGATCTGGGCCTGGTCGAGCGTCACCAGCGGGAAGTCGGACGGCGTGTGGCCGCCGCCGGCGTGTGCGGCGAGGCCTGCCAGCATCTCCGCCCAGCCGGCGAGCAGGCGCTGGGCGGTCGGCTCGTCGAGGAGGGGCTCGGGCCAGGCCAGGCTGAGGACGAGTTCGGCTCCGTCGACCCGGGCCGCGGTTTCGAGCGGGTGCGTGAGCGGCCGGTCGTCGTCGCCCGGGGCGGCGAAGCCGAGCTGGGGGGTGGGCAGGGCGGCGAGTGTGGCGGCGGTGTCGGGGTTGAGACGGCGCAGCAGGCCGTAGCCGAGTCCGTCGCCGGGGATGGCCCGCAACTGTTCCTTGATCTGCTTCACGGCCCGGCCCGCGGCGGGGCCGCCGGCGCGGATCACCGCGAGGTCGAGGGCCCCGGTGTCGAGCCGGGCGGGGTGGCTGTGGGCGAACGAGCCCACGGTGCGGGAGAGATCGGCGCCGTCGGCCAGGGCGCTACGCCCGTGGTCCGGCGCTGCCACGTCCACGAGGAAGCCGCCGGCCCGGTCCTGGCCGTCGCGCCAGGCGGCGAGGGCCGCGGTCAGGCCGGTCAGCAGGACGGCGTCGACGCCGGTGTGGAAGGCCGCCGGGAGGCCGGTCAGCAGCGCCGCCGTGGTCTCGGCCGGGATGCGTACGGAGGCGTGCCGGACCGGAGCGTCCGCGTCGCGTGCCGGGTCGGCGGGCCGGGTCGTGAGCAACGGGTCACCGGCAGCGAGCAGTTCGGTCCAGGCCGGCAGCTCCGCACGCCGCTCCGCGCTGCCGGCCTGCGCGGCCAGGGCCTGCGTCCAGTGGCGGAACGACGTCGGCACCGCCGCCTCCCGCCCCGCGACCGCGGCGGCCAGGTCCGGCAGCAGGATCCGCCAGGACTCCGCATCGACCACCAGCCGGTCCGCGACGACGAGCAGCCGCCCCGGCGCATCCGGCCCGTTGTCGCACCACACGGCCTGGGCCATCACCCCGGCCTGCCGGTCCAGCCGCCGCCCGGCCGCGGCCGACTCGGCGTCGAGCACCTGCTGGAGCCCCTCCGCGTCCAGGCCTGCCGTCGCCACCCGCCGCGTCCACGGCCGGACGGACACCGACCCCGCCTCGGGTACGGTCAGCCGCCGGTCCGGCGAGGTCTCCAGCCGGGCCCGCAGCACGCCGTGGCGATCGACCAGGGCCTGCAGCGCACGGGCGACGGCGTCCAGGTCCAGCCCGGCCGGCACTTCCAGCACGGCCGACCGGAACCCCACGGGCCCCTCGTGGTCCAGCAGTTCGTGCATGGCCGGGGAGAGCGGAAGGTCCCCGGCGCCCCGCGCCCGGTCGCCCGTCGCAGCGCCCTCGTCCAGCGGTTCGGCGACGGTGGCGAGGCGGGCCGGGGTCCAGAGTTCGAACACCTGGTACGGGGCGATCACCAGCCCGGCGCGCCGGGCGACCGACACCAGCAGCATCGTCAGAATGGAGTCGCCGCCGAGCTCGAAGAAGGAGGCCTCCGCGCTGACCCACTCCAGGCCGAGGACCTCGCAGTACAGCCGGCAGAGGATCTCCTCGGTGGGCGTCTCCGGACCGCGACCCTCCGCCGCGTCGGTGAAGTCGGGGGCGGGGAGGGCAGCGCGGTCGAGCTTGCCGTTCACCGTGACCGGGAGCGCGTCCAGCACGACGACCGCGGTGGGCACCATGTACTCCGGCAGGTGGGCTGCGACGTGGTCGCGCAGCTCGGCGGCATCGGCCGCGCCGTCGAGGACGACGTAGGCGACGAGCCGCTTGTCGCCGGGGCGGTCTTCGCGGGCCGTCACCGCCGCCTGGCCGACGCTCTCGTGGCGGGTGAGGACGGCCTCGATCTCGCCGGGTTCGACGCGGAAGCCGCGGACCTTGACCTGCTCGTCGGCGCGGCCACCGAAGACCAGCTCGCCTTCGGCGGTCCACTTCGCCAGGTCGCCGGTGCGGTACATCCGGCCACCCGTGAACGGGCAGGCGACGAACCGCTCCGCGGTCAGGCCCGGCCGGCCCAGATAGCCCCGCGCGAGCCCCGGGCCCGCGACGTACAACTCGCCCAGCACTCCCTCGGGGACCGGCCGCAGGTGCTCATCCAGCACGAACACCTGCGTGTTGGTGATCGGCCCGCCGATCGGCACCGACCCGGAAGGCTCCAGAGGCGCGCTCATCGTCGCGCACACGGTGACCTCGGTCGGCCCGTACCCATTGATCATCCGCAGCCCGTGGGCCCACCGCTCCACCAGCGCCGGTGCACAGGCCTCCCCCGCCACCACCAGCGTGCGCAGGCTCTCCGGAAGCTCCTCCACCGTCGCCAGCACCGACGGGGGCACGGTCACATGCGTGACGCCGAACTCCGCCACCGCCTCGCTCAACGACCCGTTCGGCGGCAGCCTGTCGGCGGCGGCCATCACCAGGGCGGCGCCCGACAACAGGGCCATGCACATCTCGGAGACCGCCGCGTCGAAGCTCAGCGACGCCAGCTGCAGCACGCGTGCATCAGCGTCTACCGCAAACCGGTCGATCTGCGCGGCCGCCATGTTCCCGATGCCGCGGTGCGTCACGAGCACGCCCTTGGGACGGCCCGTCGACCCCGACGTATAGATCACGTACGCCACATCGTCCGCGCTCACCAAGGCCGTGGGCGCCGGCGCCGCCTCCGCGGACGGATCCCAGACCAGGCACTCCACCCCGGCCGGGACCAACGCCCGCGTCTCCTCGGAGCACACCGCCAGCACGGGCGCCGAGTCCTCGACCATCCACCCGATCCGCTCCGCCGGATACGCAGGATCCACCGGCACAAACCCCGCCCCGGCCTTCACCACGCCCAGCCACACCGCCACCAGCTCGGCGGACCGGTCCAGCACCACCGCCACGAGGTCACCGCGCCGGACCCCCCGCGCGGCCAGCACACCCGCCACCCGGTCCGCCCGCTCGGCCAGCTCCGTGTACGACCACTCCCGGCCGCCCTCGCCGACCACTGCCACCGCATCCGGCGACCGCCCCGCCTGCGCGTCGAACAACTCGCCCAGCGAGCGCCAGGATTCGGTCGTGCCATGCATGGACATCTCCCTCTGCTGCTGTACGCGGTGGCGGTGCTCGGATCTACGTGCTCAGCCGTGCCCGGGCGGCGGGCCGCCGGGCATCATCCGCGGGCCCGGAAAGGGGCCGGGGCCCGGCCCCGGAAAGGGGACAGGGCTGGGACCCGGCCCCGGGAAGGGGCCGGCTCCCGGACCGGCCGGGTGGGGCCCCCGGGAGCCGACCGGCTCGGGGACCGACGCGTGGCCGTTGGCCGACGCCTGGCCGGCGAACTGGGTGCGGTACAGCTCCGCGTAGAGGCCGTCCAGGGCGAGGAGTTCCTCATGGGTTCCGCTCTCCTGCACCCGGCCGTCGTCGATCACGAGGATCTGGTCGGCATTGCGGATGGTGGACAGCCGGTGGGCGATCACCAGCGAGGTGCGGCCGGCGAGCGCGGTCTCCAGTGCCCGCTGCAGGGCGGCCTCGGATTCGGAGTCGAGGTGCGCGGTGGCCTCGTCGAGGACGACGACCGGCGGCGCCTTGAGCAGCAGGCGAGCCATGGCGATGCGCTGTTTCTCGCCACCGGAGAGCCGGTAGCCGCGGTCGCCGACGACGGTGTCGAAGCCGTCGGGCAGCGACTCGATCAGGCCCCAGATCTGGGCGGCCTTGCAAGCGTCGATCATCTCCTGCTCGGTGGCCTCCGGGCGGGCGTAGCGGAGGTTGCCGCCGATGGTGGCGTGAAAGAGATGGGCGTCCTGGGTGACGACGCCGATGGTGTCGTAGAGCGACGCCAGGGTGAGATCGCGCAGATCGTGCCCGCCGATGCTGACGGTGCCCTCACCGGGGTCGTACAGCCGGGGTACGAGATGCGTGATGGTGGTCTTGCCGGCGCCGGAGGGGCCGACGAGGGCGGTGAGCTTTCCGGCGGGCAGCCGGAAGCTCAGATCGCGCAGGGTCCACTGGTTCTTGGCGCGTTCCGGCAGCGGCATGGCGATCGGTTCGAGGGAGGCGAGCGAGACGTCCGCGGCGGCCGGATAGGAGAACGAGACACCGTCGAAGGTGATGTCCGGTGCGCTGCCGTTGCGGGGCAGGGGGATGGCGTCGGGCTTCTCGGAGATGAGCGGCTTCAGGTCGAGGATCTCGAACAGCCGGTCGAAGCTGACGATGGCGGTGATCACGTTGGACTGGGCGCTGGAGAGTTGGGTGATCGGGCCGAAGAGCCGGGTGAGCAGCGTGGCCAGGGCCACCAGGGTGCCGATCTGGAAGGCGCCATCGATGACGAGGCGTCCGCCGACGCCGTAGACCACGGCGGTGGCGAGCGCGCTGAGGAGGGCCATCGACAGGAAGAGCAGCTTGCCGTTGACGGCGGTCACGACGCCGAGGTCGCGGACCTTGGCGGCCAGCCCGGAGAACTGGCGCATCTCGCGGCTCGGCCGGCCGTACAGCTTGGCCAGCAGCGCGCCGGTCACGTTGAAGCGCTCGTTCATCAGCGCGCCCATCTCGGCGTTCTTCTCCATCTGGGACCGCATGAGCCGCTGGAGCCGGCTCCCGACGACCTTGCCGGGCAGGATGAAGAGGGGGAGCACGACCAGGGAGATCAGGGTGATCACCCAGGACAGGTAGAACATCGTGACGAGGACGAACAGCAGGGTCAGCGCGGCCGAGACGACCGTGGACAGCAGCGATGTGAGGGCCTGCTGCGCCCCGACCACATCCGCGTTCAGCCGGCTGACGAGGGCGCCGGTCTGGGCCCGGGTGAAGAACGCCAGCGGCTGGCGCTGGACGTGGTCGAAGACCTTGGTGCGCAGCCCGTAGACGAGCCCCTCGCTGACCCGGGCCGAGTACCAGGCCTCCCCGAGCCCCAGCAGGGCGCCGAACACGGCCAGCCCGGCGACCGCCATGGCGATGCCCACGACGACATCGGAGTCGTGCTTGGCGATGCCATTGTCGATGAGGTATTTGAAGAGGACAGGAGTGGCCACCACAATGGCGGCGTTCAGCAGGGTCATGAGCAGCAGCAGACCTATGCTGACGCGGTACGGCCGGGTGAGCGGAAGTATCCGTTTCGCGGTCCCGGCTTTTATTTTCTGCTTGGTCACGGATGGGTCGGGGCCCACCGCGCGTATCATCATCGGCCCTGGGCCGCCTATGGACACGACGCTCTCCTCGGCTTCGGTCGTTCCGGGCTATGTGAGCTGGTCGATGAGGCTCTTCGGGCGCATGTCCTGCCAGTTCTCCTCGATGTAGTCCAGGCAGCTCTTGCGGGCGTCCTCGCCGAATACGGCACGCCAGCCGGCCGGCACCTCGGCAAAGGCGGGCCACAGCGAATACTGGCCCTCTTCGTTCAGCAGGACCAGAAAAGAACCGTTTTCGTCGTCGAACGGGTTGGTCATAACCACTCCTCTCAACTTCCCTGGGGCAGGCCGGAATTCAAACTAACGAGAGCCGCCGTGAGCGGCAAGGTCGACTATTGAAGTGGCGTCCAACCGCGCAATCTCGACTCTTGGACAACGGCTGAAACCCTGCGGAAACCAGGGCTGGAACATTCTGAATCCCGTCGTCAAGATGTTCTTGGCCGGTTGGACATACGCAGGGGGGCAGCGAGTGCGGGTGCTCGTGGTGGAGGACGACCAGGAGATGGCGCAGGCGGTGGCCGTCGGCCTGCGGCGGGCGCAGATGGCCGTCGATGTGACGTACGACGGGGAGAGCGGTCTGGAGCGCGCCCTGTTCAGTGATTACGACGTGATCGTGCTCGACCGGGATCTGCCCGGGAGGCACGGCGACGAGATCTGCTCCGAGCTGATCGCGTCCGGCTGCCGCAGCAAGGTGCTGATGCTGACCGCCGCCGCCTCGGCGGAGGAGCTCGTCGACGGGCTCAATCTGGGGGCCGACGACTACCTGGCCAAGCCGTTCGACTTCCCGGTGCTGGTCGCCCGGATCGGCGCGCTGGCGCGGCGGACGCATCCGGCCGTGCCGCCGGTGGTGCGCCACGGCGACCTCGTCGTCGACACGGCGCGCCGCAAGGCCACCCGGGCGGGCCGGCCGCTGGAGCTTGCGCCCAAGGAGTTCGGCGTGCTGGAGCTGCTGCTGTCGGCCAAGGGCCGGGCCGTCTCGGCGGAGGAGCTGCTGGAGCGGGTCTGGGACGAGGCCGCCGATCCGTTCACCAGCGCCGTGAAGATCACCATCAGCAGGCTGCGGGCCAAGCTGGGGGATCCGCCGGTGATCGAGACCGTCGCCAAGCGCGGCTACCGGATCTGAGGCCGCCGATGCCGCTGCTCTCCCGGCTCACCAGCCGGCTCACGAACCCGCTGCTGCCACGGCGTACGGTCCGGCTGAGGCTGACCCTGTTGTACGGGGCGCTGTTCCTCGTCTCCGGGGCGGCGCTGCTGACGATGACGTATCTGCTGGTGCTCAACTCCGACAGCGGCTCTCTCTCCGGCGGCCAGTCCGCCCCGGGCGGCGGCGGCACGCGGCCGGCCGAGACCGCCGGAAGCACTCCGCCTGTGCCGCCGCCCCAGGGGCGCGGCGGGGAAAGCACCCGGGACGTCCTCCCGGCCCAGGCGCGGGAGATCATGGAACTGCAGCGGGACGCCGTGCTGGACGACCTCCTTGTGCAGTCCGCCATCGCGCTCGCGCTGATGTCGGTGATCTCGATCGCGCTGGGCTGGGTCGTCTCCGGGCGGATACTGCGCCCCCTGCGTACGATCACCACTGCCGCCCGGGACATCTCGGCGACGAGCCTGCACCAGCGCCTCGCCCTCGACGGCCCGAGCGACGAACTCAAGGAGCTGGGCGACACCTTCGACGGTCTGCTCGGCCGGCTGGAGACGTCGTTCGAGGCACAGCGCCGGTTCGTCGCCAACGCCTCGCACGAGCTGCGCACCCCCCTCGCCCGGCAGCGGACGCTGGGGCAGCTCGCCCTGTCGGACCCCGACGCGGACGTGGAGTCGCTGCGCGCGGCGCACGAGCGGATCCTCGCTGCGGGCTCCCAGCAGGAGCGGCTCATCGAGGCGCTGCTCACCCTGGCCCGCAGCAACGCGGGCATCGAGGTGAGCCGGCCGTTCGACCTGGGCCGGCTCGCGCAGGAGGTCGTCGCCGCCCGCCGGACGGATGCGGAGCAGTGGCTGGTCACGCTGCGCTGCTCGCTGTCGGCCACGTTCGCGGCGGGACACCGGCCGCTGGCCGAGCGGCTCGTCATCAACCTGGTCGACAACGCGCTGCGGCACAACGAGCCGTACGGCTGGGTGGAGGTCGCCACGGCGGATGCGCACGGCCGGGCCGTCCTGACCGTGGCCAACTCCGGTCCGGTGGTGCCGCCGAGCGCCGTCGACCAGATCTTCCAGCCGTTCCAGCGGCTCGGCGACCCCCGGACCAACGGCGAAGGCCTCGGCCTGGGGCTGTCGATCGTGCAGGCCATCGCGGCCGCGCACGACGCCACCCTCGCCGCCGAGGCCCGCCCGGAGGGCGGCCTCGTCTTCACGGTCGGCTTTCCGCACCCGCCTGCCCACGGGTCCGGGACGGCACCCCAGCAGGAGCCGGAGCGGTGAAGAAGTCGACGAGCGCGGCGTTCACCGCGGCCGGCTTCTCCAGGTAGCCGTAGTGCCCGCAGCCGGGGATCTCGGTGAAGACGGCCCCGGGGATGCTGTCGGCGACCTCCCGGGTGAGCTGCGGCCGTACGGTCAGGTCGTGCTGGAACCCCAGGACCAGGCACGGGCAGCGGATGGCCCCGTACGCCGGCAGCCGGTTCGGGATCAGCTGCAGGCCGAGCTGGCCGCGGACCGAGGCCAGGTCGACGGCGGAGATCTCGAAGATGTCCAGCCAGTCGCGCAGTTGCTCCTCGTCGCCCAGGGTCTGCGGGGAGAGGCTCTGCAGCGCGTTCACATAGGCTGCGTAGCGGGGCGGCAGTTTCACCCCGCTGTCGGCCAGGTCCATCTCCGCGACCGCCTGGGCGGTCGCGAAAGTGTCGGCCCGGCCGCTGGTCGCCATCAGCACGGCCGACCGGACGAGCTCCGGCCGGGCGAGGATCAGCTCCTGGACGACGATGCCGCCCAGGGAGAAGCCCACGACCCGGCACGGGCCCGCGCCGAGGTGCTCGATGAGGCCCGCGACGTCCGCCGCCATGTCGTCGAGGGTGAAGCCCTCGGGGCACGGATCGCTCGGCGGGATCCCGCGGTTGTCGACGGTGACCACCTTGAAGCCGGCCGCCTTGAGGGCGGGGACCTGGTGCGTACGCCACATCCGGCCGGGGGCCCCGGTGCCCGTGACCATGACGACCGGGTCCCCCGCTCCGTGCTCCTCGTAGCTCACCCGGCTCCCGTTGATCCGGACGACAGGCATCGTCAGGCCGGTCCGGGCTGCCAGAGCATGCCGTCGTCGGAGGTGATGAGCCCGCCGGGGAACATCGGCACGTCCGCGCCGAGGTCCTCGCCGAGGAACGCCCGGCTCTGCACCTGCGCCCCCTCCTGCATCGCCTGCCGCACCGCGGAGGAGCGGAACAGCGGCGTCATGTTCCCCTCGCTGTCCGCGGACACCTCGTCGATGGCGGAGACGAACTCCGCCGACTTCGACTTCATCCGCAGCGCGGCCGACTCGGCCCCGTCGAGGTCGAACTCCGAGGACGAGACGCCGGCGACCAGCTCGACGAACGACTCCAGCTCCGTGTGCTGGTTCTGGGTGACCTTCTTCGCCGACCAGAAGTAGGAGTTCTCGTCGACGTGCATGTCGTAGAAGGACATCAGGAACTCGTAGAAGACGCCGTACTCCCGGCGGTAGCGGGCCTCGAACTCGGTGAACGCCGCCTCCTCGGAGACCAGCCCGGCCAGCGTGCTGCCGATCGATCGGGCCGCCAGCAAGGCGCTGTAGGTGGCCAGATGGACGCCGGAGGAGAAGACGGGGTCGACGAAGCAGGCGGCGTCGCCGATGAGCACCAGGCCGGGCCGCCAGAACTTCGTCTGGTGGTACGAGTAGTCCTTGCGCACCCGCAGCTGGCCGTACTGGCCGTCCTTCACCCGGCTCGCGTCCGCCAGATACTCCTTGATCAGCGGGCACTCGTCGATCAGCGCTTGCAGGGCCTGCTCCGGATCGCCCTGGATCTTGTCGGCGTTCTCCCGCCGGACGACCGCGCCGACGCTGGTGAGGTCCGGGGTGAGCGGGATGTACCAGAACCAGCCGCTCTCGAACGCCGCGGACAGGATGTTGCCCGAATTCGGGGCGGGCAGCCGCTTGCCGCCCTCGAAGTAGCCGAACAGGGCGAGGCTGCGGAAGAACTCCGAGTACTCCCGGGTGCCGCCCACCCGCTTGTACAGCCGGCTCCCGTTGCCCGAGGCGTCCACGACGAACTTCGCGTGCACCTCGTGCGCGGTCCCGTCGGCGTCGGTGTACGTCACCCCGGTGACCCGCTCGCCGTCCTCGATCACATCGGAGACCGACGCCTGGAAGCGGACCTCCGCGCCCTTCTCCACCGCGTGTTCCAGCAGGATGTTGTCGAACTTCGAGCGTTCGACCTGATACGCGTGCGAGGTGGCCCCCGCGATCTTCGGGGACACCGAGAAGGAGAACGTCCACGGCTCCGGGTTGGCGCCCCAGCGGAACGTCCCGCCCTTCTTCGGCGTGAACCCGGCCGCGGCCAGCTTCTCCGAGACCCCGGTCATCTTGCAGACGCCGTGAATCGTCGACGGCAGCAGCGACTCGCCTATCTGATACCGCGGAAAGGTCTCCTTCTCCAGAATCAGGACCCGGTGCCCCTGCATCGCGACGAGTGCGGCCAGTGTCGAACCACCGGGACCACCCCCGACCACCACGACGTCGTACTCCTGACGACCCTCACTACCCATGCTTCCGCCTCCTGGCGTAGTTGCTCATGCGGCGGTCCGCGCCCTCAGCGGCCGGACCAGACGGGACGGCGCTTCTCCACGAACGCCCGGACTCCTTCGACGGCGTCCGTGCTGCGCCTGCGGCGTTCCTCCCAGACGTACGTGGTCGTGAACGCTTCCTCCAGCGGGATGTCGACGGACTTCTGCGCTGCCTCCTTGATGGCCCGGACCGACAGCGGAGCGCTGCGGACGAGGTCGTCCGTCCACTCCGCCACGCACCGGTCCAACTGCTCCGCCGGCACCACCTCGTTGACCAGCCCGTGCGCAAGCGCGGTCGCCGCACTCATCCGGCGGCCGGTCAGCAGATAGCCCATCGCCACCTTCTGCGGCAGCTGCCGGGCCATCCGGAACACCCCACCCGCGCCCGGAATCAGACCGAGCCGCGCCTCGGGCAGGCTGAAGACGGCCTGGTCCGAGGCGACGATCAGGTCGCAGGCCAGTGCGAGTTCGAAGCCGCCGCCCAGCGCATAGCCGTGCACCCGGGCGAGCACCGGCTTGGACAGCGTGAAGCGGTCGGTCAGCCGCGGCCGGCCCGGCAGCCCGCGGCTGCCGAACGTGGTCACCGGCGTGCCGGCCGCGTCGAGACTGGCCCGCTCCTTGAGGTCCTGCCCGACGGAGAAGGCCCGCTCGCCCGCTCCGGTGAGGACCGCCACCCGCACCTGGTCGTCCGTCTCGATGTCGTCCCAGATACCGGCCAGCTCCTCGTGCATCCGCCGGTCCATCGCGTTGAGGACCTCGGGCCGGTCGAGCGTGACGTGGGCGATGTTGTCCTTCTTCTCGTAGCGCACCCGGGCGCGGGCGGCGGTCATGCGCCCTGCCCCGCGAAGCGGCCCACCTTGCCGATGACGTCCTCGCCGTACAGACGCAGGGCCTGCTGCAGCGCGAACTCGGCCATGTAGCGGCGGAATTCCTCGACCGGCTCCTCGGCTCCGTTGAGCATCCGCCGGTTGGGCACGACCGCCGGGCTGCGCAGCCGCTCCACGGCGCCGGCCACGGCCGCGTCGATCTCCTCCGGCTCGACGACCTCGTCGATCAGCAGCCGGGCGTCGGGTTCGGTGGCCCGGATCCGGCGGCCCTGCAGGATGATCTGCCGGGAGACCCGCGGTCCGGTGTGCCGGCCGAGCCGGAAGTTGCCCGCCCCGGGCACGATGCCCTCACGGGCCGCGGGCAGGCTGAGATAGGCGTCCGACGCGGCCAGCACATGGTCGAAGACGAGCAGCAGCTGGGTGCCGCCGCCGATGGCGAACGTCTCGACGGCGGCGACCCAGGGTTTTTCGACCGTACGGGAGTGCCAGGGCGCGTCCTCGGTGCGTACTCCCCTGAGGAGCTTGTGGATATAGCCGAGCTCGCGGCGCAGGAGGAAGCCGACCAGCGAAATACCGCCGGAGTGCAGGCTCTTGAGGTTGATTCCCGCGCTGAACACCCGCCGGCCCCGGTAGCGGGGATGGGTCATCGTGCCGCCGCGCAGCACACCCACCCTCACCTCCGGGTCGAGAAGCGCGAGGTCGACGGCGGTCTCCATGTCGTCGACCTGCTGGTCGTCCTCGGCGTTCAGGCAGTCGTCCCGGCACATCGTCAGATACGCCGCGTCGTCCCGGCGCTCCACCCGGACGGACGTCGTCTCGACGACGCCGGTCCGGGTGAACTCCGGCAGCAGCCGCAGCGCCCGCGGCGTCGGCCGGAGCATCGCGTCGAGCAGATGCGGTCCCGCCTGGGGCGAGCCCAGCACGGCGCGCAGGAAGATGCCCTGGTCGATCTCGTACCCCTCCTTGTCCGCCTGCCGCCTGCTGCGGTCGGCCGCGAGCTGCCCGGCCGTCGGCACCAGCGCGGGGAACTCGGCCGCGGCGGCCTTGACGAGCTCCGCGGGGCGGAGCTCTTCGAGGCCGTCGCTGGTGAGGTGGGCGTACACGGCGTCGGCGTGCGTCTGCAGATAGCGCATCCGCAGCGCCCGGGCGGCGTCCTTCGCCGCGGCGATCTCCGCCCGCTCCTCGGGCAGCCGCGCGCCGGGCTCGGGCAGCGCCACCACGAGTTCGTCGACGCGGTGGGCCGCCTCCTGCAGCTCCGGCCAGAGCGGGACGCTCACGACGCCTCCGCCACGGGCACCCGCAACGCCCGGTCGCAGGCGGCCAGATGCGGGCCGAGGGCGTCCTCGAAGCTGGTCGTCGAGGCGTCGAAGAGCAGCTGCCGGCGGATCGCGACCTCCTTGCCGGCCAGCCCGCTGACCAGCCCGGCGGCGGTCGCGACGGCAGCGGCCGGGTCGTAGGCCAGCTCGTCGGCGATGCCGAGCGTGAGCGCCTCGGGGGCCTCGATGGGCAAGCCGAACAGCAGCGCCCGGCGGACCCGCGCGGCCCCGGCCAGCTGGACGAGCCGGTAGCCGGCCATCCCGGGCCAGGTCGCCGTCCCGTCCCCGGGGACGAGCAGCCGGGTGCCCGGGGTGACCACCCGGACGTCGCAGGTGAGGAAGGCGTCCAGGGCCGCGCCGCCGCAGTCGCCCGAGGCCACCGCGACGGTGGCCCGCGGCAGCCGCTCCAGCCGGCGCAGCGTCCGCTCCCACTTGCTGACCTGCATCACGTCGAGGCCGCTGGTCCAGCCCTGTGCCGGGGCCCCGCTGATCTGAAGGGCGACGACGCCGGAGCCGGGGCGGTCCTCGGCCTCGTCGCACACGGCCTGCACGGCCTTCACGGTCGCGGCCGACAGCGGCTCGGACCCGTCGATCACAACGGCCAGCAGTTCTTCCATGACACCCTCCGCGTTCACCACTGGACCAGGGCCGTCTCGATCGTGGAGCCGGGCCCCATGGTCATCAGCACGCCGTACTCACCTGGCTTGGCGACTCCCTCGTCCAGGAGCCGTTCGTACGAGAACAGGAACGAGCCGCTCGACACGTTGCCGTAGTCGCGCAGTACACCGACGGTGTGCCGGACGTCGTGCCGGGTCAGCCCGAGATTGACCACGACGGCGTCGATGACCTTCTTGCCGCCGGAGTGCACCAGCCAGTGGGAGATGTCGCTCCGGCGCAGGCCCGTGTCCGCCAGCAGCCGGTCCACGACCAGTTCGGCGTGGGCACCGACCACGTAGGGGACCTGCGGGTCCAGGAAGAAGCTGAAGCGGCCCTGCTCCCGGTCCCAGTCGTAGCGCATGGCGTCGGAGGCGTCCGGGATGATGCAGCTGGCGAACTTGAGGATGTGCGGCCCTTCGGGGGCGGCCGCGTCGTCCGGGCCCGCGCCCGAGCGGAGCGCGATCGCGCTCGCGCCGTCGCCGAAGAGGCTGTTCACGACGGCCGTGCGCATCGTCGAGTCCATGGCGTACGCGGCGGAGCAGGCCTCCGCGCAGAGCACGACGGCGAGTTCGCCGGGGTGCGCCGCGGTCCAGCCCGCAACCACGTTGAGGGCGTTCAGGCCGGCGTTGCAGCCCATGCCCACGATGTCGGAGCGGCTGCAGTGCCGGTCGATGCCGAGCTCCTTGATGAGCAGGGCGCTCAGTCCCGGGGTGAGCAGTCCGGTGGACGTCACACAGCACAGATGGCGCAGATCGGAGAGCTCGGCGCCGGCCCGCTTCAGACAGGCGCGCAGCGCGTCGGCGCCCATCTCCATGGCCTTGGCCTTGTGCTTGTCGAGCAGGTCGCCCTGCGGCTCGTAGACCCGGCCTCCCTTGCCGTCCGGCGGCGGGAGCGTCAGATGACGGCGCTCGATGGCGCTGTTCAGGAAGACCGAACGGATCTTGGGGTCGGTGATCTCGAAGGCGTCGAGCACCTCCTGCTGGGTGTACGACGTGGGCGTCACCGCCGTACCCACGCCGAGGGCGCGGGGCCGTAACTCGGCTGCCAGGGTCATCGGAAGGTCCACCCCCACATACGCGGCTTGCTCCGCGGTCGTCGATGGCGACTCAGTCCGGACATGTGCCTCGCCTTTCTCACTGGGAACTGCTCGTTGGAACCTGCTGGTTCATAAGCGGCGTGCTGTGCGCCTCGACGAAGCGTGCGAGCCTCGCCGTGCCCTCTTCGATCTCGGCAGGCGTCAGACAGCTGGTCGACAGCCGGATGCCGTGGTGGCCGCCGGTGCCGGGATAGAAGTGCGTCATCGGCGTCCAGATCACGCCGAAGTCCTCTGCGGACGTGGTCAGTACGGTGTTGTCCACCCGGAACGGGACGCGCATGGTGAGGAAGAAGCCGCCGCTGGGCTTGTTCCAGCGCACCCCGAGGGCCTCCCGGCGGGCGGCGGGCAGCTGGGCGTCCAGCTGCCGCAGCATCTCCCGCATCGCGTCGCCGTAGTACGCGGCCGCCCCGGCGTTCAGCTCCGACAGCCGGCCCCGGGCGCCGAGCAGCGCTCCCGCCACGGCGGCCTGGCTCAGCGACGAGGTGTTCACCGTCACCATGCTCTTGATCTTGGCGAGTTCGTCCGCCAGCAGATGCTCGCCGCCCGCGGCGTCCCGGACCCGCTGGTCGGCGACGACGAAGCCGACCCGGGCGCCGGGGAAGACGGTCTTGGAGTACGAGCCCAGGTGCACGACGCGGCGGGCACGGTCCCGGGACTTCAGCGTCGGCTGCGGCGTGCCGGGGCTCACCTGCCGGTACGGGCTGTCCTCCAGCACCAGGAAGTCGTGGCGCTCGGCGAGCTCCAGCAGCTCTTCCCGGGCCTGCGGCCCCATCGTGTTCCCGGACGGGTTGGAGTGGTCGGGCACCACGTAGAACGCGCGGGGGCGGCGGCCGCGCGCCCGCTCCGCCAGCACCGCGGCCTCCAGGTCGGCGGCGCTGAACCCGTCCTCGCGCTCCTCCACCGGGCGCACGGCCACGTCGAGCAGCCGGGCCGCGCCGGTGATCCCCACATAGCAAGGGCTGGAGAGCAGCAGCACGTCGTCGGGGCCGGCGATGAGCGCGCGCAGCACCAGCAGCATGGCCTCCTGGGCGCCGACGGTCACCACGATGGACTCGGCCGGCACGTCGGTGTCCTCGTCCGCGCGCAGCGAGTCCGCGATGATCCCGCGGATCAGCCCCGCGGTCGGCCCGTACTGGTACAGCGCGGTGCGGATGTCGGCCTCCGAACTCCCCTGCTCGGCCAGGTGGTCCAGATACCGCCGGACGTGGGCGAAGACCTGCTCGGTGTCGAAGAAGCCGTCGTACGGCCGGCCCGGGGCGAAGGAAATCGCGTCCGGATAGCGATGGGTCACCTCATTGAGGAAGTTCATCGTGTCCAGCACCGGCGCGGAAACGCTGCCGTGCAGCTCTGCCATTTCCAGATAATCCCGCGAACGGGTCTGCGCGGCGACGGTGGTTCCTGCCATGAATTTCCCCCGGGGTGACAATGAATGAGGGCTTGGAAGCCTCAGCATCACACGCTCGCCAGCGTCTCGACAACGCCGTCCAACTGGCCGAACTGCGCGCTTGGACTGCCTTGTCGACGGCCTTGTCGGGCGCTATCTCCCGGGCACCAATTCGCCCGGTACGGTGTCCCATCCGTCGGCGCTGAGCTTGGCCTCGATCCGCTCGGCATCGGCCGCGGGAACGGGGATGCACACGCTCAGCCCGCTCTCCTCCGCGGCCTCCACGGCGACGTCGTCGACGCAGATGCCGAGCACCGCGACGGCACCCAGGAACCGGGCCAGCTCCCCGGGACGGTCCGGGACCAGGACCCGTAGCGCCGCCTCGCCCACGGACGGTCCTGCGCCCGGCCGCGGGAGCTCCGCGAGCCCGGCGATGCCCCGGGCGAGCAGGTCCTCCAGGGTCCGTACGCCCTGGGTCCGGCCCCCGTCGTCCGCCCCGGCGAGCACGTCGAGCGCCGTCGCCACCCGGGACAGATCCGCCTGCAGGTCCTTCACCACCCCGGCCATGGCGGCCGCGTTGGACTGCAGGATGTCGCCCCACAGCCGCGGGTCGCCGGCGGCGATCCGGGTCACATCGCGCAGGCCCTGCCCGGCCAGCAGTGGCACCCCGGCCGGGCCCTCGCGCAGCCGGGCCGCCATCAGACTGGCCAGCAGATGCGGAACGTGCGAGGTCAGTGCCACCACCTCGTCGTGCTCCCGGCTCCGCATCACCACCGGGGCGGCGCCGCACAACTCCGCCAGCTCCAGGCCCCGGTCGAGGGCGGCGCGCGACGTCAGCCGGTGCGGCGTCAGCGCCCAGGGCCGGCCCTGGAACAGCTCGGCCCGCGCCGCCAGCGGCCCCGACCGCTCCCGGCCGGCCAGCGGATGGCCGCCGACGTACCGGGCGGGTTCGGGGGCGCGGCTGAGCACGGCCTGCTCCGGGCCGGCCTTCACGCTCGCCACATCGGTGTAGGCGCGGGCCAGACCGCGGCCCTGCAGCGCGATGAGGACGGCGGCGATCTGGCTCGGCGGCACCGCGAGCACGGCCAGGTCGACCTGCTCCGGCGGGTCCTCCGCCCGGCCCGCGCCGAGTGCGGCGGCGGTCCTGGCGGCGGCCCTGTTCCGGTCGGAGAGATACACCGACACGCCCTGCCTGCTGGCGGCGAGCGCGACCGACGTACCGATCAGGCCGGTGCCGATGACAGCCATGGAGCGAATCACAAGACATCACCTGTCCGAGGGGACCGCGGCCCGGAAACAAAAGCGCGGCACAGTTTATGGAGAAGGCCCGGTGTCCACGAGCCCGGTAATCGCTGGAATGGCGCGGATGGCTGGACGCCCGAACGGCCGCCTAGAGTTCGGCGGACTCGATTTTCTTCCGGATCTGGGGACGGACATGCGGAATTCATCGAAAGCAGCGGAGCCGCTCGCTGATCTCGCCATCGACTACATCGAGTTGTATGTGGAGAACCTGGAGTCGGCCGCATTCCAGTGGGTCGACCGGTATGCGTTCACCGTCGTCGGCAGCGGCGGTTCCGCGGAACACCGCAGCCTGGCGCTGCGGCACGGGGAGATCACCCTGGTGCTCACCGAGGCGACCTCCGACCACCACCCCGCCTCGGCGTACGTGCTCACCCACGGCGACGGCGTCGCGGACATCGCACTGCGCACCGCCGACGTGCGGGCGGCCTTCGAGGCCGCAGTGGCGAACGGCGCCCGGATCCACCGGCAGCCGACCCGGCACGCCGGGGACGGCCCGGCCGTCACCGCAGCGGTGCAGGGCTTCGGGGACGTCGTCCACACTCTCGTCCAGCGCGCCCCGGACGCCGGCCCCGGGCTGCCCGTCGGCTTTGTGCCGGCGCTGCCCGCGGCCGGTCCGCCGAGCGCCGACGTGGGCCTGCTCGACATCGACCACATCGCGGTCTGCCTCAACACCGGCGACCTCGGCCCGGCCGTTGCGTACTACCAGCATGCGCTCGGCTTCCGGGACGTCTTCGCGGAGCACATCGTCGTCGGCGCCCAGGCGATGAACTCGAAGGTCGTGCAGGGCGGAGCCGGCACCGTCACGCTCACGCTCATCGAGCCCGACAGCACGGCCCTGCCTGGGCAGATAGACGAGTTCCTGAAGAGCCACCAGGGCGCGGGCGTGCAGCACCTCGCCTTCTCCTCACAGGACGCCGTCCGCTCCGTACGCGTCCTGGCCGGCCGCGGCGTCACCTTCCTCACCACGCCCGACGCGTACTACGACCTGCTCGGCGAGCGGATCGACCTCAGCCCGCAGCGCCTCGACGACCTGCGCGCCACCGGGGTGCTCGCCGACGAGGACCACGACGGGCAGCTGTTCCAGATCTTCACCGCCTCCAACCACCCGCGGCACACCCTCTTCTTCGAGGTCATCGAGCGGCAGGGGGCCCAGACCTTTGGCAGCGCGAACATCAAGGCGCTGTACGAGGCCGTGGAGCTGGAGAGGACCGGGCAGCGTGAGTTCCGGCGCTGACCGCCCCGCGGCCGCCGCCGAGTGCCTGGCCGACTTCGAGCACGCCGCCGCGGCCGTCCTGCCCCCCGACGTCCGGGACTTCGTGGCGGGCGGCAGCGGCGACGAGACGACGCTGGCCGCCAACCGCGCGGCGTTCGACCGCACATTCCTCGTCCCCCGGGTGCTGCGGGACGTCTCGCAGTGCACGACGGACGCCGCGCTGCTCGGCCGGCCGGCGGGGATGCCGCTGGCCGTGGCCCCGGTCGCGTATCACCGGCTGGTCAGCCCCGACGGTGAACTCGCCACCGCCCGGGCGGCGAAGGCCGCGGGGGTGCCGTTCACGGTCAGCACGCTGAGCAGCGTGCCGGTCGAGGAGATCACCGCGGTCGGCGGGTCCGTCTGGTTCCAGCTGTACTGGCTGCGCGACGGCGACCGGACCCTGGAGCTCGCCCGCCGGGCCGAGGACGCCGGCTGCGAGGCGGTCATGCTCACCGTCGACGTGCCGTGGATGGGCCGCCGGCTGCGGGACGTACGCAATCGGTTCACGCTCCCGGCCGAGGTGCGGGCCGCCAACATCAACGCCGGCGGGACGGCGCACATCCGGCCCGCCGACGCCTCGGCCGTGGCCGCGCACACCAGCCAGGCGTTCTCCCCGGCGGTGACCTGGGCGGCGGTGGCCCAGCTGAGGGAGCGCACCCGGCTGCCGCTGCTGCTCAAGGGCATCCTGGCGCCCGAGGACGCAGTGCGCGCCGCCGAGTCCGGGGTCGACGCGGTGGTGGTCTCCAACCACGGCGGACGGCAGCTCGACGGCGCCGTGCCGAGCCTCGACGCGCTGGCGGAGCTGGCGCCCGTGCTCGGCGGCCGCTGTGAACTGCTGCTCGACAGCGGCGTCCGCAGCGGTACGGACATCCTCAAGGCCCTGGCCCTCGGCGCGGCCGGGGTGCTGGTGGGGCGGCCGGTGATCTGGGGCCTGGCCGCGGCCGGTGAGGCAGGCGTCCGGCGGGTGTTCGAGCTGCTGGCCGCCGAGCTGCGGACGTCCCTGGGGCTGGCGGGCTGCGCCGATGTCACGGAGGCCCGGGAGCTGCGCACCGTACGCTGAGCCGCGGCTGCCGCCGCACACACGAACCGGCCAGGACGGGTGCCTTCGTCCTGGCCGGATTTTTTAGGCCATGTGTTCAGTCAGAGCTGTCCAACCAGAGATTCTCGCTGCTTGGACGCCCGAGGTTGGGTGCCTGACTGGGCGAGCTGGAGATCCACCCGGACTGCGATCTCGTCCCACATCCCCGCGCACTCACGGGCAAGGCGGGCGACGATGCTGCTGCAGTGCGGCGGTACGTTCTCGATGATCTCCTGCCATTCCTCTGCGCTGAGCATGTTGACGTTGAGCAGCCGGAGCAGCCTGCGGCCCGTTTCGTTGAACCGCAGGGCGGGGTCCGACTTGAGGCGGTGGACGGCCGCGAGGCGCTCGGCCACCGGGACCACCTCGGCGGCGGCCGCACCTGCCGTGGCCCGGCTCAGGACCTCGGCTCGCCGGCTCCCGGCCGCCTCTACCGCGCCGCGCGGCTTCGGCAAGGGGTCCTCGCCTCTGCTCATCCGGTTTCTGACATCCCGGGCCGTCTCCGGGGAGATCCCCGCGGCCCGGGCTATCTGCCGCAGCGACAGGCCCGGGTTCGCCGTGATGAGCCTGCTCGCCAGTTCGCGCCCCGCGGCTCTGTTGATGGGACGGACCCGGCCGTCCTGGCCGATCCGGCTGCCACTGCCCACGTCCTCGGCCGACGTCCGCCGGCGGATCTCGGCGACGGTGCCCGCCGAGACCCCCGAGACCGACGCGATCATCCGGTCCGACCACTGGGGGTGCGACACGATGATGCGTGCGGCCGCGGACTTCCGGTCCGCCATGGACAGCGGCAGGCCGTGAGCGATGTTCGATCCGACGGCGAGGACGAACGCGTCGGCCTTGCTGCCGTCGAAGAATCTGACTCTGATCGTTGTGTCGCCGCGGAGCTCCGCGGCCCGTAGCCGGTGGGCACCGTCGACAACCCGCATCGTGGATCGGTGGACGATGATGGGCGGTAACGGAACTTCAGCCTCCGCCAGCGCTCGTACGTGCTCCGGGTCCTCCCCTGAACTTCGCGGTGTTTCAGCTGTCGAAATCGACGCGATGTCGACTTCGGCGACCACTTCCCCGTGTTCTTGCTCGAACATCGCCACCCCCCACTCCAGCGCGAGCTCGTCCAGAAATGAATGAATTCCATCGGGGGAAAGCGGGCGAACTTTGGACGCCGCATTTGAAGATCACTGACCATGGCCGAACACATTCGGCCACCCCCCGTTGCTCCACTTCGCGAAAAAACGCGAATGGCCGTTCCCCTCTTCCGACGCCGACTCTAACAGCGGGCCCGGCGGTTAGACACCCCGTGTCCGGACGGCGTACGGCAGTTACTCAATTTGAACTCGTGGTGCTGGATGGTGTGATCACGGCTGGTGGCGCCCTTCGACGTTCACCCGCTTTCCAAGATCCGAGCGCGCATCACGCCTGGCCCCCCACCGCCCGTTCAAACTGAGTACCGGTCAGCCCACCGGATTCAAACCCCCGCGCGGCACCGGCTGGGTGAGCGTGCGGCCCATGAGCGGAGAAAGAATCGTGACGATGCTCGAGATCTCGTCGAGGTCAGCCTCCACAAGGGCCTGGGCGCCGTCACAGAGGGCTGCGGCCGGTTCGGGATGCACATCGATCATGACGCCGTCGGCGCCGACGGCCAGTGCCGCGCGCGTCAGCGGAACGACCAGTTCTCGCCGTCCGCCGGAGTGCGAGGGATCCACGATGACCGGCAGATGAGAACGCCGCTGAACAACCGGCACGGCGCTGATGTCGAGAGTGTTGCGGGTAGCGGTCTCGAACGTCCGAATGCCGCGCTCGCAGAGCACGATGTCGAGGTTGCCGCGCTGCGCGATGTACTCGGCGGCCATCAGCCATTCGTCGATGGTGGCGCCGAAACCGCGCTTGAGGAGTACCGGCTTCCCTGTCGAGCCCACCGCCTGCAGCAGTGCGAAGTTCTGCATGTTGCGGGTGCCGACCTGAAGCATGTCCGCGTAGCGGGCGACGAGTTCGACGCTGCTCGGATCGATGACCTCGGTGACGATCGGCATGCCGGCCTCGGCCCGGACGTCCGCGAGGATGCGCAGCCCTTCCTCGCCGAGCCCCTGGTAGGCATACGGCGAGGTGCGCGGCTTGAACGCCCCGCCGCGCAGCAGCGACGCCCCGGCGGCCTTGGCCATCATGGCCGCGGCGAGGGTCTGCTCCGGCGTCTCGACGGCGCACGGGCCGGCGATGACGGTCAGGGTGCCAGGGCCGATCGGCACCCCGCCGACCCGGACCACGGACCGGGCGGGGTGGTGCTCGCGGCTGACCAGCTTGTGCGAGTCCGAGATCCGCACCACGTCGGCGACCCCGCTGTGGCGGCCGAGGTTGAGGGCGTCGAACTCGCCGACATCGCCCACGAGGCCCACGATCGTGCGCGTCACGCCACGGCTGACAAACGCCTTTCCGCCCGCTGCCTGCACCCGGCGGACCACTGCGTCGATATCTTCCTGAGTGGCCTCCGGGGCCATCACCACGACCATGCGAAATACCTCCCGCGGCTGCTTCATCCGTTTTCCTGAGCGCCGCCGAAGATAGCATCGGAAGAATCGCGGGAACGCTGTCCAGAAACACCGCCGTTGCTGTCCCGCCGGCGGGACAGCAACCATCGGCAAGGTTGTTCAAAGAGGAACTGTTACACACCCAAGGCCGGCGGGGCGGCTGCGGGTCCTGGAATACGCGGGACGGGGTCGTCGGCCGCCTCGTCCAGCATCTGGACGATCCAATCCATGAGCCCGAGCCCGGCGATGTCCGCCGCGCGCTGCCAACGGATTCTGCGCTCGGCGAAGACTTTCACCTGGACCACGGCCGACTCATCCGAGGCTTCCGGAGATTTCCGCTCCATCCGCATGCGCCGACGTAATTCGTTGCGGGTCCAGCCGCCCTCCTCGGCCCGGGTCAGCCATGCGTCCTGCTCGGCCTCCGGGGCGGCGGCTACCTCTGCGTGGTGCTGGAAACTCAGCTTGCCCCGCCGTCGGCCGGGCTCGAACTTCCGTGCCACCCAGGCGTAGTTGCGGAGTGTCTGATAGTCGAGCGAGGTCTGCTTCAGCGCCCGTCGGTAGCGGTCGGGATAGTGCTCCTGGCCGAAGATGAGCCAGTCGCCCAGCCACCATGCCGAGGAGTCCGCGATGATATGGATCTGCTGGCCGAGGTGGCGCCACTCGGACAGTGACAGATCGGGAGGGAGTGACAATCCGGTTCGTCGCATGGTCGTCCGCCCATTCACGGGGATGGACATCGTGCACACCTCACCTGCCCCTGTTGTCGGCGCGCTCATCCTCCATGCAGGGTGGTTTCGGCGAGGTTTCACCTCGTCCGGCCGGACCGCGCCGACCGGCAGCGGATGACGCCGGGGCAACAACTGGCGTTACGGTGCCGAAACCGGAGCAGGGCTCTACTGGATGCATGCAGGCGGAATCAGTCTCACCGCGAGCCGAAGAGGAGGCTACATGGTCACCGCAGCCCGGCGGTGTGCCGAGTGCGGCGCCGAGTTCACCTGGACCAGCAGGAACCCGACGCGCAGGTTCTGCGGCTCCAGGTGCAAGACCCGGTGGTGGCGGGCCCACCGCCGTCGCGCAGACGCCGCGGACCAGGATCGCCGCCGGTCGCTGGTGCCCTCGCTCGACACCGACCACGAGTGTCCGAACTGCGGGCAGCACATCACCGTGCTCAATCTGATCGTCGCGGCCGACGGCGGTTCCGGCTGAGCGGCTTTCCAGAAGTCCTGTCCGTAACGCGTGATGCGATGGCGGGATTTGAACGGGCCGTCAGGCCTGTCGCGCCCCGGGCTCCGCGTAATGCGCACGGATGCGATGCTTGGCGATCTTGCCGTTGTCGTCGCGCGGCAGGTCGTCGACGATCTCGATGTTCCGCGGCACCTTGAATCCGGCGAGGCCGGCGCGCAGGGCCTGGCCGAGCTCCCCCGGCTCGATCACGGCATCGCGCTCCGGCTGCACCAGGGCGTGCAGCCGCTCGCCGAACTCCGGGTCGGGCACACCGAACACCGCGCAGTCGAGCACACCGGGCTGCGCAAGGATCGCGTTCTCGATCTCGGCCGGATAGATGTTGACTCCGCCGGAGATCACCATGTCCACCGCGCGATCGCAGATATAGAGGTAGCCGTCCGCGTCGAGGTAACCCATGTCCCCCAGGGTGATCAAGTCGTCCAGGCCGACGCGATCACGCGCATCGGGGTGATTCCGGTAGGTGAAGTCGGTGTACGCGGGCTGCCGCACGTAGATGATCCCCGTCTCACCGGGGGGACAGTCCACGCCGTCCGGGGAGATGATGCGGATCCGCGCCTCGCCGACCGGACGGCCGACGCTGCCGGGACGCTCAAGTGCCTCCTCCGAGTCGATGACGGTGATCCAGCCGCTCTCGCTGGAGGCGTACGTCTCGTGCACGATCGGACCGAGCCAGTCGATCAGCGCCTTCTTCACCTCGGGAGCACACGGCGCGCCCGTGGATCCGACGAACCGCAGCGAGGACACGTCATAGCGCTCACGCACACGGCGCGGCAGTTTCAGCAGGCGGACGTACATGGTCGGGACGCAGTACAGGGTGTCGACGCGGTGGCGCTCGATCAGGGCGAGCGTCTGCTCGGCGTCGAAGCGAGGCGCGATGACGAGAGTGTCGGCGACCTGGCTCGTCCACTGCGCGAAACCGCTCGGCGCACTGTGGTACAGCGGAGCCGGTATCAGCGCACGGCAGCCTGCCCGCACCCCGAAGCTGGCCTCCATCACCTCCAGGGACCGCCTCCGGTACAGCTCCACTTCCCCCAGGGGTATGGGGGCGCGGACCACACCTTTGGGCCGTCCCGTCGTGCCCGAGGTGTAGGCCATGTGCCCGCGCGGTGCGACGGCCGGGCCGCTGTAATCCGGCTGATGTACCAGCCACTTCTCATACGCGGCCGCTTCTCCGCCGGCATCGCCCGCGACGGCGAGTGTGGGCACGCCGTGGGGCAGCGCGGCGCGTGCCGCGCCCAGCAGATCGGCGTGGCCGATCACCGCCCGGGCACCGCAGTCCTGGAGGATGTAGCCGATTTCGGACGGCGTGAAGTGCCAGTTGATCGGGCAGTAGGAGAACCCGCCGATCCGGCAGGCGAGGATGATGTCCACGTAGACGGGGTCGTTGCGCAGGAGCACCGCGACCACATCGCCCTCGCGCATCCCCAGCGCCGCCAGTCCGCCGGCCAGTTTGCGCGCCCGCGCATCCAGCTCCTCGGGGGCGATCTCCTTGTCTTCGAAGCAGAGGGTTGCGGTCATCCGGAATCGTTGTCTCCTATCCGCGGAACGCGTTGTGCCCGGTGAACGCCTGGCCGAGCACCAGTTGATGGATTTCGGCCGTGCCCTCGTAGGTCAGCACCGTTTCGAGGTTCACCATGTGCCGGATCACCGGGTACTCCAGTGAGATGCCGTTGCCGCCGAGGATGGAGCGCGCGGTCCGGCAGATCTCCAGCGCCTCGCGCGTGTTGTTGAGCTTGCCGAAGCTGACCTGTTCGGGGCGCAGGCCCCCCTTGTCCTTCTGACGACCGAGGTGCAGAGCCAGCAGCAGGCCCTTGTTCAGCTCCACCGCCATGTCGACGAGCTTGGCCTGGGTGAGCTGGAAGCCGGCGATCGGCTTGCCGAACTGCGTGCGCTGCTGGGCGTATTCGAGCGCGGCCTGCCAGGCGGACCGGGAGGAGCCCATGGCACCCCAGATGATTCCGTACCGCGCCTCGGACAGGCAGCCGAGTGGCCCGGAGAGCCCCTTCGCCTCGGGCAGCATCGCGCTGCCGGGCAACCGGACGTCGTCCAGCACCAGTTCGCTGGTCACCGATGCCCGCAGGGAAAGCTTGTGCTTGATCTTGTGGGCGCTGAATCCAGGCGTGCCGGTCGGAACGACGAAACCACGGATTCCGTCCTCGGTGGACGCCCAGACCACGGCGACGTCGGCGATGCTGCCGTTGGTGATCCACATCTTGCGGCCGTTCAGGATCCAGTCCGTGCCGTCGCGCCGGGCCCTGGTCGTCATCGAGCCTGGGTCGGATCCGGAGTCGGGTTCGGTCAGGCCGAAGCACCCGATGGCCTCGCCGGCGGCCATGCGCGGCAGCCACTCCTGCTTGTGCTCCTCGGACCCGTTCGCCCAGATCGCGTACATCGCCAGCGAGCCCTGCACGGAGACCATCGAGCGAATGCCCGAGTCGGCGGCTTCCAGTTCCAGGCAGGCCAGACCGTAGTGCACCGCGCTCGCGCCACCGCACCCGTAGCCCTCGAGGTGCATGCCGAGCACGCCAAGTTTGCCGAACTCCTTGGCGAGTTCCCGCGCGGTCGGCAGATCACCGGCCTCGAACCAGTCCGCGACGTAGGGGGTCACGTGTTCCGCACAGAACTTCCGGACGGTGTCGCGGACGTCCAGTTCGTCCTCGGAAAGCTGGGAGTCCAGACCCAGCGGATCCATCGGGTCAAACCGAGCGAGGGTATGGCTGTTGCTCACAGAGCTTCCTTACGTGATGAGACGTGATGACGTGACGGGCATCGGGGTCAGCGGGCTCCGCCGTTGACGTACAGGGTCTGGCGACTGACGTACGAGGCATCGTCGCTGGCGAGGAAGGCGACCACGGCGGCGATCTCCTCCGGCTGCCCGACGCGGCGCAGCGGGGTGCGCTCGGCGGCCATTCGCTGGTGCTCCTCGGGTGCGGAGTGGGTGTCAGCCGCGGTCGACGACCACGGCGCTGCCCTGGCCGACGCCGACACACATGGTGGCCAGCCCGCGGCATGCGCCGGTGCGGCGCATACGGTGCAGCAGGGTGGTGAGGATGCGGGCGCCGGAGCAGCCGAGGGGGTGGCCGAGCGCGATGGCGCCGCCGGTCGGGTTGACGAGCTCCGGGTCGATGCCCAACTGGTCCATACAGGCCAGTGCCTGGGCGGCGAAGGCCTCGTTGAACTCGGCCTCCTCGAGGTCGGCGATGTCCCAGCCGAGCCGGGCCAGCACCTTGCGGGTGGCGGGGACCGGGCCGATGCCCATGGTGTCGGGGTGCACCCCGGCACTGGCGCCGGCGGCGTAGCGGCCCAGCGGCTCCAGCTCCAGTTCGCGCAGCGCCTCCTCGCTGACCAGCAGCAGCCCGGCAGCACCGTCGTTCATCGGGGAGGCATTGCCGGCGGTCACGCTGCCGCCCTGGCGAAAGACCGGCTTGAGGGAGGCGAGGCGCCCGGCGGTGGTGTCCTCGCGGATGCCCTCATCCGCGGTGACGACAACCCCGTCGGGCCGGGTGACGGGCAGGATCTCGGCGTCGAAGAGGCCGTCCTTGCGGGCGGCGGCGGCGCGCCGGTGGCTGCGCAGCGCGAAGGTGTCCTGCTGTTCGCGGCCGACACCGAAGCGCTCGGCGACCTCCTCGGCGGTCTCACCCATGGAGAGCACGCCGTGCAGCTGGTGCATGCGCGGGTTGGTCAGCCGCCAGCCGAGCCGGGTGTCGTACGTCTCGACGTTGTGCGGCAGCGCCTCGTCCGGGCGCGGCAGTACGAACGGGGCGCGGCTCATCGACTCCGAGCCGCCGGCCACCACCACCTCGGCCTCGCCCGCGGCGATGGTCCGAGCAGCGGCGGTGACCGCCTCCATGCCCGAGGCGCACAGCCGGTTGACCGTGGCTGCGGGCACGGACTCCGGCAGGCCGGCCAGCAGCACTGCCATCCGGGCGACGTTGCGGTTGTCCTCGCCGGCCTGGTTGGCGGCACCCCAATAGACGTCGTCGATACGGACCGGGTCCAGGGCGGGCACATCCGCGAGCAGGCCTTTGAGGACGGTTGCGGCGAGGTCGTCGGGGCGGACGGTGGACAGGGCGCCACGCAGCCGACCGATGGGGGTGCGGCGGGCGGCGGCGAAGTACACAGGGCGCACGGGGCCTCCTGTTCGGCTGGGCGGTGGCGGGGTTCAAGATCCGTGGGGGTACACATCGCCATCGGGTGCAAGGGAGCGCTGAGAGGGCGGCGTACCGCCGAAATTAAACTAGCGCTGCAAGTTTTTTGGGACTGTAACCCGTAACGCCGCTGGTTGTGAAGGGGCTCTACCCCGAGCAGCGACTCGATACGTGCCCACCCAACGGTCGACCCCTCTTGCCGCGGACCGCACAGGCGTGCCAGCATCCGAAACCGAACAGCGATCGGTTTCAAAGGAGACATCGATGGACCTGCATCTCTCCCCAGAACAGGCCGCAGCACGAGAACTCGCTCGTGACTTCGTGGACCGGGATGTCGTCCCGTACGCCACAGAGTGGGACCGTGCCGAGCAAGTCGACCGCGGGATCGTCGGCAAGCTGGGCGACCTGGGCTTTCTGGGGCTGACGGTTCCCGAGGAGTACGGCGGTTCCGGCGGCGACCACCTGACCTACTGCCTGATCATGGAGGAATTGGGCCGCGGGGACTCTTCGGTGCGTGGGATCGTCTCGGTCTCGCTCGGGCTGGTCGCCAAGTCCCTCGGCAGTTACGGAACCGAGCAGCAGAAGCGCGACTGGCTGCCCCGGCTCTGCTCGGGCCAGGCCCTGGGGTGCTTCGGCCTCACCGAGCCCGGCACGGGCTCCGACGCTGCCGGGCTCGTCACCCGCGCCGAACCCGAGGGCACCGACTGGCTGATCACCGGTCAGAAGACTTTCATCACCAACGGCACCTGGGCCGACGTGGTGCTGCTCTTCGCCCGCACCGACGGCCCGGGTCCGAGGGGAATCACCGCGTTCCTGGTGCCGACCGACAGCCCAGGACTGACACGGCGCGAGATCCACGGCAAGCTCGGCCTGCGCGGTCAGGCCACCGCGGAGCTCACCTTCGACGGCGTCAGGGTGCCGGACTCAGCCCGTCTCGGTGAGCGTGGCCAGGGCTTCCGTATCGCCATGTCGGCGCTGGACAAGGGCCGGATGTCGGTGGCGGCCGGCTGCGTGGGCATCGCGAGCGGGGCCCTGGAGGCCAGCTTGCGGTACGCCGGTGAGCGCGAGCAGTTCGGGCGCCCCATCGCCGGATACCAGCTCGTCCAGGAGATGCTCGCCGACATGGCGGTGGAGACCGACGCCGCCCGGCTGCTGGCGTGGCGGGTCGCCGACCTCATCGACCGCGGCGAGCGGTTCGGGACCGAGGCATCGATGGCGAAGCTGTTCGCCAGTGAAGCCGCCGTCAGGGCTTCCAACCTGGCGATCCAGGTGTTCGGCGGCTACGGCTACATCGACGAGTACCCCGTCAGCAAATACCTGCGGGACGCCCGGGTGATGACCCTCTACGAAGGCACCAGCCAGATCCAGAAGCTGCTCATCGGACGGGCCCTCACCGGCGTCAGCGCGTTCTCCGGAGACGCCGGAACCTGAACGCCGCACTCCTGACCGGCCCCTGGCAACGGCTGCTCACACCGGGGCCGGGCCTCGCCTGCAAGGCTGGTCTGTCGCCCCCTTGTAACCGATCGTCGTTCGGTTTACTCTGCCCAATAACCGAACACTGATCGGCCACCCCCGAGCGCTGCCCGGCTCACAGAGCGCGGTCACGACCGTTGCCGCGCCACCACCGGGCGCCCATCCCCTCGTGTTCATCTGTTGCATCCCTCCGGCGCAGCCGACTCTCCGAGCTACCCACAGGCACGCTCCGAGCCTCGTACGGCCGTCGACCCAGGACCCATGTCCGCCAGTCCTTCGCTGACCCATGTCAGCGCTCTTTTGTGATGGCAGGAGACCTTATGGCTGCTTTGTCACTTGCGGCTACGCTCGCCGAACCCGCCCGTCGCTCCCCCGGCAGCCTCGCGCTGGTCGAAGGCGGCGTCCGCCTGACCTATGGCGAGTTGTGGGCCGAGGCCCTGAGCTACGCCGCCGCGCTGCGGAAGCAAGGCGTGCACCCCGATGACCGTGTGGCCTTGCTGTGCCCCAATACTGCGGACTTCGTTCGCGCCTACTACGCCATCCTGGCTCTCGGCGGTGTCGTGGTGCCGGTGCCGACGCTGCTCAACGCCGACGAGGCCGCGTATATCCTCGAGCACTCCGGCGCCCGAACGCTCGTCGCCGAGGTGAGCCACCTCGATCTCGGCCGGAAGGCGGCGCAAACGGCGGGGATCTCCCTCCTGCCTCTCGGGGACCGTCACAACAGCGGATCGTTGGACGCACTCGCGCGCTCGGCCGACCCTCTGCGTAGGTACATCACCCGGGATACCGACGACCCAGCCGTCATCTTCTACACCTCCGGCACCACAGGACGCCCCAAAGGTGCTGTACTCACCCACTTCAATCTGGTCATGAACGCGACGGTGAACGCGTTCGACGCCAATCATCTGCGCTCTGACGACGTCGTACTCGGCTGCCTGCCGCTGTTTCACACCTTCGGCCAGACCGTGGCCATGAACGCCACCTTCCGCGCAGGTGCCGTGCTCGTGCTGCAGCCCCGGTTCGATCCGGACGGCGCCATCACCCTCATGCGGGACGAAGGGGTCACCGCGTTCTACGGCGTACCGACGATGTTCGTCAGGCTCCTGGACAGCGCGGCGGATCGGCCGGAGCTACCGCAGCTGGGCATGTGCATCTCCGGCGGTGCATCACTGCCGGTCACAGTGCTTGAGCGCTTCGAGAAGACCTTCACCACCACCGTGTACGAGGGCTACGGCCTGTCGGAGACGTCCCCGACCGCGAGTGTCAACCAGCCCGGGTACGGGAGGCGGCCCGGCACCGTCGGCCATCCCCTGTGGGGCGTTGAGGTGGAAATCGCCGACGCGGACATCGAGGGCTGCATCGAGCTGCTGCCGCCCGGCGAGACGGGCGAGGTCGTCATTCGCGGTCACAACGTCATGGCCGGTTATCTCGGTGACCCGGCGGCCACCGACGCCGCCATCGTCGACGGCTGGTTCCGTACCGGCGACATCGGACTCAAGGATGCCGACGGGTTTCTCTCGATCGTCGACCGCAAGAAGGATCTCATCATCCGCGGTGGCTTCAACGTCTATCCCCGTGAGGTCGAAGAAGCCCTGGCGCGCCATCCCGACATCGCCGAGGCAGCCGTCGTCGGCATCCCCGACGACGAACGCGGCGAAGAAATCTGCGCCGTTGTCGTGCCGCGCTCCGGCCGCGGCATCGATCCCGACGCCCTCATCGCGTGGACCCGCGACCGGTTGGGCCGCCACAAGTACCCCCGTCGCGTCGAGGTCGTCGACCGTCTGCCGCTCGGACCCAGCCACAAGGTGCTCAAGCGGGAACTGCGTCGGCAGCTGACCGAGCAAGCCACCCCCCGTGCCACGGAAAGGACCGTCACTCCATGACTGCTCAGAACACCACGACAGACCCTCGGAAACCCATCGATACAGCGACGGTTCCGCGCTCCGAGGTGCGCCGTGCAGCCTTCACCGCCATGGCCACCTCCGCCATCGAGTGGTACGACTTCTTCATCTACGGCACGGCCGCCGCGCTCGTGTTCAGCACCAAGTTCTTCCCGTCGTTCAGCCCCGTGGCCGGAGTGCTCGCTGCTTTCGCGACATTCGCCATCGGCTTCGCCGCCCGCCCGCTCGGGGGCATCGTCTGCGGCCACTACGGCGACAAGTTCGGCCGCAAACCCGTTCTGGTGGCGACACTGATCGTCATGGGCGGGGCGACCACGCTGATCGGTCTGCTGCCCACCTTCTCCGTGATCGGGATCGGCGCGCCCATCATCTTGGCTCTGCTCCGCTTCGCCCAGGGCCTGGCGGTCGGGGGGCAGTGGGGCGGTGCGATGCTCGTCGCGACGGAGTACGCACCGCCCGGGCGGAGAGGACTGTACGGCAGCTTTGTGCAACTCGGCGTGCCGATCGGCCTGATCCTCGGCAATCTGACCTTCCTCTTCATGACCAGCGTGGTCGCCAAGGACGACTTCGAGGCGTGGGGATGGCGGGTGCCGTTCCTCTTCAGCGTCGTGATGATCGCGCTGGCCATGTTCGTTCACAAGCGGCTGGAGGAGACGCCGGCGTTCCAGCGCGCGGAGGAGCGGATGGCCGAGAGCAAGGAAGCCCGGCGGCGCTCGCCGGTACTGGAGGTGCTGCGCTCCCAGCCCAAGCAGATCCTTCTCGCCGCCGGCTCGTTCCTCGTCGTCAATGCAACCTTCTACCTGCTGGTGACCGGCATGCTGGACTACGGCAGCAGGCACCTGGGGATGGGCCAGAGCTCCGTACTCGCTGCCGTACTGCTGGGCAACGCCGCCCAGATCGTCGCGCTTCCGCTCTTCGCGGCGCTGTCGGACCGCCTGGGCCGCCGTCGGGTCTACGCGGCCGGGGTACTCGCGCTAGGTGTCTGGGCGTTCCCGATGTTCCAGCTCGTCGACACCAAGCAGTTCCCGCTCGTTGTCCTTGCCGTGGTCGGGGGCGTCACCTGTCTGTCGGCGGCGTACGGTCCCCAGGCGGCGCTGTTCGCGGAGATGTTCAGCGCTGAGGTGCGCTACTCCGGCGCCTCCCTCGGCTACCAGATCGCCGCGGTGCTCGGCGGTGGCCTGGCACCGTTCCTGATGGTTCTGCTGCTGGAGACCACGCACACTTCGATGTCGATCTCCATATACGTGGCAGTGATGGCGGCCGTCGCCCTGCTGTCCCTGTGGCGGATCAAACCCGTTCGGGATCCGGCGGAATAGCCGTCGCTCGCCGTGCCCTCCCTGCGGTCCTCGGTCCGGGGTCCGGACCCCGGACCGCGGGGAGGGCCTGCCTGTAAGGTGAGATCAGAAGCTGGGCACTGCGGATGACCGCCCCGCGACACGACCCTGGGGGGTGCATCGGTGGTTCGGCCGACCAAACCGATTCTCAGCCGGGAGCGCATCTGCACCGCGGCGCTGGCCATCGTGGACGAGGAAGGCCTCGGCGAGCTGTCGATGCGCAAGCTCGCCCGAAGCCTTGGGGTCCAAGTCTCCTCGCTCTATGAGCACGTGAAGACCAAGGACGATGTCCTTCACGAGGTCGCGAACACCATCATGGCGAGCGTGGATGTCTCGGGCTTCGAGACCGGCGACTGGCGTCATGGAGTGGCGTCCTGGGCACGGTCGTATCGCGCTGCGCTCGCCGCTCACCCCAACATCGTTCCGTTCCTGGCCTACGGACCGGCGCACCGCGACGCGTCGTTGCAGCGCGCCAACACCGTCCATGGCGGTCTGGTAGCCGGAGGCTGGCCGCCCCGGTACGCGACGATGATCGGAGCTTCGACCAAGTACCTGGTGGTCGGTGCCGCGATGAGCTCCTTCGCCGGAGGGTTCGACGACGATATCCAGGTCTACATCGGCCGATACCCGCACCTGGCCGGGGCCCACCGTTTGCGCGAGCACGCAGACGAGATCGACCCCGACAGCTTCGAACTCGCCCTCGACATGTTCCTCGACGGTCTCACGGCACTGCACGCCCGGGTCGGCGCACCCGCGGAGGATTCCGGGAAGTCCTGACGAGCGAACCGCTGCATGTCTGCGATGTGACATGCAGCGGTCGGCGCCCCGGCCGCGATCAGGTTGTCTCCTCCGGGTGCAGGCGTCCCAGTAGCTCGTAGAGATTGCGACGGCCCTCCTCGTCCAGACGCGCAAAGGCTGCCGAGGTGGCCCGCATGTCGGCGCGGATGAGGCGGACGGCCTCCCTTCCCTCTTCGGTGGCGACCACGTTCTTGACCCGTCGGTCGGCTGCGTCGAGGTGTCTGGAGACCAGTCCACGTGCCTCCAGCCGGTCGACGAGTCCGGTGATGTTGGAGGCGTCGCAGGCGAGCCGTCCTGCGAGGGCGCGCATGGGCAGCGGTTGCCGAAGCAGGATGAGCATCTTGGCCTGCGTCATGGTGAGCCCGTGCACTGCGGCCGCCGCGGTGAGGTCCCGGTAGTAGCCGGCGGCGGCGCGTGCCAGGCGCTCCAGGAGCTCGACATAAGTGGGGTCGCTGCCCTGCGGGGCTGGGATCGCGGAGGCCGGGTGCGCGGCGGGGGTGCGGGACATGGCTCCCAGTCTAGGTGAGGAATCAAAGTTTGACATCCTCAACCTTTGACCCCTACCTTCGGACCTCGTTGCTTGAGTGCATCAAGCAACTACTCGTTGAGCCGAGCCCCCGTCGGGCTCCGGCCCCACGTCCCGCCCGGAGAGAGCACCCGTGTCCCAGACCCTTGTCCCCCCGCCGCCCCGCCGACACCCGCGTGAGATCGCAGTCGTCCTGGTCCTGAGCCTCGCCGCCATGGTCGTGTCGATGATGCAGACCCTGGTGGTCCCGATCCTCGGTCTGATCGGGAGCAGCCTCGGCAGCACTGCTGCCGAGGTCAGCTGGGTGACGACCGCGACCCTGCTCTCCGCAGCCGTCTTCACCCCCCTGCTCGGCCGCTTGGGCGACCAGCGCGGGAAGAAGCCGACCCTGATCGGCGTGCTGGTGGTGATGATCGCCGGCTCGGTCCTGGCCGCCACCACCGACTCGCTCCTCTGGCTGATCGTGGGCCGAGTTCTCCAGGGCGCCGCCACAGCGATCTTCCCGCTCGCGCTCTCGGTGCTCCGCGAGGAGGTCCCCGCCCACCGTCTGCCCGGAGCGATGTCACTGGTCAGCGGCACCCTGGCCTTCGGCAGCGGCTTCGCGCTGGTCAGCACCGGCCTGCTGACCAGCGGCGACAACGCCGACTACCACCGTGTCTTCTGGCTGGCCGCCGGGCTGGCTCTGGTCACGCTCCTCGCCGTCGTCCTCCTCGTACCGGCAAGCCGCGCCAAGACCGGCGGACGCACCGACCTCCTCGGCGCGCTCACCCTCGCGCTCTTCCTGGTCCTGCTTCTGCTGCCGATCTCCCAGGGGCACGAGTGGGGCTGGACGTCCGCCCGCACCCTGGGCAGCTTCGCCGGAGCAGTCGTCATGGCCGGTGTCTGGGCCTTCACGGAGAGCCGTGTGCGCGAACCGATGGTCGACATGAAGATGTTCCTCCACCGCCCGGTGCTCTTCAGCAACCTCGCGGGCCTCTTCGTCGGATTCGGGATGTTCGCCCAGTTCCTCGGGATCTCCTACCTGGCGCAGGTCCCTCAGGACATCGCGGGCTACGGCTTCGGCGCCTCCGTTCTCCGCGCCTCCGTCGAGTACCTGCTGCCCGGTACGATCGCGTCCCTCGTCGCCTCCCAGTTCGGTGGCGTGCTGATCCGCAGGATCGGCCCCCGCCTCACCCTCGCCCTGAGCGCGGTGACCGGCATCGTCGGGTTCGCGTGGCTGGCCGCTGCACACGCCTCGACCCCCTCGGTCATCGGCGCCGGAATGGCCCTCGGAACAGCCATCAGCCTCGGCTACGCCGCGATGCCCGCCCTGATCGTCGCGGGGGTGCCGCCCCACCAGACCGGCATCGCCAACGGCATCAACTCCATCTCCCGATCCGTCGGGAGCTCGATCGGCAGCGCACTGATCACGACGCTGCTCGCCTCCAGGACCATCGAGCACCTTCCGGCCGGAGTGCCCCCGCTGCCCGCCGAGAGCCAGTTCACCCTGAGCTTCACCATCGCCGGTGTCGCCTTCGCCTTCGTCCTGGCCATTGCGCTGGTCGGCCTGAAGCGGCAGCGGCAGGCGCCCCGTGCGGAACACCGGCCCGCCGCCGAGACGGCCCCCGAGCCGGCTGCCGCCACCGCGGCTGCCTGACGTCCCAACCCGATCTGCACCACCGCACCACCGCACCACCGCACCACCGCACCACCGCACCAAGGAGTACCACCATGAAGGCCATCACCTACCGCACCTACGGCGGCCCTGACGTCCTGGAGTACGGCGACGTCCCGAACCCGAAGCTCGGCGCGGACGCCGTGCTGGTCCGTGTGAAGGCCGCCTCCGTCAACCCGGTCGACTGGAAGATCCAGGCCGGATACCTGGACGGCGTCATGGACACCGTCTTCCCCGTCATCCCCGGCTGGGACGTGGCGGGCGTGGTCGAGGAGGCCGGCGTCGGGGTCACCGAGTTCGCCCCGGGCGACGAAGTGATCGGCTACGTCCGCGAGGACTTCGTCTCACGCGGCACCTTCGCCGAGTACGTTGCCGCCCCGATCCGTACGCTCGCCCGCAAGCCCGCCAACCTCTCTTTCGAGGAGGCCGCCGGCCTTCCCCTGGCAGGTCTCACCGCCTACCAGGCGCTGACACGGTCCCTGCAGGTGCGCGCCGGCGACACCGTGCTGGTGCATGCCGCGGCGGGCGGCGTCGGGTCGCTGGCCGTACAGATCGCCCGAGCGCTCGGCGCCCGCGTCATCGGCACGGCGAGCGAGCACAACCACGACTACCTGAGCGGGCTCGGCGCCGAGCCGGTCGCCTACGGCGAAGGCCTCACCGACCGCGTCAACGCCCTGGCGCCGCAGGGCGTGGATGCTGTCCTCGACCTCGTCGGCGGAGACGCCCTGAAGGTCTCGCCAGGGCTGCTCGCCGAGGGCGGCCGCCTGGCCTCGGCCGTGGACGGCGCCGTGCTCGGCCTCGGTGGCGGGTACGTCTTCGTGCGACCCGAGACCCAGGATCTCGAGGCGCTCACCGTCCTCGCGGAGCGCGGGCAGCTGAGCGTGGAAGTGGCCGCCACGTTCCCGCTCGAGCATGCCGCCGACGCACAGCGGCTCAACAGGCAAGGCCACACCCGCGGAAAGGTGATCGTCACCGTCGCCTGAGCCACCCACCGCCCGCACGCCACCACCGGCACACCCCTTGCCGGACGAGAAGACACCCCACCACCGCGCGACCCGTGCGCACTTTCAAGGAGACAGTTGTGACCACAGTTCTGTTCGTCGTCACCGGCGCCGACCACTGGACCCTCGCCGACGGCACCCTGCACCCCACCGGCTACTGGGCGGAGGAACTCGCCGCACCGCACCGGCTGTTCCGCGAGGCCGGTTTCGACGTCACCATCGCCACGCCGGGGGGCGTGACCCCGACCGTCGATGCCGCCAGCCTCGCTCCCGAGTCCACCGGCGGCAAGGAGCAGGCCGACGCCATCGCCGCGTACCTGGAGTCCATCCGCGCCGACCTGGAGAACCCGGTCAAGCTCGAGGAGGTCGACCTCGACGCGTACGACGCCGTCCTCTACCCCGGTGGCCACGGCCCCATGGAGGACCTCGCCGTCGACGCCAACTCCGGTCGCCTGCTCACCGCGGCGCTGGACTCCGGCAAGCCGCTCGCGGTGCTGTGCCACGCCCCCGCGGCCCTGCTCGCCGCCCGGCGCGCGGACGGCAGCTGGCCGTTCGCCGGTTACCGCCTGACCGGCTTCACCAACGCCGAGGAGACCATGGCCGGCTTCGCCGACAAGGCCAAGTGGCTGCTCCAGGACCGCCTGGTGGAACTCGGTGCCGAATTCGACGCCGCCTCCCCGTTCACCGCGCACGTCGTGGCGGACCGCAATCTGCACACCGGCCAGAACCCCGCCTCCTCCGACCAGCTCGCCCGGAACATCATCGAGATCCTCAACCGCGGCTGATCCCCTTGCCCGACGCCGGCGTCCGGGCCCGCCCCGTGGCGCCGGCGACACCCCCCCGTCCACGTATCGACCTGTGAGGGAACCATGAACACGCCTGCGCCCGAGCAGCCCGCCGAGCTCGTCGCCCGGCTGCGCGCCACCTTCCGCACCGGCACCACCAAGCCCGTAGCCTGGCGTACCGGGCAACTGCACCGGCTGCGTGCCCTGCTCACCGAGCACGGTGAGGAGCTCGCCGCGGCCCTCCGCGCCGACCTGGGGAAGAGCGCCACCGAGGCATACCGGACGGAGATCGACTTCGTCATACGGGAGATCGACCACACCCTGGAGCACCTCGACGGCTGGCTGCGGCCCGAACAGGCCCCCGTCCCCGCGTTCATCGGGGAGGCGAGTGCCTGGACGCAGTACGACCCCCTGGGCGTGGTGCTGGTCATCGCCCCCTGGAACTACCCGGCGCAGCTGCTGCTGGCCCCTGTGGCCGGTGCCCTGGCCGCGGGCAACGCGGTGGTCGCCAAGCCCAGCGAACTGGCCCCGGCCACCTCCGCCGCCCTCGCCCGCCTCGTGCCGCAGTACCTCGACACCGACGCGGTCGCCGTGGTCGAAGGCGGGGTCCCGGAGACGACCGCCCTGCTCGAGCAGCGCTTCGACCACATCCTCTACACCGGCAACGGCACGGTCGGCCGCATCGTGATGGCCGCGGCCGCCCGGTACCTCACCCCCGTCACCCTCGAACTGGGCGGCAAATCCCCCGCGTTCGTGGACCGGGGCACCGACCTGGACACCGTCGCCGCCCGCCTCGCGGCCGGGAAGTTCCTCAACGCCGGACAGACCTGCGTCGCCCCCGACTACGTCCTCACCGACCGTGAGACCGCACGGGCTCTTGAGGGAGCGCTGGCCAAGGCCGTCGAGGGCCTGTACGGACCGGACGCCTCCGCCTCCCCGGAGTACGGCCGTATCGTCAACGAACGCCACTTCGACCGGCTGACCGCCCTCCTCGCCTCCGGCCGCCAGGTCACCGGCGGCGCTCACGACCGCGAGACGAAGTACATCGCGCCGACCGTCCTGGCCGAGGTGTCCCCCGACGCGCCGGTGATGCAGGAGGAGATCTTCGGCCCGATCCTCCCGATCGTCGAGGTGGCCGGGCTCGACGAGGCCATCGACTTCATCAACGACCGCGACAAGCCGCTGGCTCTGTACGCGTTCACCGACTCCGACACCACCCGGGAGCGGCTCGCCGCCGAAACCTCCTCGGGCGGCCTCGGGTTCGGCCTGCCGCTGGCCCATCTCACCATCTCCGACCTGCCGTTCGGAGGCGTCGGCGAAAGCGGCATGGGCAGCTACCACGGCCGCTACTCCCTCGAGACCTTCAGCCACCGCAAAGCCGTCCTCGCCAAGCCCCTCAGCTGATCCGCCCCCAGCCGTGTGTGAGCACGGAGGAAAGAGACATCCGCATCATGAACGCCCTTCCCACCACCAGCCGTGAATGGCACCTGGTCGCCCGCCCGAACGGTGTGCCCCGGCCGCAGGACTTCGCCCTGCGCGAGGTGCCCCTCGCCGCGCCCGGCTCCGGTCAGATCCTCGTACGCAACCTGCACCTGTCGGTCGACCCGTACATGCGCGGCCGCATGAACGACGTGAAGTCCTACGTCCCTCCCTTCCAGTTGGACCAGCCGATGGACGGGGGTGCGGTCGGCGTCGTCGTCGCCGTGGGCGCGGACTCCCCCGCCGGGACCGTCGCAGTCGGTGACCACGTCCTGCATGGGCTCGGCTGGCGGGAGTACGCGCTCCTCGACGCGGCGAACGCCGTGAAGGTCGATGCCGGGAACGCTCCGCTGAGCACGTACCTCGGTGTCCTCGGCATGCCCGGACTGACCGCTTACGCAGGCCTGCTGCGCGTGGCGGAGTTCCACGAGGGCGACACCGTCTTCGTCTCCGGCGCGGCCGGCGCGGTCGGCAGCCAGGTCGGGCAGATCGCCCGGCTCAAGGGCGCCAAGCGGGTCATCGGCAGCGCGGGCTCGGACGAGAAGGTCGAACTCCTCCTCGAGAAGTACGGCTTCGACGCCGCCTTCAACTACAAGAACGGGCCCGTGGCCGAGCAACTCAAGGCGGCGGCCCCGGATGGGATCGACGTCTACTTCGACAACGTCGGCGGCGACCACCTCGAGGCGGCGATCGGCACCCTCAACGTGCACGGCCGCGCAGCGCTGTGCGGGGCCATCGCCCAGTACAACGCGACCGCACCGGCCCCCGGCCCGCGCAACCTCGCGCTCGCCATCGGCAAGCGCCTCACTCTGCGCGGCCTGCTGGTCTCCGACCACAACGACCTGCAACAGCAGTTCGTGCAGGAGGTCGGCGGCTGGATCCGCGACGGGAAGCTCCACTACGAGGAGACCGTCGTGGAAGGCATCGAGAACAACGTCGAGGCATTCCTCGGCATGCTCCGCGGCGACAACACCGGCAAGATGATCGTCACCTTGCCGACACGGGCCGCAGTCGACAACTGACCATCGTGGGCGGACCGCACGCCGCAGTCCGCACTCCGCACTCCGCTCACCCCGTGGGCCCGGCCTGCTGCCGGGCCCACGCTGGGGTTGCGACCCAGCCCGAGGAGCGGCTGGGTGTCCACGTACGCGTGCAGCGGGCCGTGCACTGTCACGGGAACGCCGACACCCAGCGACCGGCGGACCGCCGTATGCGCACGGCCGTGCTGAAATTCGGCTCCACTGGGTGGGCGACACGGATGCCCGCTCCCCACCAGGAGTTGGGGGCGGGCGTCGTGCGCTCAGCCCCAGTCACAGCCGACGCCGTCTCCGTCGCGGTCGAGGTGCCGACCATAGCCGGCTTCACCGCGGTAGACGGGGGCGGCTCCAGCGGCACGAGCGGCTGCACAGTTCTGGTAGTAGACGCCCCCACCTCCGCTGTCGCTGTGGCGTCAGTTGAACGTCCCGGCCTCGCCGGCCAGCCGCATCAGCAACGGCGAGGGCTCCCAACCGTCGTCTCCGTGGAACCTCCTGAGTCCGGAGAGGACATGTGCGGCACCCACCGTGTCGGCGTAGAACATCGGTCCGCCGCGGTACCTCGGGAAGCCGTACCCCGCGATGTAGACGACGTCGATGTCCGAGGCGCGTAGGGCTATGCCTTCATCGAGGATGCGCGCGCCCTCGTCGATGAGTGCGAAGACGAGGCGCTGCACGATCTCATCCGCCTCGAAGGTACGGAGCTTGGTGCCATGCTTGGCATGGAATGAAGCCAGCAGATCTTCGACGACAGGGCTCGGGATCGCCTCTCGGCTGCCGGGCGCGTAGTCGTACCACCCGGCACCAGCCTTCTGCCCGAACCGTCCCATTTCACACAGGGCATCGGAGATCTCCTCCCGGGGCACGCCGGGGTCCTCCGCGTAGCGCCTCTTGCGGATCGCCCATCCGATGTCGTTGCCCGCCAGGTCGGCAGTCCGGAACGGGCCCATGGCGAAACCGAAGTGCTCTGCGGCGGAGTCGATCTCGGCCGGTGTCGCGCCCGCGCGGAGGAGTGCCGTCGCCGCATCCCGGTACTTGGCCAGCATCCGGTTGCCGATGAAGCCGTCGCATACCCCGGCCACCACGCCGGTCTTGCCGATCCGCTGTCCCACCGCCATGGCCGTGACCAGCACGTCGTCCGCGGTCTTGGCCCCGCGGACGATCTCCAGCAGTTTCATGACATTCGCGGGGCTGAAGAAGTGCATGCCGAGGACGTCCCCGGGGCGTCCGGTCACCGCGGCGATCGCATCGATGTCGAGGGTCGAGGTGTTCGAGGCCAGAATCGCGCCGGGTTTCGCCACCTCGTCGAGCCGGGTGAACACCGAACGCTTGACGTCCATATCCTCGAAGGCCGCCTCGATGACCAGGTCGCTGTCCGACACGTCCGCATAGTCCAGGGTCGGCGTCAGGAGCGCCATGCGCTGCTCCAGCCCGTCGGCCGTCAACTTCCCCTTGTCCACTTGACGTTGGTAATTGCGGCGCATGACGTCCAAGCCGCGGTCGAGCGCCTCCTGGCTGCTCTCCACGATGGTGACCGGAATCCCCGCACCCAGAAAGTTCATCGCGATGCCGCCGCCCATCGTTCCGGCGCCGATGACGGCCACCTTGTCCACCGTCCGTGCCGGCGTCTCGGGCGGGACGTCGGAGACCTTGCGGGCCGCCCGCTCGGCGAAGAAGGCATGGCGCAGCGCGGCCGACTGCTCGCCGTTCATCAGCTCCAGGAATGTCCTGCGCTCCTCGGCCAGGCCTTCCTCGAACGGTGTGGATCCCGATTTCTCGACCAGAGTCAGAGCCTCCGAGGGCGCCACGAATCCGCGGCTGCGCCGACGCAGGCGCTCCCGCATCGCACTTACCGCGCCCACGTCGTCGCGACCGACGCTCAGGTCCCGGATCCGAGGGAGCGGCCGTACCGCGGCGACCTCGACCGCGAGTTCCATCGCCGCCGCCATCACGTCACCGTCCACGATCCGATGGAACAGCCGTTGCCCCGGGAGGTCTCCGAGCGCCCGCGCCGTACGAGGTGCCCCGCCGCTGATCATGTCCGCCGCGACGTCGGCTCCCACGACACGGGGCAGCCGCTGCGTGCCGCCGGCGCCGGGGACCAGCCCGAGGTGCACCTCGGGGAGGCCGATCCTGCTGCTCGATGTCGCGACCCGGTAGTGGGCGCCCAGCGCGAGTTCCAGTCCGCCACCCAAACAGGTGCCGTCGATCGCCGCTACGACCGGCTTGCCGGCGTCCTCCAGGGCCGCGATGACGTCGCCGAGGCTCGGTGCGGCGGTCGTCCTGGGCGTACCGAACTCCGAGATGTCGGCTCCGGCCGAGAAGGATCCCTCGCGGCCGGTGAGCACGATGGCATCGACATCGGCGGAGTCCAGGGCACGCTGCAGACCCTGCACGATGCCCTTCCGCGTTGCGTGCCCGAGTCCGTTGACCGGAGGGTTGTCGATGCGGAGGACCGCTGTGCGTCCGGTGACGCTGTACTGGGTGGACATGCGTGGCACCACTTCCTGAATTCGTTGATCAACGGACGTCGGCGATGGTCGGGGCCGGGGGATTACGGAACGCTCGCTGAGGCGTGCGCACCCTGCGTCCCTTCCTCTGTATCGCGGCCCGCCTCCGACCGGGGCCGGTCGAAGCGCATGAGTCCCTCCTGCGCGACGGCGGCCACCAGACGCCCGCACGTGTCGAACAGCCTTCCGCGGGTGAGCGCCCGGCCGTGCTCGGCCGAAGGGGAGACCTGGTCGTACAGCAGCCACTCGTCCGCGCGGAAGGGACGCAGGAACCACAGCGAGTGGTCCAACGACGCACCCTGTACGACGGCTTGGGGATGGGGCAGCCGCGCGGATCCCAGCAGCGCCATGTCGCTGAGATAGGTCAGCGCGCAGGCGTGGACGGCACCGTCGTCCGGCAGCTGACGTCCGTACCGGATCCACACCCGCTGGCAGGCCGGCGCCTCCGGAACGTGGCCGATCTCCCCTCTGGGCACCCACCGCATCTCCCAGTCACGCCATTCCGCGGGCCGCGGCATGCTCCAGCCGCTGATGAGGTCGGACTCCGGGATGTGGCCGGGTGCCGGCACCGCCGGCATGTCCACCTGGTGGGAGAACCCTTCATCTCCGCGGTGGAAAGACGCCGTCATCGTGAAGATTGCCTCCCCCGCCTGGACTGCGGTCACCCGGCGGGTGCAGAAGCTGCCGCCGTCGCGGATCCGCTCGACAAGATGATCCGTCGACTCGTGCGGACGGCCGGGCCGCAGGAAGTACCCGTGCATCGAGTGGGCCGAGTACGACCGGTCGAGGGTACGCGCCGCGGCCATCAGCGACTGGGCGGCGATCTGGCCACCGAACGTCCGCGGCCACTGGCTGGGGATCGGGCCGGACCGGAACCGGTCCGGTGCGATCTCGTCGAGGGCCAGGACCTCTGGCAGGCCGGCCATCCTTCAGCTCCTCTCGCCCGTCACGCGGACGCCGCCCCGCGCAGTTCGCGGCGCAGGATCTTGCCACTGGTGGTCTTGGGCAGCTCGTCGCGGATGCTGACCTTCCGAGGGGCCTTGTAGGCCGCCAGGTGTTCGCGGCAGTAGGCGACCAGCTCTTCGGGCTCGACGGATCCGCCGGGCCTCAGGCTGACGAAGGCCGCCACCGTCTCGCCGCGGTACGGGTCGGGCACCCCCACCACGGCGGCCTCGCGCACCGCGGGGTGCCGGTAGAGGACGTCCTCGACCTCGCGAGGCCACACCTTGAAGCCGGAGGCGTTGATCATGTCCTTCTTGCGGTCGACCACGTACACCCAGCCCTGCCGATCCATGAAACCGACGTCGCCGGTGAGCAGCCGCGCGTTCGGGATCGACTCCGCGGTGGCCTCGGGCCTGTTCCAGTACGCGGGCACCACCATGGGGCCCTCGACCGCGATCTCGCCGAGCTCGTTCGGTCCCAGGTCTTTGCCGTCCTCGCTGACGATACGGACCATGGCGGTGGGAAGCGGCAGGCCGATCGACAGGGTGCCTGAGTCGGGATCCACGGGAGCCTCCCTGTCCATGGGCACCACGACGCACGGGGCGCTGGTCTCGGTGAGCCCGTAGCCGTTGCGGATGTACCGTCCCGTCTGCTCTTGGAACCGCTCGACGACCGCGGGGGGCAGCGGGGCGCCACCGGAGTTGAGTGTCCTGAGCGAGCCGAACACCTCTGCGGAGTAGTCGGGGTGTGCCATCAGCGCCATGTACGCGGTGGACGGCCCGACCATGAAAGCGGGCCGTTCCCGCTTCAGCGCGTCGATCACCACCCCCGGCTCGAAGCGGTAGGCGAGTACGAGAGGGCTCGCCAGGTCGACCGCGTTGAGCAGCTGGACGACCATGCCGGTGATGTGGAACAGCGGGGCCAGTGCGAATATCGGTGAGCCCACGGGGACCTCGTCGTACAGCCGCAGCAGCACCGCGTTGACGGTCAGGTTGCGGTGGGTGTTGGTCGCTCCCTTCGCAAGTCCGCTGGTGCCGGAGGTGTAGGAGATCAGTGCGATGTCGTCGGGGGTCAGCCCGGGAGGGGCAGGCCGCCGCCCCGCCCGTGCCCTCGCCACATCGAGGATGTCGTCGGCACCCTCGCTGCGCCGCCGGGTCAGGCCGGCGAAGATGCGCGGGTCGTCCAGGGTCTGCAGGTCCAGCGGGTTGGCGGTGAGCGCGATCGTCACCCCCGCCGCGGTGGCCCGCTCACGGACGTGTTCCGCCCAGGCGTGCTCATCGCACACGATCGCGGACACTCCCGCGTCGGTGAGGATGTGCCGGAGTTCGTCCCGGTACATCGGGTTCAGCGGGACGACCGCGCCCCCCGCCTTCCAGGCGCCGAACAGGGCCGGCACGAACTGCGGGACGTTCTGCAAGTACAGCGCCAGCCGGTCGCCGGGGCGGAAGCCGCGCTCGAGGAGGTAGTGCGCCACCCCGTCGGAGAGCTCGTCCACCTCCCGGTAGGTCAGCGTGCCCCCGAGGTAGGTGATGGCCGGACTGTCGGGTGCCGTGGCCGCCGCGTCGGCCAGCAGTTCCAGCGTGGTGCGATCAGGGACCGGTTCCACCTCCACCATCCGCTTGGTGTACTGGGCCGTCCACGGCCTGTCGTCGAACCAGCTCATCGCCGCCGAACCGCCTTTCAGGGGAGAGAGTGTGGGGGCGTTCTTGTGTGGCGCGGTGGCATTCACGGCGGGCGATCGGTCAGATACCTGCCGTGTCCGCGACTTCGTGGGCCTTCGCCACCAGTGCGTCGATGCGCTCTGCGGTCGGGGTACCGGACGCGGCCCTATTCCGCGGTTCGTCCATCGCGCGGCGCATGACGCCCTCCGCGATGATCGCGACCTTCCACAGGCCCAGCGCGTGCCAGTAGCCCAGCGTCGTCAAGTCGCGTCCCGACGCCGCCAAGTAGGCCCCCACGAGTTCCTCGCGGGTCGGGAAGCCGTCGAGAGCGGTCGCGACGAAGTCGCCTGAGGCGTTCTCACCCTTGGCCGGCCAGTAGGCCAGCAGGCTGCCCATGTCCGCCAACGGATCCCCGAGCGTGCACAGCTCCCAGTCCAGTACCGCGGTCACCTCCCCGCTGTCGTAGGAGGTGATGACGTTGCGCAGATGGAAATCGCCGTGTACGAGCGTGAGTTCGCGCTGCTCCGGGACGGCTGCGACAAGGCGCCGCGTGAGGTCCTCGAGGGCGGGCAGCTCGCGGGTCCTGGACTTCTCCCACTGGCCCGACCACCGCTTGAGCTGTCGCTGCGCATACGGCTTGTGGCTGGCCAGACCGGTCAGCCCGGTCGCCCCGAGATCGACCGCGTGGATCTTCGCCAGCGTCCGTGGCAACGACATCCCGATCACCCGGCGGCGTTCGGGCGTCAACGACTGCGCGACCGACATCCTGTCGACGACCTGGCCGTCCACGAACTCCATGAGCAGCAGCGGGACGTCGGTCACGGCAGGATCATCCGTCAGCCCGAGCACCCGCGGGGTCGGGACGGCGGTGCCCTCCAGCGCGGTCAGAATCCGCGCCTCGCGGGCCACGTCGTGCGCCGACGCCAGCAGGTGACCCAGCGGTGGGCGCCGCAGCACCCACCTGCGGCCGTCCTGGTCCCGTACCAGGTAGGTCAGATTGGACTGGCCGAGCCCGATCCGGTCGAAGACGGGCGGCCCGGCGAAGTCGACGCCGAGGGTCCCGAACCAGCGGCTCACCGCCCCGGCGTCGATTCCGACGATGCCCGCGCTAGACACCGATGCCGGCTCCCTGCCTGAACGGGAGCGCGTCACCGAGCAGCTGCCCGCCGTCGATCACCATGGTCTCGCCGGTGATCCAACTCGCGGCATCCGAGACGAGGAAGGCGACTGCCGAGGCGATGTCGGCAGGCTCCCCTATGCGCCCGAGCGCCGTCGACGCCGACACGGCCTGCTCGTGCTCTTTCCACAGGGCCTCGGCCAGCTTCGTGCGCACCACACCCGGCGCCACGGAGTTGACACGGACCTTCGGCGAGAGTTCCAGGGCCAGTTGCTTCGTGAGGTGGATGAGTGCGGCCTTCGACGCGTTGTACAACCCGATGTTCGCCTCGAAGGCCATGCCGCCGACCGACGCGGTGTTGACGACCGCCCCGCCGTGCTCGCCCATCCAGGCCCGCGTCGCCAGACCCGTCCACAGGACGGGAGCCCACAGGTTCACGTCGAAGGTCTTGGCGAAACGACCGTGGTCCTGGTCGATGACCGGCCCGAAAGCCGGGTTGGTCCCCGCGTTGTTGACGAGGATGTCCAGGCTTCCGAAGCGCTCGAGCGTCAGATCCACACAGCGCTGGGCCGCCTCCTCGTCGACCGCGTGCGCACCGACCCCCAGCGCTGAGCCGCTCACCCTGGCCGCGGCGGCGTCCGCCGCCTCCTGGGACCGGGAGGTGAGGACGACGTTTCCGCCGGCCGCGGCGATGGCCTGGGCGATAGCCAGCCCGATACCGCGCGAGGCGCCGGTGACGACCGCGGTGCGACCGGTGAGATCCAGTCCTGCCATCTCAGCTCACCGCTGCCGTGGCCGCGTCGCGGTACTGCCGCAGTTCCTGCCTGGCGATGGCCCGCTTGTGGACCTCGTCGGGACCGTCCGCCAGCCGCAGCGTCCGCAGATGCGCGTACATCATCGCCAGCGGGAAGTCCTCGGTCACTCCTGCTCCCCCGTGCACCTGGATCGCGCGGTCGACGATCTTCAACGCGATGTCCGGGGCGGCCACCTTGATCGCCGCGATCTCGGTGCGCGCTTCCTTGTTCCCGACCGTGTCCATCAGATACGCGGCCTTGAGCGTGAGCAGCCGGATCATCTCGATGTCGATACGTGCTTCGGCGATCCAGTCCTGGATGTTGGACCGGTCGGCAACCGGACGACCGAACGTCACCCGCGACTGGGCGCGCCGGCACATCAGCTCCAGTGCCCGCTCGGCCGCGCCGATCGCCCGCATGCAGTGGTGGATACGACCGGGCCCGAGCCGGGCCTGGCTGATCGCGAAACCCTCCCCCTCGCCCTTGAGTACGTCCTTGGCCGGCACCCGCACATTCTCGAAGGTGATCTCCGCGTGGCCCTCGCGATCCGCGTACCCGAACACCGGGAGGTTCCGGATCACGGTGACCCCTGGGGCGTCGATCGGGACGACCATCATCGACTGCTGGCGATGCGGGGCCGCCGTGGGGTCGGTCTTGCCCATCACGATGAGCACCTTGCAGTTCTTGTGCATCGCGTTCGAGGCGAACCACTTACGGCCGTTGAGCACGTACTCGTCGCCGTCGCGCTCCATCCGCAACTCGATATTGGTGGCGTCGGAACTGGCCACGCGCGGCTCGGTCATCGCGAAGGCCGAGGCCATCGTCCCGTCGAGCAGGGGCCCCAGGTACTTCTCCTTGTGCTCGTCGGTGCCGAAGAGGGTGAGCACCTCCATGTTGCCGGTGTCGGGAGCGTTGCAGTTGCACGCCTCGGAGGCGATGTGACTGCGCCCCATGATCTCCGCCAGCGGCGCGTACTCGAGGTTCGTCAGCCCCGGGCCCCACTCCTTGTGCGGGTGGAAGAGGTTCCACAGTCCACGCTTGCGCGCCTCCGCCTTGAGGTCCTCGAGGATCGGCGGATGGAAGTGCGGGTCACCCGACGCGCGCATCTGCTCGTCGTACACCGCCTCCGCGGGGTAGATGTGCGAATCCATGAACTCGAGCAGATCCGCCTGGTACTTCTTGGCGCGGTCCGACGTCTCAAACAGGGACATCTGAACTCCTGACGGGTAGGGAGGGAAAATTGGGTGGGCGCTTGTCGAGGTGACTGGCCACGCCTTCGACGAGATCGGCCCCGCGGAAGGCCTCGAGCATGAGGCCCTCCGCCCGGGTCACGGAATCGGCGTAGGTGCCGTCCGCGTCGCCCTGCAGTTGGCTCTTGATGGTGGCCATGGATGCCGGGGAGCAGCGCGTCGCCAGATCGGCGGCGTACGCGACAGCGGCATCGACCACACTGCCGGTGGGGACCAGGTGGTCGAGGAGTCCGATACGGAATGCCTCCTCGGCGTCCACCATGCGACTCGACAGCAACAGGTCCGTTGCCCGGCTGTGCCCCACCAGCCGGGGCAACAGCCAGGAGATCCCGTACTCGGCGATCAGCCCGCGCTGCGCGAATGCCGTGGTGAACCTGGCCGAGGGCGTGCCGAAGCGAATGTCGCAGTAGAGCGCCTCCACCATGCCCAGGCCCGCGGCCACCCCGTTCACCGCACCGATCAGCGGTTTGCGCAGGGTCAGCGGCACGTCGCGCGGCCGGCGCCGCGCCCTGTCCGCCTCGGAGACCTCGCCGGCCGCCTGCAGCCGCTGGAGGTCGGCACCGGCGCAGAATCCGCGGCCTGCGCCGGTGACCACGACGGCGCGTACGCCCGGGTCGTCTTCGGCGGCGTCGAGCAGCGCGAAGTAGCGGTCCTCGAGTTCGTCGGTCCAGGCGTTCAGCTTGGCGGGCCGGTTGAACGTGAGCACCAGCACGGGCCCGCGGTGTTCGGCGAGGACGAGCTCGCCCGGCGCGCCGGTCATGCCTGCGCCAGCAGGGAGCTCTGGTAGCGGCGCATCCCGCGCAGCCACCGGTCGTAGTCCGAGCCCTTCTGCCGGTACATGTCCAGAACTTCTTCGTGCGGCAGGATCAGGAAGCGCTCGTCCTCGATCGCGGCGAGGACGGCGTCGGCGACCTCGGCCGGTTCGAGGACGTCACCCGCGGACGTGACGGCCTGCGTGGCCGCTCGCCCCAGCGCGTCCCCGGAGTCCTTCCCCGAGGACAGCATCCTGGTGTTCACCCCCATCGGGCACAGACAGCTGACATGGACCCCGCGATCGCCATAGGTGACACTCAGCCATTCGGCGAAGCCGACCGCGGCGTGCTTGGTGACGGCGTACGTGGCGGAGCCGATCTGGGTGAGCAGCCCGGCCGCCGAGGCGGTGCTGACGAAGTAGCCCTCGCCGCACTCGAGCCACCGCGGCACCAGCAGCGTTGCCGCACGGATGTGGGCTCGCAGGTTCACGTCGATCGAGAGGTCCCAGTCCTGCTCGCTCGCGTCGAGGGCGGGTGCCCCGGCGATGCCCGCGTTCGCGAAGTAGAGGTCTACGGAGCCGAACGCGCTCTCCGCCAGGTCGATCAACTGCTGGATCTGGGCGGTGTCCGAGGCGTCCGCGCCGGCGCTGACGGTGCTTCCCGGATGGTCGGCGTTGACTCTCTCGGATACCGCCCGCGCGGTGTCCGCGTCGAGGTCTGCGACGACGACCCGGGCACCCTCGCGAGCGAGCCGTGCGACCAGCGCGCCGCCTATGCCGCCACCGCCACCGGTGACGATGGCGACTCTTCCTGCAACGTTCACAGCGAACCCTCTCCGTGGCGGGGCGTGCGGGGCCGGAGCACGGGCCCCGAGATGAGTGATCGTGGTCCCCGCCCACCTGTATAATTGAATCTGAAGTCAAGTTCAACCGTCTGGTGCGCATGACCACGCGGAGAAGGCCGCCTCGCCTCCGCTGAACTGCGGACTTGCGGTAGCACGGCGTGATGAGTCAGGTGGTTGAGTGTGAAGGCTCGCGCAAGCTGGTCCTCGTCGCCGATGCGGGCAGCTCGCGGGTCCTGGATCGTCGAACGGCCGTAGGCGGCAGGCTCCGCCCCGGCCGGCGCTCCTGCCGGATCAGCGGTGGCCGGGGAACCGCAGGGCGTTCGCCCAGAGCCGGGTGACCGTGGACACGAGCTCCTCGAAGTCCACCGGCGTGCCTTCTTCTTGCCTTTCGCCGAGCACGAAGGCGTTGTAGGCCATGACGCTGACCATGCCCGACAGCGCACGCGAGGCCATCATCGGATCGACCTCACGGTCTGCGACACCCCGCGCCTGCAGGTCGGCGATGCCGCGGGCGTTGCGGCGGATGAACGCATCCGTGCGCTGGCTTCGGAACTTACGGAACTCCGGCTCCACTTGTGCGACCTGCTCAAGCAGTGCCATCAGCTTCGCGTTCCGTTTGTACGCCTCGAGATACGCGCGGTTACTCGCCTCGAGTACCGCATACGGATCGTCGGTGTCCTGCAGCCGGCCCGTGCCGGGGTGCAGCATGTCCTCCTGCGCCTCCAGGAGGACGGCGGCAAGCACCTCTTCCTTGTTGGTGAAGTAGGTGTAGAAGGACCCCGCCGCGCACCGGGCCTCTTTGGTGATGTCGGCCAGGCGGGTGTCGAGGTAACCATCCCGCTCGAACACCTTCCGCGCGGCCTTCACCAAAGCGGCGCGTGTCCGCGCTCCGCGCTTCGTCGTCGGCGGCTCGCGAAGTGGCGAGAGGGGCGCCATCGGCGGTGCCTTCTCGCTCTCCTCGGGCGCGGTGGTATCCATCCCTAAAGTGTACTTGAATCCGACACCAGCCTCATAAATGCGCGCCGGTGCGCGGTCGCACACCGTTACACGCGCTGAAGCCGATTCTTCGCCTCGGCGTACTCACCGGCGAGGCGCTCGACGACCGCTGCCGCGGGAAGTACCGCCCCTACCGCGCCGACCCCCTGACCCGCGCCCCAGATGTCCCGCCACGCCTTCGCCCCTTTGATGTCCTGGTTGCCGAAGTCCATGGCGGACGGATCGGAGCCGGGCAGTGCGGCCGGATCGAGCCCCGCTGCCTCGATGCTGCCGCGGAGGTAGTTGCCGTGCACGCCGGTGAACAGGTTGGAGTACACGATGTCCGCAGCGGTGGAGTCCACGATCATCTGCTTGTACTGGTCCTCCGCGTTCGCCTCGTCGGTGGCGATGAACGCCGAACCCACGTAGGCGAGGTCCGCGCCGGCGGCCTGCGCGGCGAGGATCGAGCGGCCGTGGGCGATGGAGCCCGACAGCAGAAGGGGGCCGTCGAACCAGTCGCGAATCTCCTGGACGAGCGCGAAGGGTGATTGCGTGCCGGCGTGCCCGCCCGCGCCCGCGGCGACGGCGATCAGGCCGTCCGCGCCCTTTTCCACCGCCTTGCGCGCGAACCGGTTGCTGATGACATCGTGCAGCACGATGCCGCCGTAGGAATGGACCGCATCGTTGACATCGGCCCGGGCGCCGAGCGAGGTGATCACGATCGGCACCTTGAACTCCACGACGGTCGCGAGGTCCTCCTCCAGGCGTGAGTTGGTCTTGTGCACGATGAGATTGACCGCGAACGGCGCGGACGGTGTCTCGGGATGATCGGCGTCGTGCTTGGCCAACTCCTCCGCTATGCGCTGCAGCCATTCGCGCAGCGCCGACTGCGGCCGCGCGTTCAGCGCGGGGAAGGAACCCACGATGCCGGAGGCCGACTGGGCGATGACCAACTCCGGATTGGACACGATGAACATCGGCGATGCGATCACGGGCAGGCGAAGCCGGTCCCGCAGGATGGGCGGCAGGCTCATGAGTAACTCACCATGCGTCTTTCTTCTACGGCGGACACATCTCGTCGGTCGACGGATGTTCAGTGCCGGCGGGCGGGTACGTCGCCGATCGCTGGGTCGCGGGTCAGCTCCGTACGGTCGATGGAGCGCTTGAGGATCTTCCCGCTCGGGCCCTTGGGCAGCGCGTCGACGAACCGGATGATACGCGGGACCTTGTAGGCGGACAGTCGCTCTCGTGTCCAGCTCGACACCTCAGCGGCACCGAGGTCCGAACCGGGCCGGGCGGCTATCAGCGCGGCGACCTCCTCGCCGTAGTGGTCGTCGGGAACGCCGACCACGGCTGCCTCGATGATGTCCGGGTGCTCGTAGAGAACTTCCTCGACCTCACCGGGGTAGACGTTGTAGCCGCCGCGGATGATCAGGTCCTTGATCCGGTCGACGATGCGCAGGTCGCCGTCCGTGTCGGTTTCGCCCAGGTCGCCGGTCCGCAACCAGCCGTCGGGCGAGATTGCCGCGGCGGTGTCCGCGGGGCGGTTCCAGTATCCGCGCATCACCGTGGGTCCCTTGATGTGGACCTCGCCGACGGTGCCCGGCGGGCACTCGTTGCCCTCGATGTCACGCACCTGGACCTGCAGCCGCGGGACCGCCCGCCCGGTGTACCCGGTCTTGCCGCCGCGGTCGATGTCGTTGAAGGTGCCGAACGCGGTGGTCTCGGTGAGCCCATAGCCTTCGAGGATGGTGCAGCCGAAGCGGGCCTCGAAGGCCCGGGCGATCTCCCCGGGCAGCGACGCGCCCCCGGAGACGGCGATACGGAGCCCGGCGAAGTCCGCCGGATTGGCATCAACCGCCGCGTGCAGCATCGCGTTCCACATGGTCGGTACGCCGGCCATGATGGTGAGCCGGTCGCGGCGCAGCATCTCCAGCATCGCCGCCGGGTCGAATCGGGCCAGCAACGACATCGAACCGCCCACGGTCAAGGTCGCCATCATGACCGACGCCTGGCCGAACACGTGGAACAGCGGGAGTCCGGTGCCGGTACGGTCGGCGCTCGATCCGCGGCTGCACTCGGCGCCGATCTCCCCGGCGGACAACAGGTTCCCGACCGTGAGCTGGGCACCCTTCGGCCGCCCTGTCGTACCCGAGGTGTACAGAATGGCCGCGGTCTCGTCGCGGTCCCGGCCGACGACGGGGGCGGGAGCGGCATCGGTGACCGTCGCGCCCGGGGACAGCGTCCAAGAGGGCACCTTGAGCGCCGAGGCCGCCTCCGTGACGGCGGGGCCCAGAGCGTGCCATGCGATCGCCAACGAGCACCCGGCGTCGCCGAGGACGTATTCGACCTCGGCCCGGGTGGACATCGTGTTGACCGGCACCACAACACAGCCGGCGGCCTGGATCCCGAGGTAGGCCACCACGAACTCGGGCACCGACGGCGCCGCCAGCAGCACCCGGTCCCCGGGCGTCAGGCCCGCGGCGGCCAGGGCACTCGCATACCGAACGCTCGCGTCGCGCAGCTGCCGGTAGGTCCACTGATCCGCGCCGCCGCGCAGCGCGATGTTGTCGGGAGTGGCAGCCGCGTGGCGGCAGACCGGGTCGAAAACACTGGCCATGGGCGGTGCCTTCCGGGGATGTGAGCAGGTGATTCGGTGCGGATCCCACCCTCGTCCGCCAGTAGACTTGAATCCGTCCTCGACTTCAAGTCTTCGGAACGGCGGAAGTGCACTGCCGCTCGACCCGCGGGCGGTGTCGATCCGGGGCATGACCGGATCTCCCGCGACCGTCGATCTTGCCGATCGGTGATCGGTCGATCGGTCGATCGGTCAGACGGTGATCCTGAAGTGTTCGGCGAGTTGGCGGCGGGTGTCGGTGGCACTGGTGTGCAGCACGCCCCCGATCCCGATCCGCGCCGCCCCGTCGAGGTTCTGCTGCAGATCGTCGATCATGACTGCCTCCTCGGGGGTGACGCCGAGGCGTTCACATGCGATCGCGTAAATCCGGCGGGAAGGCTTGCGGATCCCGACCTCGGAGGAGATGACGACAGCGTCGGCCACAGCGGCGAGGTCGACGCTGTCGTAGGTTCCGGTTCCGAACGAATTGGATACCAGCGCAACGGGATATCCGGCGGTGCGGAGATCACCGAGCAGGGCGAGCACGTCCTGGTCGATCGACATTCCCGCTTGCATCCGGGCCGTGAGTCCCTCTGCTTGTACGTCGGCGCCGTGAGCGCGGAGACGCTCGGCGAACCCTCGCTCGAAGGCTTCGGCGTCGATGCGGCCGGACTCGTGATCGGCCAGGAGGGTCCGTGATGGCTGATCCCGGCTGAGGAGGTCCAGCGGCAGGCGCGGGTCACCGCCGAGCGAGGCGCCGAAGTCGGTGAAAGCCCGCAACACACTGGAGGTGATGACCCCGCCGAAGTCCACGAGGACCGCCGTTCGGGCCTTTTCCGTCTCGCTCGACACCGTATTCACACCCTCTCTCGCGGCCGGCTTCCCACCGGCCCATACGACGGCAGCCATGTTCCGCCGGCTGTCACCACCGGCCGGCCCTCGCCGCCGGCGCCCAGCTGGTACATGGACCTCAGGCGACCTCGAACAGCCCGGCTGCGCCCATTCCGCCGCCGACACACATCGAGATCACCACATACCGGACGCCGCGGCGCTTGCCCTCGATCAGGGCGTGCCCCACCAGGCGGGCACCGGTCATTCCGTACGGATGGCCGACCGAGATTCCGCCACCATTGACGTTGAACCGCTCCGGGTCGATGTTCAATTCGTCGCGGCAGTACAGCGCCTGGGATGCGAACGCCTCGTTGAGTTCCCATAGACCGATGTCGTCGATGGAGAGGTCGTGCTGCTTCAGCAGCTTCGGAATGGCGAACACCGGACCGATCCCCATCTCGTCCGGCCCGCAACCGGCGACGGCCATACCCCGGTATACGCCCAGCGGCTCCAGTCCGCGGCGCTCGGCTTCCTTCGACTCCATCAACACCGACGCCGAAGCCCCGTCCGACAACTGCGAGGAGTTGCCCGCCGTCACGCTGGAATGCGCGGTCACCTGACCGTCCGGCAGCACCGGCGCCAACCCGGCCAGACCCTCGAGTGTGGTCGACGCGCGGTTGCCCTCGTCCCGGGTCAGGGTCACGGCCTCGTCCCGAACCTCCCCGGACTGCTTGTCCAGGACCTTCTTGACACTGGCGCGCGCGACGATCTCCTGGTCGAACCGCCCGGCCTCCTGCGCCGCCGCGGTGCGCTGCTGTGACACCAGCGCGAACTCGTCCTGGCGTTCCCGGCTCACGCCGTAGCGTTCGGCGACGATCTCCGCCGTCTGCAACATCGGCATGTAGATACTCGGCTTGTGCTCGACCAGCCAGGGATCCGCCATGCGGTGGGTGTTCATGTGGTCGTTCTGCACCAAGGAGATCGACTCGACACCGCCGCCGACAGCGACCTGCATGCCGTCGCCGACGATCTGCTTGGCGGCCGTCGCAACCGCCATCAGGCCCGACGAGCACTGCCGGTCGATCGTCATCCCGGACACGGCGTCCGGGAGTCCGGCACGGAGGGCAGCCTGGCGGGCGACGTTGCCACCGGAGGACCCCTGCTGCACGGCGCAGCCGAAGATCACATCCTCGACCTCACCCCCCTCGAGCCCGGCGCGCTGCACCGCGTGCGAGAGGGCATGGGCGGCAAGTTCCTGCGCCTGGGTGTCGTTGAACGCGCCGCGGTACGCCTTCCCGATCGGCGTCCTTGCCGTCGAAACGATGACTGCTTCCCTCATGTCGCCTCACTGCTTCCTGTCGGTCCGGTTCGTTCGGGAGCTTCAGGGGATCCCCAGCACCGTGAGCCGGGCTCGATGCCGTTGGGCGGTACCGAACGCCCGATCGTTTATAGTTGAATCCGGCGTCAAGTTCAACCAGACTCCCCTGGGGCCGCGCAGCTGCGGTTGCGGGGATGCGCGTGCCCTCGACCTTGACAATCCATTTCCCCGACTGAAAGCTGACCGACCAGTCGGTATGAAGGGTGGATCGTGACCGAGCTGAGCATCTCCACTGCTGCGGGCGTGTTCGACGCGATCGTGGCGGGTCCGCCCCAGGGCCGCCCGGTGCTGTTGCTGCACGGCTTCCCGCAGACGGGACTGGTGTGGCAACGGCAGATCGCGGCGTTGGCCACGCACGGTTACCGGGTGGTGGCACCCGACCAGCGTGGGTACTCCCCCGGGGCCCGCCCCGAGCGGCCCGAGGACTACCGCATCAGCGTCCTGGTCGAGGATGTCGTCGCGATGACCGAGGAATTGGGCTGGGCGTCGTTCGACCTGGTCGGCCATGACTGGGGCGGCGCGGTGGCGTGGTGGACCGCCGATGCCCACCCCGGCCGCGTACGTACCCTGACGGTCGTCTCCACCCCGCACCCCGGCGCTCTGGCCACCACACTGCGTACGGACCCGGACCAGCGCGAACGATCGCACTACATGATCGACTGGCGCGAAACGCCCGCGACCGAGGAGCGCATGCTCGCAGGCGATGCCGAGGAGCTTCGCGCCGCTTACGCCGGAAAGATCCCGCAGGACAGTGCCGAGGCCTACGTGCGGCACCTGTCCCAGCCGGGCGCTCTCACCGCCGCGCTGAACTGGTACCGGGCCGGCCGCCCCGACGGCGCGATCGGCGTCATCGACGTGCCCACGCTGTACGTCTGGAGCACGGAGGACAGCGCGTTCGGCCCAGCGGCCGCGCAGGAGACCGGGCAGTGGGTCAACGGGCCGTACCGGTTCGAGACCCTCCAGGGCGTCAGCCACTGGGTCCCCGAGGAAGCGCCCGAGACGCTGAGCCGCCTGCTGCTCGACCATCTGCGAGCGCACGGCGAGTACGGAACCACAGCGAATACCCCGTCTGTCGACCCCAAGAAGAGGTGACTCATGAAGACAGCGCGAGCAGCCTGGCGCCGACTCGAGCCCGTACACGCCATGATCTACTTCGCCCCCGAGGGAAGGCGACGGTACGCGGACCTCGGACTCAGCGGACGCGCCGGGTACTTCGCCTCCCGGAGCGCCGCGTTCGGCCGAGCATCTGCCGATCTGGTCATCTCGACTTTCTACAACTTCAACCCCGCTTTCGTACGGAAGGCGGTCGACGGGGCCTGGGACGCGGTGACGCCGCAGCAGGTGCTGGACGCGCGGCACGCCGCCGCGGGCGAGGCCCTGCGGCGGGCCGGGATCCACGAACTCCCCGCTTTTGACGAGGTCCTGGCGCTGGCCCGCAGAGCCGCCGAGGCGGCCTGCGAACACGCTCAGGGCCGCTCGCTGTTCGCCGCGCACGCCGCGCTGCCCTGGCCGGAGGAACCGGTACTGCAGCTGTGGCACGCCCAGACGCTGCTCCGGGAGTTCCGTGGAGACGGCCATGTCGCGTGCTTGCTGAGCGAGGGCGTCGGGGGCTTGGAGTCCCTGATTCTGCACGCTGCCACCGGTGAGGTTCCCGTCGACTTCCTCAAGGGAAGTCGCGCCTGGCCCGAGGAGGAGTGGGCCGAAACCCAGGAACGCCTGCGCACACGAGGTCTCCTCGAGGGCGACTCCCTCAGCCCGGAAGGCGTACGTCTGCGCCAGCACATCGAGGACCGCACCGACCACTTGGCCCTTCCCGCCTACGCCGCCCTGGGTGACGCCGACTGCGAACGCCTCGCCGAACTTGCGAGCCCCTTCGGCCGCACGGTCGTCGAAGCCGGCCTCCTCAAGATCGGCTGACCGAGCCCTTCACGTCCCCCTCCGCTTCCTGCTTGATCTGCTCGCGATCGGAAACCTTCGAAGGACGCCGCGATCCGTCGTACTGCGACACCAACTCGCGGTGCTGCGCCGCCAGGTCGCCCGGCCACAACCGTTCTGGGCCGACCGGGCGGCGATCGCAGGACTGGCTCGGCTGCTGCCCAAGGCACTGCGGGGCATCTGTTCGTCACCCCGGATGCTGGTGATGGCCGGCGCCGGCGGCTGGCCACCCGCACAGTGCCACCTGCCCGGCAGCCTTCCCGGTCAGCACCCGGACGGCCGCACCGCGCGCGCCTCCTACGCCGCCCGCTCCGACTTCTCATGGCTGGACAACCTGCACCAGGCCATGCGGCCGCACGCCAGCGGTCAGGCGTACCAGAACTACATCGACCCGCGGCTGACCAACTGGAAGGAGGCCTATGACGGCGCCAACCTCGGCCGTTTGACAGACGTCAAAACGACCCGCCCGCCATCACGCGGACAGCAGGCGACGCGGAACTGAAGCAGCTCACTCGGCCGAACGAAGCAGTCCGGCCCTCGGATTGATCCGGTTACTCGTCGCCGTACCAAGCCACGTGCCGCTGAACAAGCTCGGCGAAGGACCGGCGCTGGCGAGGACCTGTGCTCGGACGCCGCTGTGTTGCCCGTGTCCCTCCGCTGCCGGTCAGGAGTGGTCGGCGGCGTCCCCGTCGCCGCCGGCACCGAACGTCGGTGCCTGTCCGGCGTTGCGGGATGGCCGGGGCCGACTCTCCCACGAGGTCACTAGCGGCAGTTGTAGGTAAAGCGCGTGGAGGCCGTCTGGGCGCCGGGTGAGGTGATCCGGAGTTCCGCCCGCGCCTCGTGCGAGCCTCTGCCGCGGAAGGTCCACAGCAGATGCAGTCGCGCTTCCCGCTGGCCCTGTGTGAGCCGCTCCCGCAGCGTGCCGGAGATAGTGCCGTCGCTGCGCACCCAGCGGTATGCGATGGTGCCCGGCGCGCCGTTGGTGCGGACGACGCCGATCACATCGGCGGTGTCGTCGCATGCGGGACCTTTCGGGTCGGTTCGTACGGCCACGCTCTCGACGACGAGACCGGGGCCGAGCCGCTGCCAGAGAAGGAACCCGATGACGGCGATGAGGATGACGCCGGCCAGGGTGTAGCGGCGCAGCCCTCCGCGTCGCCGCTTCCCGCTCTGCCCGGGGCCGTGGGGCTCTCCTGCGAGTGTGCCGTGCCAGATGTCCACGGCTGTGGTGCTGTTGCGGGCGAGGGCACTGCCGGTCACTCCCGGGCCGAAGCGGAGCACCATGCCCTCCCCCTGGGGCGCCGCGTCGGCGGGCGGGGAGCTCGCGGCCGGGGAGTTCGCGACCCGGCCGCCCACCAGCCTCGCATCCAGGCGGGCCGTGCCCGCCTGCGGAACGGTCGCGTCCAGGCGGACAGTCGCACTCTGCGGCGCGGCCTCGGACGTACGGCCCAGAAGCACTGTGGGCGTGGTGGACTCATGGAGCGCGGCGGGATCCTCCGGATCCGGATCCGCGTCCGGGCTGTCGGGCCTGTGGACCCAGTGGTCGCCCAACTCGGTCGCGCTGTAGCCGTTGTCGCGGTCGCTGCCGGCGCCCGTCGGCTCGTGGGTTCCCGGGTTCTGTGAATCGCTCATCGGATGTCGCACTGCCGGATCAGCTTCTGCTGCCATGAGCTGCCGTTGTCCGCCTCGGGGTCGGTGGTCCCGACCACGCCCCAGTAGCAGGCCGGGCTCCGGAAGACGTGATCAGCCGTGATGGTGTACGCCGTCCGGCCGCTCAGGGCAAAAGTCTGGGAAACGCCGTCCTGCTCGCCGAGACTGCCCTTGCTGTCGCTCGCGTACCAGGTGACGGTCAGGGTGACGGCACCCGTCCCGGTGGTGGAGACGTTCACCGAGGCGGTGGCACTCGTCGAGCCGGTCTGCTGCAGGCTCCCTACGGAGACCGAAGTGACTCGCACGGGAGTGGCGGATGGCTCTGTGGTGGCATTGGGCGCGCTGTCGCTCGTGGACGGGTTCGAGACCGGCGGGTCCGTAGCTGTCCCGGGCCCCGACGGGGAGCCGAGACCTCCCGTGTCCGTACCCCCGGCCGGAGCGGAGTCGCCGCCTTCCGATGCGGACGCGGAAGCGGAGGGGGAGCTGCTGCCCGTAGGCGTGCCGCCGGCGGAAGTGGACGGGGAGGCGGACGACGAAGTGCCTGCGGTCGGGGACGTCTCGCCCGGCGAGCCGGTGTTCGCGGCGGCGCTCGTCGTGGCGAGCGTCTCGGCCACCGCTTCACGGTTCCCACTGGTCGCCCCGGCCGTGAACGTCAGTACTCCAGCGATGATCAGCACGCCCACACCGGTGAGCAGTTCGCGCCACCCCAGTTCCCGGCCGAAGCCCCGGGCACGGTCGGGCAGCACGGTGGTGGCCAGTTCGGTGGTTCCGGCGGCCGAGCCCCCGGCCGAGGGAAAGAGCAGCGGCAGCAGCGCCGCCAGGGCCGCGAGCCTGCGCTGTCCGCGCTCCTCCCAGTCCTCGCCGTAAGCCGCACAGGCCACCGACTCGAGCTCCTCCACGAAGGCGGCCGCGTTCTCCGGACGCTCCTCGGGGGTCTTGGCCAGGCCGCGGCGGATCAATGCGCGCACCGGCTCCGGCGCTTCCTCGTCCGGGATGGGCGCGTTGATGTGCTGGAGGGCCAGCTCGGCGAAGTTCTCACCGGTGTACGGCTTCCGGCCGGTCACACACTCGTAGAAGGTGGCGGTCGCCGCGTAGACGTCGGCCGTAGGTGAGGCCGGCTCCCCGCTCCACTGCTCGGGCGCCATATAGGTAGGGGTTCCCGCCGCACCGGCGCTGTCACCACTGCGCGCGGCGATACCGAAGTCGACGAGCTTGGAGGAGCCGTCCGCCGCCACCAGAACGTTCTCGGGCTTGTAGTCGCGATGCACGACACCGGCACCGTGAGCGGCGGCCAGGCCGAGAAGCGAGCCTTTGAGCACCACGAGCGCCGCCTCGGGCCCGGTGGCTCCCTCCTGCCGCAGGAGCGCGCGCAGCGCAACGCCGTCGACCAGTTCCATGACGATCGCCGCGCCCTGGGGCGCCTCCACGTATTCGTAGAGGCGTGCCACATGCAGGGAGTCGAGGTCGCCGAGCAGGCGGGCTTCCGCGCGGAACTCGCGGAGGAAGCGGGCGTCCGCCCGCAGTTTCTCATTGAGATACTTCACGGCCACCGGCGTGCCGGTGGCGTCATGAACGGCCAGTACGACACGTCCGCTCGCACCGGAGCCCAGCTCTCTGGACTCGCTGTAGCCGGGTACGACCCATCCGCGCATCACGCTCTACCCCCCTGGACGTACGGCACCGTAGCCGACAAAAGGCCGTCCGCCGTCGCCGGCAGAGACACGATTGCGTTGCGACTGGTTCCCGGCTGATCCCCCGCTGATTCCGTGGGGAAGGACTACGGCCGGTCCGCGGGGAGCGGCCGCTATATGCCCAACTCGTAGGGCTACGGCGTTGATAGGTTCTAGGCCTTGATCCGTCGGCGGTGACGTGATTCCGCCAGAGCACTGGGCAGGGGGAGCTCCGTGGACCGGATGCCGTCATGGTTGGGCAAGCCGCTGTTCGTCGTGCTGCCGCTCGTGTTGCTTGGATTCAAGGGATCGTCGCAACACGTGATCACTGACGTGTGGTGGTGAGCAGTTTAGACAGGCGCTCGGCTGGGGTTTCCCAGCCGAGCGTCTTGCGTGGGCGGCCGTTGAGTTCGGTAGCG
>NZ_JBQQBY010000017.1:0-178365 GCF_052246385.1 Streptomyces sp. 8N616 | reverse complement strand
TGTCCGCGTGGCTCAGCGGATCCTGGCGATGACCTGCGCGATCTGGCACAACCGCACCATCGGCGCACCCGTCACCCGCTCGCTGATCGCCTACGACCACTGAGCCACATCGGAACTAATCGTCTAGCACTGCTCTCCCGTGCCGGAGCCCGCACAGGAGTCAGCCCAACGGAACCCCCTCCTCGTCAGCCCACCGGAACCCCCTCCTCCAGGTTGAGGACCGTAGAGCGCTCGCGGGCGCGGAGCGCCCAGCGGAGGCGCTTGAAACGGACGGCGGGGAGCAGTTCCGCCGCCTCGCCCTCGCTGACGAAGCGGCAGTCCCGCAGCTCCGAACCCGGCAGCAGCAGCCGGTCCGCGCGACCGCCGCCGAGCCGCCCGCCGTCGAAGAGGAGGCGCAGGCCGCCGAAGGCGGGGGGTATGGGCGGCTCCCAGTCGACGACGAGCAGGCCTGGCACGCGCTCGAGTTCGATGCCGAGCTCCTCGGCGACCTCCCGCATCCCGGCCCTGGCGGGCGACTCGCCGGGTTCGACGACGCCTCCGGGAAACTCCCAGCCCGGCTTGTAGGTGGGATCGACCAGCAGCACCCGGTCCTGCTCGTCGAAGAGGAGCACCCCTGCGGCCAGGGTCTCGCCCGTGGGTTCCGGTGTCTGCACGATCTCGCAGGCCGCGGCTGCGCCGCTCCGTACGGCCTCGGCGATCTGCTCGGCGGTCTGCCGCGGCGTGAGCCGGCTCGTGTCGATGACGTGGGCGTCGGCAGCGAGCCAGGAGAGCGCAGCGGTGTACGGGGCGATGTGGTCCAGCGCCCACCGCCGGACGCTCGCGCTCCGCTCCCGGCCGCTCCCGAACTCCTCGCGCGCCGCGATCCGTTGGCGCAGGATCGTTTCGTCAGGTGACAACAGCACATGCCGTACGGGAATCCGGCGGGCGGCCAGGCGCCCGAAGATCTCGTCGCGGTAGTCCTGCCGCAGCAGGGTCATGGGGACGACGAGCGTGCCCCCGAGCTCGGCCAGCAGCGCCGCCGCGGTGTCCACCACCAGCCGTCTCCAGATGGTCAGGTCCTGGAAGTCGCCGACTTCGCCCAGCCGCTTCTGCGGGAGCAGATACCGCAGACTTCCGCCGGTCACTTCCGGTTCGTACAGGGTGCTGCCCGGTATCAGACCGGTCAGTTCACGAGCCGCGCTGGTCTTCCCCGCGCTGAACGCACCGTTCAGCCAGACGATCACGGTTCCCCCTCTTCGGTAGCCCCCAGTGGACTGCCCGCTACACCTTGCCACGGAAACCGGCCGTGGCAAGGTCGGCGAATGGCCAGCCCGGCCGGTCGTCAGCCCTTGCTGGAACCGAGCGTCAGACCCGCGATGAAGTGCCGCTGGAGGATGAGGAAGACGAGGATCGTGGGCAGGGCGACGATCACCGAGCCTGCGGCCAGCAGGTTGTAGTCGGTGAAGAACTGGCCGCGGAGGTTGTTGAGCGCCGAGGTGATCGGCAGCTTCTCTCCGTCGGAGATGAAGACCAGCGCCCACAGGAAGTCGTTGTACATCCAGGTGAACTGGAGGGTCCCGAGGGCCGCCAGGGCGGGGCGGCACAGCGGCAGGGTGATGCGCCAGTACTGCGTCCACACGCCGGCGCCGTCGACCCGCGCCGCCTCCAGGATCTCCTGCGGCAGCGTGCGCATGAAGTTGGCGAGGACGAAGACGCAGAAGCCCAGCTGGAAGCCGACCTGGACGGCGATCACGGCCCAGTACGAGTCGTACATCGTCATCGACTCGGACATCCAGTAGGGCAGCGGGACGCGGTTGAAGAGGACGTACAGCGGCGTGACGATGACCTGCTGGGGCAGCAGGTTGCCCGCGGTGAAGAGCATCAGCAGCACGATGCCGCCGCGCATCCGCAGCCGCGCCACCGCGAAGGCCACGAAAGAGGCCAGAAAGAGCGCGAGCAGCACGCCGGGGACCGCGATGATGAGCGAGTTGACGAAGTACGTGCTCATCCCGGAGTCGCTGAACGCCTGCCGGTAGTAGTCGAAGGACAGGCTGCGGGGCAGCGAGAAGTAGCCGTGCTCCGCGGTCTCCTGGTACGGCCGCAGGGACGCGTACACGGCCAGCAGCAGCGGCGCGAGAAAGCCCAGCGAGACGGCCATGAGAAAGGCGTGCAGCCCGAGCCGCCCCGGTCGGATACGCCGCCGGCCGCGGGGACGTTGCGAAGCCGCCGGTGCGGAGGAGGAGGCGGCGGGCGCGGGTGCGGTGTCCACGGTCATCCCTTCTTCTCCCCTCGGAGCTCCTGGACCAGGTACGTGATGATGAACCCCAGGGAGACGGTGAGCAGGACGACCGCGATGGCCGAGCCGAAGCCGATCCGGCTGGCCTCCCCGATGATGTTGTCGGTGACCAGGACGGAGAGCAGCTCGAGGCCGTTCCTGCCGTGGTTGATGGCGTAGACGATGTCGAAGGCGCGCAGCGCCTCGATGACGGTGATGACGCCGACGACGATGTTCACCGGCCGGAGGGTGGGGAGCACGACCCGGAAGAACGCCTGGGTCTCGCTCGCGCCGTCGATGGCCGCGGCCTCCTTGAGCGACGCGTCGACCGACTTGAGCCCGGCGAGATACAGGATCATCACGTAGCCCGTGTGCCGCCAGCCCGCCGCCAGCAGGACCATCCAGATGTTGAGGTCGGGGTCGCCGAGCCAGTCCACCGGGTTGTTCTGGTTGCCGAGCAGCGCGTTGAGTGCCCCCTGGTCGCGGGAGAAGACCAGCTGGGCGATGAAGCCGACGATGGCGAGCGACAGCACCACCGGCATATAGAGAGTCGACTGGTAGAAGCGGCTGAAGCGGACGCCCTTGTCGATCAGGACGGCGAGCAGCAGCCCGAGCGGCGTGGCGACGAGGCCCAGGAAGCCCAGCCACAGCAGGTTGTTGCGGACCGCGGGCCAGAACTGCGGATAGTCGGTGAAGAGCGTCTCGTAGTTCTTGCCCCCGACCCATTCGATGTCCCCGAGCCCGTCCCAGCTGGTGAAGGACAGCCCGATGGAGGCGAAGGTCGGGCCCCAGATCAGGGCGATGTCGAGCAGGACGGGTATGCCCAGCAGCACGCCGAGGACGGCGAGGTCGCGGCGGGTGAAACGGCGCGGGCCCCGCCGTCCTGCGCGTGCTGCGGGCCGCGCGGTCGAAAACGGCACGGAAGGTGACTCCTCGTCGATCGGTCGGGCTGATCGGCTATTCGGCGGCGAAGATGTCCTTCTTCTGCCGCTCGATGTCGTTCACCAGGCCGTCGATGTCGTTCGGGTTGTTGATGAACTCCTGGATCGCCCGGATCATCACGGTCGACGCGAAGTCGGGCCGTGTGTCGCGGTCCATGAACTGGGATATCTGCTTCGCCCCTGCGACCAGCTCGACGGCCTTCTTCTGCAGGGCGTTGTACGAGGAGGTGTCCGCGCTCTCGTTGACCGCGATGTTGTTCGGGTCGCTCTTGAGGTAGATCAGCTCGGCCTCCGGCGAGGCCAGATACTTCAGCAGATCCTTGCCCCCCTCGACATTCCTGGCCTTCTTCGCCATCAGGAACCCGTCGATCGGCGCCTCGACCGCGTCCTGGCCGTGCGCGGAGTCGATTTCCGGGAAGGGGAAGAAGTCGAGGTCCTCGCGGTCGGCGGCACTGAACTGCTGGCCCGGGTGCGGCAGTCCGAAGACGGTCATGCCCGCCTTCTTCTGCTGCAGCGCCTGGGCGGCCTCCTGCCAGGTCCTGCCGTTGGCGCCCTTCTGGTGGTACGGCATGAGGCCGCGCCACAGGTCGAAGACGTTCTTCACCTTGGGGTCGGTCCACGACTCCTCGCCGCTCATCAGCGATATGTGGAAGTCATAGCCGTTGGCCCGCATGTTGAGATAGTCGAAGGTGCCCATGGCGGGCCACCCGTCCTTGTCCCCGAACGCGAACGGAACCAGCCCGTCCTTCTCCATCCGCTTCGCCAGGGCACGGTATTCGTCGAAGGTCTCCGGCACCTCGTAGCCGCGCTCCTCGAAGACGCTCTTCCGGTGGAAGACGGCCCACGGATAGTAGTAGTACGGCACGAAGTACTGCTTGCCGTCCTCCCCGGTGGACTGCTTCTTCAGCGCATCGGAAAACCCGTCGAATCCCTGCCACAGATCACTGATCTCGGTCAGCAGCCCCCTCTTCGCGAAGAACTGCATCCGGTAGCCCGCGAACCACATGAACACGTCGTCCGGCGTGCCCTGCAGATACCGGTTGATGTTCTCCTGGAACGCCTCGTGATTGACGGTATTGACCTTCACCGTCTTCTTCGACTTCTTCTCGTACGCGTCGAAGGCCTGGGCGAAGGCCTTCTTCGGCACGGCGTCCGAGGCGTTGGAGCCCATCTTGATCGTGCCGGCGTCGCCCGGACCGCTGCCACAGGCCGCGAGCACCGAGGGAAGCGCGACGGCTCCCGCGCCGATGGCCGCACCCCGCAAAAGGGTCCGACGGGACATCCGACCTCCTGCCACGGCAGGACCGCTGAACGATGACTGCGCCATGTCCCTCTCCTTCGAGGTGCAACTCAACACAACCGAACGCGAGTGCTCGGATCTCACCCCGGTGGGTTCCGGCCGTCAAGGGGTTTGGCACGCCATTCGCCAATCGTTACCGCATCTCTTCCAACATAGTTCAACACGGCCTACCGTAAACGCTCTAGTGTCGAGTACATGACATAGAGCGAAGACGGAGGACCGGAACGATGTGCCATTCAGCTGCCCGAACGACCAGCCGAAGAGTGATCGGAGCCCTGACCACCGCGCTTCTCTGCGCGGCAGGTCTCGCCGCTCCCGCCGCAGCCCAGCCGGCAGCCCCCGGCGACGGGCTCGCCCTGACCCCGCCCATGGGGTTCAACAACTGGAACTCCACCCACTGCCGGGCCGAGTTCAACGAGGCGATGGTCAAGGCCATCGCGGACATCTTCGTCGAAAAGGGCCTCAAGGACGCCGGGTACCAGTACGTCAACCTCGACGACTGCTGGGCCCTCCCCCAGCGCAACGCCGACGGCAAGCTCGTCCCCGACCCGGTCCGCTTCCCCAACGGCATCAAGGCCGTGGCCGACTACGTCCACTCCAAGGGCCTGAAGTTCGGCATCTACACCAGCGCGGGCACCAAGACCTGCAACACCGCGGGCTTCCCCGGCGGCCTCGGACACGAGTACAGCGACGCCCAGCAGTTCGCCGACTGGGGCGTCGACTACCTCAAGTACGACAACTGCAACAACCAGGGCGTGGACGCGAAGAAGCGCTACACGACCATGCGCGACGCCCTCAGGGCCACCGGCAGGCCCGTCGTCTACAGCATCTGCGAGTGGGGCGAGAACAAGCCGTGGGAGTGGGCCCAGGACGTCGGCCACCTCTGGCGCACCACGGGCGACATCAGCGACAGCTGGTCCAGCATGGTTTCGATCATGAAGAAGAACCTGCCGCTGGCTCCGTACGCCAAGCCGGGCAACTGGAACGACCCGGACATGCTCGAGGTCGGCAACGGCGGCATGACCGACACCGAGTACCGCACTCACTTCTCGATGTGGTCGATCATGGCGGCCCCCCTCCTGATCGGCTCAGACCTGCGCAAGGCCAACACCGCCACTTTCGACATCCTGGGCAACCGCGAGGTCATCGCCGTCGACCAGGACCCCCTGGGCAGACAAGGCACGGTCCTCTCCTCCTCGAACGGACGGTGGGTCGTCGTCAAGGAGATGGCCGACGGCAGCCGCGCCATCGCGCTGTTCAACGAGTCCGACAGCGCCCAGCGCATCGCCACCACCGCCCAGGAAGCAGGCCTTCCCGCCGCCGACGCGTACAAGGTCCGCGACCTGTGGCAGCACAAGGACTACAACACCGCCGGCACGATCGCGGCGACCGTCCCCGCACACGGCACGGTCCTGGTCCGCGTCTCGACCGACAGCGAGTGGGCCGCGTACCCACCTGCCGCCGAACTCGGCCTCGAAGGAACCTCGGACACCACCGTCGGCGAGAGCAGGGCAGGCGAGGGCCCGCGCAAGCACTCTCGGCCGACGTGACAGACGCAAGCGTCGTACGCCTCGTCATCACGGATGCCGGCGACGGCATCGACTCGGACCACGCGGACTGGGCGGACTGGGCGGACGCCGAACTCACCTGCCGATAGGGCCCTTCGGGCATGGAGCCCGCAGCCGCGAGACGGCAGGAGGGGCCGGGGCGGGGTGGTCCCGCCGCGGGCGCAAAGCGTGATGTGTAGGCCGGCTTGCGGCCGCCCGCAGATGACCGACTACCAGGCCGGCCCGTAAATCATGCAGCCCCAGAGGGACCACCCCGCCCCGGCCCCGCCCCCGCAGACAACGAGGCGCAAACCCGCACTACGACCCCGCAGGCGAAACCACAACCGCAGACCGCCCCGCGCCGGACGGCGACCTCGCCGCAGCCGCCGCCCCGATCAGCCCCGCGTCCGTCCCCGTCTCAGCCGGCACAACCTTCAACTCCCGCACAAACGACAGCGTCGCGTAATCCCGCAGCGCCCGCCGCAGCGGCGCGAACAGCACGTCCCCCGCCGCCGCCACTCCCCCACCGACCACCGCCACCTCGATCTCGACGAGCGTCGCCGTCGCCGCGATCCCCGCGGCCAGCGCCTGCGCCGCCCGCTCGAAGGAGGCCCGGGCCACCGCGTCACCCGCCCGCGCCGCCCGCGCCACCGCCGCCGCCGTGGCGTCACCGTCGGCCCCGGGCAGCCACCCACTCTCCAGCGCCCGCCGCGCGATGTTCGGCCCACTCGCTATGCGCTCGACGCACCCCCGCGCCCCGCACGGGCACGGATCCCCGTCCAGGTCCACGCTGATGTGCCCGATGTGCCCGGCGTTCCCCGTGGGCCCCGGGTGCAGCCGCCCGCCCAACACGAGCCCGCCCCCGACACCGGTCGACACGACCATGCAGAGCGCGTTGTCGCGGCCGCGCGCCGCACCTTGCCAGTGCTCGGCGGCGGTCATCGCAACCCCATCCCCCACAAGGGTGACGGGCAACCCCCCGGCCGCCTCTCGTACGCGCTCCACCAGCGGGTAGTCCCGCCACCCCGGCACGTTGACCGGACTGACGGTCCCGGCGGAGGCGTCGACGGGCCCGGCGCTGCCGATGCCGACGGCGGTCGCCGCCGCCCACCGCGCGTCCGCCGCCAGTTCCCCGAGCACCGCCGCCACGGCTGCCATGACGGTCTCGCCGTCCTCACGCGCGGGAGTGGGCCGCTGGGCCCGCACGAGAAGACGGCCCTCGCCGTCGACCAGCGCCCCAGCGATCTTGGTACCACCGATGTCGAGGGCGGCGACGAGGTCGTTCTGCATCGGCGTTGTATCTCCTGGTGGGCGGCGGTTCCAGCGGTTCAGTCTCACTGGTTTTGACAACGTTGTCCAGGCTCTATGCTCGTAGCGCACCCGCCCATGGACGAACAGGACCCCGCCACCGTGGCCGATACCGCCCCTCGCACCAAGCGCCGATACGGCACCAGGCCGACCATGAAGGACGTCGCCGCACGCGCGGGCGTAGGCCTGAAGACGGTGTCGCGGGTGGTGAACGGCGAGCCAGGCGTGACGCCCGACACCGTACGCCGCGTGCAGGAGTCGATCGAAGCCCTCGGCTTCCGGCGCAACGACAGCGCCCGCGTGCTGCGCAAGGGCCGTACAGCCAGCATCGGACTGGTCCTCGAGGACCTCGCCGACCCGTTCTACGGGCCGATGAGCCGCGCCGTGGAGGAGACCGCGCGGGCCCACGGCGCCCTGCTGATCCACGGCTCCAGCGCGGAGGACGCGGGGCGCGAACAGGAGCTGGTGCTGGCCCTGTGCGCCCGCCGGGTGGACGGTCTGGTGATCGTGCCCGCCAGCGACGACCACCGCTACCTGGAGCCGGAGATCGCGGCGGGCGTGGCCACGGTCTTCGTGGACCGCCCGGCAGGCCGGATCGACGCCGACGCGGTGCTGACCGACAGCTTCACCGGCGCCCGCGACGGCGTCGCTCACCTCATAGCCCACGGCCACCGCAGGATCGGCTTCATCGGCGACCAGCCGCGCATCCACACGGCGTCCGAGCGGCTGCGCGGCTACCGCGCCGCCATGGACGCGGCCGGGCTGCCGGTCGACGAGTCCTGGGTGGCGCTCGGCTCCACGGAGCCGCAGCGGGTGCGGTCCGCGGCCCTGGCGATGCTCGACGGGCCGGCGCCGGTCACCGCGCTCTTCTGCGGGAACAACCGCGTGACGGTCACGGCCGTGCGCGTGCTCAATGGGTGGCCGCGGCAGGTCGCCCTGGTGGGCTTCGACGACTTCGAGCTGGCCGATCTGCTCTCCCCCGCCGTCACCGTCATCGCCCAGGATTCCGCCCAGTTGGGGCGTATGGCGGCCGAACAGCTCTTCCGGCGGCTCGAAGGCGGGGCCGACGAACCGGCCAGGTTCCTGCTGCCGACCCGGCTGATCCCCCGTGGCTCCGGTGAACTGCCACCGCCCGCGGACGCGGCCTGACGCACCGTCATCCGTCCAACGTCCCGCGCGTTTGCGTCTCATAGGGATCACATGGATCACAGGGATCACAGGGCTCGTGCGGGACATGCGGCTCATGCAGGACATGCGTGGCTCAGCAGATCGGCAGGCCGGGGACGGGCTGGTCGTTGTCCCCGCCCTTGATGTAGACATCGCTGATGAAGACGCCCGCGTTGCCGCTGTCGTCGTCGGTCTTCGCCCACCAGATGTTGGTCCACTGGCCGTACGTCTCCCTGCGCCCCTGCGTCTGGCAGTAGAAGTAGTTGGTGCCCGCGTTGAGCAGACCGACCTCGTTGCCCGCTCCGTCGTAGGACTTGGCGGTACGCCAGACCTCGCAGTTGTACTTGCCCGCGCCGATGCCGTGGCACACCGGCGCCGGAGCCGGGTCCTCGCCGCCTCCGCCGGTGCTGGTGCCGGTGCTGGTGCCGGTGCTCCCGCCGGTGCTGGTGCCGCCGGTGGAACCGCCGCCGCTCGTCGACGTGGAGCCACCGCTGTCGCCCCCGCCGGTCGTGCCGCCGCCGGTGCCCTTCCCGTCATCCACGCCGCCCGCCGGCGCGCTACCGGGCGGCGACTTCGACGGCTTCTCCGAGGACTTCGCACGCTCGGCCTTCTCGCCCGCGGCCTTGCCCTCGTCGTCCTGTTCCTTCTCCGAGGCCCCGGCGGCGGGTGAACTGCTGCCGGAAGCCACCTTGTCGGAGTCCCCCGAGCCGTTCAGCACAACGGCGGCGGCCACTCCGGCGCCGGCCAGCACGACGGTCGCCACCGCGGCGGCCACGGCGGTACGGCCACGGCGCCGGCCCCCGCCGCGCCCCGACGGACCGCCGGTCACCAACGGTCCACCGTCGGGTGGCGGCATCGCCTGCCCCGACGGCACAGCCCCGCCCGGCCCGGGTCCTCCCGGCACAACTCCGCCCGGCACAGCCCCGCTCGGCCCGCGTCCACCCTGCGCAGCCTCGCCCGGCACAGCGCCGCCCTGCGGGGCCCCGGGCTCCGCAGGGAAGCCGGGTGCCGGGCCGAAGCCGGGGCCGTGGGACACCGCGGCCCCGCCCGCCCCCGGTCGCGGAGCCACAGGGCCGCCGAGGTCGGTCGTATCCGCATCACGCCCGGCGCCACCGTCGTACGGCCTCCCCGCCGCGACCGCCTCCAGCAGTTCACGGGCGCGCTGCGCGTCCGGCCGCGCCTGAGGGTCCTTGTGCAGGAGCTCGCGCAGGACCGGCGCAAGGGGCCCGGCGCGCTGCGGTTCCGGCAGCGGCTCGACGACGATCGCGGTGAGCGTGGACCAGGTGGACGTACGACGGAACGGCGACGAGCCCTCCACGGCCGCGTACAGCGTCGCGCCGAGCGACCACACGTCGGACGCGGGCCCGGGGAGCTGCCCCTGCGCACGCTCCGGGGCCAGGTAGTCCAGCGAGCCGACGATGTCGCCGCTCTGCGTGAGCCGCGTCGTGGCGCCGTCGCCGGGGTCCTCCATGGTGGCGATGCCGAAGTCGGTGAGCACGACCCTGCCGCTGCGATCCAGCAGCACATTGCCCGGCTTGACGTCGCGGTGCAGGACGCCCGCGCGGTGGGCGGCGTCGAGTGCGTCCATGACCTTCGCGGCGATCGCGGCGGCCTCGAGGGGGTCGAGCACGCCGCGCTCCTGGAGGACGTCGTCGAGCGAGGGGCCGTCGACGAGCTCCATGACGATGAGCGGACGCCCCTCGTCCTCCGCGATGTCGTGGACCGCGACGACGCCGGGGTGCTTGATACGGGCCGCCGCGCGGGCCTCGCGCTGCATCCGCAGCCGCAGATCGGTGAGTTCGCGGGCCCCTGCGTCGCTGTAGGTGCGCAGCTCCTTGATCGCGACCTCGCGGCCGAGCACCTCGTCGACGGCCTGGCAGACCACGCCCATGCCGCCGCGGCCGAGCTGCCGCACCACGCGGTAGCGCCCCGCGAGCAGCCGCCCCGCCCCGTCCTGTCCGTGCTCCCCCGTCGACACCGCTGCCCCGTCCCTCGACCTGTCCTTCGGCTTCGCCAATTCCCGGGCACAGCCTACGTGTCGGACGCGGCGGCTCGTTCGGTGTCTCCGCCACCCATCCCCCGAGAGCACCGCGACTCGGCTGCGGCGCCCCGGCGCTGGAGCCGCATGGCGGTGCCCCGGTGGAGCCCGGCGTTCCAGCCCCGGCCTTCCAGCCCCGGCGTCCCGGCCCAGGCGTCCCGGCCCCGGCCGTTGGGCCGCGGAAGGGGCCCGTCCTAGGAGTTGCCGTACGCGGGATGCTCCTGGGTCCGGGTGTTCGGGCACCGCACCGCGAGGGCCGCGATGTCGTCGTCGAGCCTTCCGCCGCTGTAGTGGAGCAGGTCCCGGTGAAGCCGGGCGAGCAGCTCGCCGGGCGGCGCCGGGCCTTGCCGCCGCATCCAGTCCGGCAGCGGGAAGAACTCGCCCGTGCGGTCCCGGGTCTCCGTTACCCCGTCGGTGTAGAGCAGCAGCTGGTCGCCCGGGGCGAACGCGACGGTGTCGACGCAGTACTGGTCTCCGATGAGCATCGCAAGGTTGAGGGGAGGCGAAGGGGTGGTGGGCTCCAGGGCGCGGATCTCCCCGCGGTGCACGAGCATCGGCGGGGGGTGCCCGCAGTTGAGAAGTCTGACGTTGCCGCGGCCGTGCGGGATCTCGGCGATAAGAGCGGTGGCAAAGCGCTCCGGCAAGTCCTGGGCGGGGAACGCAGCGCTGTAGCGGGTGATGCTGGTCTCCAGACGATGGATGATGCCCCTCAGGTCGGGCTCGTCGTACGCGGCCTCCCTGAAGCAGCTGATCACCGCCGAGGCCGCCCCCACCGCGGACAGGCCCTTGCCGCGTACGTCGCCGATCAGCAGCCGGACCCCGTACGGTGTGTCAGCCGCCTCATAGAAATCGCCGCCGATCCGGGCTTGCTCTTGGGCCGCCAGATACAGCGACTCGATCTCGACGTCCTCGATGCGGGGCGGCAGAGGGCGCAGCAGCACCTTCTGGGCTGCGTCGGCGACGAGCCGGACGTGGAAGAGCATTTCCTCCCGCTGGAGTCGGATATGGCTCGCATATGCGGCCGCCAAGGTGACCGCGACGATCGCGGCCGCTGTGTACGGCGTCCCCAGGTCGGTGTAGACGAAGCTGAGGCCGATCATGACCAGCAGGCAGAGCGCCCCCAGCAGGATCGTGGGGAGCACGGGCCACATCGCGGCGGCGAGGGCGGGTGCGGCGGGTAGGAGGCGGCTGAAGGCGATCTCCCTCGGCGTGGAGAACGCCAGGCCGGCGATGACGACGGTAAGGACCATCGGTGCCAGCAGGGCAGCTTCCCACCGGCCACGGTAAGGAGGACGACGGCCCCGCAGCCGTCCGAGCGTGATCACAGAATGCATCATATCGGGGCGAAACACTCTGGACGCGTGGCCGTCCCGGCCTCGTGCTGGGCGCCCGTACCGCCTCGCCTCCATCACGGCGGTGCAGACCCTAAGGCGTGACAGGCCGCCCGGCCAGCCGGTCGAGATCGGCGCGGTGGAGGCCGGTGAGCCCCGTGACCTCGTCGCCGTCGACGGCTCCGCAGTCGATGCCTCGGAGCAGGTAGCCGCTGAGGGCCTTGGCGGTGGCGGGCTCGTCCATGACGTCGCCGCCCGCCCGGCCCACGTACGCGGCGAGCCGGGCCGCGGCCTGCTCGAGTCCCTCGCGGTAGAAGGCGTAGACGGCGGCGTACCGGGTCGGCAGGTGGCCGGGGTGCATGTCCCAGCCCTGGTAATAGGCGCGGGCCAAGGAGCGGCGTACGAGGCGGTGGTGGAGCCTCCAGGCGTCGTGGACCTGCGAAGTTGGGCCGACGGGGAGGACGTTGGTGGAGCCGTCGGAGAGCCGTACGCCGGTGCCCGCGGCCGCGACCTGCATGACGGCCTTGGCGTGGTCGGCGGCCGGGTGGTCCATGGACTGGTAGGCGGCGCTGACGCCGCAGGAGGCGCTGTAGTCGAACGTGCCGTAGTGCAGCCCGGTCGCGCGCCCCCCGGCGGCGTCGATCATGCGGGCGACGGTGGCCCGGCCGTCGGGGCCGAGGATCGACTGGGTGGTCTCGATCTGGATCTCGAAGCCGATCCGGCCCGGCTCCAGGCCGCGGGCCTTCTCGAACTCCGCGCAGAGCCTGGCCATCGCGGTGACCTGCTCGGCGTAGGTGACCTTGGGGAGGGTGAGGACGAGGCCGCCGGGCAGGCCGCCTGCCTCCATCAGGCCGGTGAGGAAGACGTCGAGGGTGCGGATGCCGCGGTCGCGGACGGCGGCCTCCATGCACTTCATGCGGATGCCCATGTACGGAGGCGCGGTGCCGTCGGCGTACGCGTCGGCGACCAGGCGGGCGGCGCGCGCGGCGGCGGCGTCCTCCTCGGCGTCCGGGCGCGGGCCGTAGCCGTCCTCGAAGTCGATGCGCAGGTCCTCGACGGGCTCGCGCTCGAGCTTGGCGCGCACGCGCGCGTACACCGGGCCTGCGAGGTCGCCGCTCAGGTCGAGGACGGCGGCGAGGGAGGCGGCGTCGGGGGCGTGCTCGTCGAGCGCGGCGAGGGCCTGGTCGCCCCAGGAGCGCACGGTACCGGCGGCGAAGACGTCACCGGGGACGTAGACGGTGTGCACGGGCTGGCGGCTGCCCGGGTCGCCGGGGTAGCGGCGCGCGAGTTCCGCGTCCACGCGGGCCAGTGAAGCCCCGATCTCCTCGCGCACCGCGCTCGCGAGGCTGGTGGCCACCGACTCGTGCTGCCCCATTCGACACCCTCCGTTTTCCGCGTTACGGAATCAACAATCCGTAGAGCGAAGCTATCTTTCGGCTCTGCCGCAGGTCAACACCTCCTGGGCAACGCGTGAGGCCCCCGCACGCACGGCGTACGGGGGCCTCACGAACCAGGTCGGAACCTGACCGGAATCAGGTCGGAACCGGATCGGAACCGGGTCGGCTCCAGCTGGGGTCAGCCCTTGCGGGACTTGACCTCCTCGGTCAGCTGCGGGACGACCTGGAAGAGATCGCCGACCACGCCGTAGTCGACCAGGTCGAAGATCGGGGCCTCGGCGTCCTTGTTGATGGCCACGATGGTCTTCGAGGTCTGCATACCGGCGCGGTGCTGGATCGCGCCGGAAATGCCCGCCGCGAGGTAGAGCTGCGGCGAGACGGACTTACCGGTCTGGCCGACCTGGTGGGTGTGCGGGTACCAGCCGGCGTCGACGGCGGCGCGGGAGGCACCGACGGCCGCACCGAGGGAGTCGGCCAGCTCCTCGATGATCGAGAAGTTCTCGGCGCCGTTCAGGCCGCGGCCACCGGAGACCACGATCGCGGCCTCGGTCAGCTCGGGGCGGCCGGTCGACTCGCGCGGAGTCCGGGAGACGACCTTGGTACCGGTGGACTTCTCGCCGAAGGTCACGGCGAGCTGCTCGACGGTGCCGGCGGCCTGAGCGGCCTCGGGCGCGGCCGAGTTGGGCTTGACGGTGATGACCGGGGTGCCCTTGGTGACGCGGGACTTGGTGGTGAAGGCGGCGGCGAACACCGACTGGGTGGCCACCGGGCCCTCGTCGCCGGCCTCCAGGTCGACGGCGTCGGTGATGATGCCGGAGCCGATGCGCACCGCGAGGCGGGCGGCGATCTCCTTGCCCTCGGGCGAGGACGGCACGAGCACGGCGGCCGGGGACACTGCGTCGTACGCGGCCTGCAGCGCATCGACCTTCGGCGCGACGAGGTAGTCGGTGAACTCGGGCGCGTCGGCGGCGAGGACCTTCACCGCGCCGTACTCGGCGAGGGTCGGGGCGGCGGTGTCGGCACCGGAGCCGAGGTGGACGGCGACGGGCTCGCCGATCCGGCGGGCCAGCGTCAGCAGTTCGAGGGTCGGCTTGCGGACGGCGCCGTCCACGTGGTCGACGTAGACGAGAACTTCAGCCATGGGATTGCTCTCCTGCGATTGCGAAGGATCTGGGGGAGGTTGAGGTGATTGCCGAAGCTCAGGCCTTAGATGAACTTCTGGCCCGCAAGGAACTCGGCCAGCTGCTTGCCGCCCTCGCCCTCGTCCTTGACGATCGTTCCGGCGGTACGGGCCGGGCGCTGCGCGGCCTCGTCCACCTTGGTCCAGGCGCCCTCGAGGCCGACCTCGTCCGCCTCGAGACCCAGGTCCGACAGGTCCAGGGACTCCACCGGCTTCTTCTTGGCAGCCATGATGCCCTTGAAGGACGGGTAACGGGCCTCGCCCGACAGGTCGGTCACGGACACGACGGCCGGGAGCGACGCCTCGAGCTGCTCGGTCGCGGCGTCACCGTCACGGCGGCCGCTGACCTTGCCGTCCTCGACGGAGACCTCGGAGAGCAGCGTCACCTGCGGCACGCCCAGGCGCTCGGCGAGGATCGCCGGGAGGACGCCCATGGTGCCGTCGGTGGAGGCCATACCGCAGATCACCAGGTCGTAGCCGATGTGCTCGATGGCCTTGGTGAGCACGAGCGAGGTGCCGAGCGCGTCGGTGCCGTGCAGGTCGTCGTCCTCGACGTGCACGGCCTTGTCCGCACCCATGGAGAGCGCCTTGCGCAGCGCGTCGCGCGCGTCCTCCGGGCCGACGGTCAGCACGGTGATCTCCGCGTCGTCGGCGTCATCGGCGATCTGGAGGGCCTGCTCGACTGCGTATTCGTCGAGCTCGGACAGCAGGCCGTCGACCGCTTCGCGGTCGGTGGTCAGGTCCTCGGCGAAGTGCCGGTCGCCGGTGGCGTCGGGCACGTACTTCACACAGACAACGATCCTCAAGCTCACGCCGGCTCTCCTACTTGCATCGTCATTTCGAAGCTGCCTTGTGTTGGCAGCATAGGCGCCCTTCGGGGCGGATCCCGGTTGGGGCGGCCCTGTCTCCGACCTGCTCTCCGACCCGAATTATTACTTGTCAGTACAGTGGCCGTTTCCCCGGTAAGCAAGCGCTTTGGACTGTGACATTGACAACGCTCCGTAACCGGGCAGGCTGCCCCTGCGCATCCTCAGTCGCGGAGCGCACCGAAGGTCCCCTGGTGGTAAAGGAGCGGACGGCCCGCGCCGTCCGGGTCACCGAAGAGCACTTCGCCGAGGACCACCCGGTGGTCCCCCGCGGGTATCCGGGCCACGACGCGGCAGACCAGCCACGCCAGTACGCCGTCGAGTACCGGCACGCCGTGCGGTCCGGTGCGCCATCGGGTGGGCGGAGCGAAGCGATCGGCCCCGCTGCGCGCGAAGGTGGCGGCCAGCTCCTGTTGGTGCTCGCCGAGGATGTGGACGCCGATGTGCTCGGCGTCGGCGAGCACCGGCCAGCTGGAGGAGCCGGCGCCGACGCCGAAGGAGAGCAGCGGCGGCTCCGCGGCGACGGAGGTGAGGGAGGTCGCGGTGAATCCGGCGGGGCGGGTGCCGTGTGCGGTGATCACGGCGACGCCGGCGGCGTGGCGGCGGAAGGCGGAGCGCAGCAGGTCGGTGGCGGCGGGTGGTGCCGCGGCGAGCCTGGGCGTAACGAAATCGTGCGTGGCCGTCATGGAGTTGTCCTTCTCTGGGTCGGGCCGAGCGAGGAGACGTTGCTGCTCAGTCGTGACCCGGACAGCGCGCGCTCGCATGCCGGACCAGGTCAACGTGGACCCGCCAGAAGAGAAGGATTCCCGACCGCATGCCGTCAGCCTGACGACCGACAAAGCTCCACGTCAAGTGCGGTCAAGCCGATGGGAGATGCATCACGCGGCCGGCCGCGTGCCCGGTCACGCGCACCGGTCATGCCGCTCACGCCGCCGGTCCGACGGCTTCGCCGAGGGCCGCGATGACATCGGCCTTGCGCGGCTGACCCGAAGCGCGGCGGACGATCCGGCCGTCCGCGTCGAGCACGAGCACGGTGGGCGTGCGCAGAATGTGCAGGGACCGTACGAGATCCAGATGCGCCTCGGCGTCGACCTCGACATGGGTCACGCCGTCCACCATTCCGGCGACGTCGGCGAGGATCCGACGGGTGGCCCGGCACGGCTGGCAGAAGGCGCTGGAGAACTGCACGAGCGTCGCACGCTCCCCCAGTTCCGCGCCCAGCAGGTCCTCACCGAGCCGCACCTCGCCGTCACGACCGCGCACCTTCAGCCTCCCGCCGCGCCGCGTGTGCAGCAGACCGAAGACGCCCGCCACCGCGAGCACCACCACGCACACCATGAGTCCGGTCATCGCCCAGGGACAGCGTTCACGCGACCGCAAGAATTCCCGTGGCGGCAAATCCCCTGCGCTGCGGCATGCTGGGCGCCATGAGCGAGGGCACGGGTACGGGTACGGGCGCAGGTACGGGCGCGGGCAAGGGCATCGACGCACGAGGACCGAGGTTCGCGGCAGCGGTGACGACGGTCGTCCTGGCCGCCGTCCTCATCACCGGCAGCGGGTGGCTGCTGGTGTGGCAGGCGCTGGCCTTCGCGGCGGGGGCGGCGGCCGGCGTGGGCAGCTCGCCGTACGGCTGGCTGTTCCGGACGGCGGTGCGCCCGCAGCTCGGGCCGGCGACCGAGTTCGAGGACCCGGCGCCGCCGCGCTTCGCCCAGGCCGTCGGCCTCTTCTTCGCCGTCGTCGGCGTCATCGGGTACCTCGTCGGTCCGGAGTGGCTGGGCCTGGCGGCCACCGCGTGCGCCCTGGCGGCGGCCTTCCTCAACGCGGCGTTCGGCTACTGCCTTGGCTGCGAAATGTACCTTTTGCTGCGCCGAGCCGTGGGTTGATGGTGCGTCAGGCCGGACGGTACCGGGGCACCGGTCCGCGCACCGACGTGACGAGGATCTCCCGCACAAGCGCCTGCGGTGTCTGGCCGACGGACGTGCGATCAGGCACGATCGGCCACAGCGGCCTACCTACGGCCGCGTAACTTCGCCGGGAGAACCCTCCCCAGGCCGCGCAGAAGGGCCCCCCGATATGGCAGAACTCGTCTATCCGCCGGTCATCGGTCTCGCCCGCACCATGTTCAAGGCGCTCGACCTGCGCTTCGACATCCAGGGCACCGAGCACGTTCCGCAGCGGGGCGGCGCGGTTCTGGTGAGCAATCACATCGGCTATCTGGACTTCGTCTTCTGCGGCCTGACCGCCCGGCCGGCCAAGCGGCTGGTGCGCTTCATGGCGAAGGAGTCGGTCTTCCGGCACCGGATCTCCGGTCCGCTGATGCGGGCGATGAAGCACATACCGGTGGACCGGGCGCAGGGCGAGCACGCGTACGCGCACGCGGTCAAGGCGCTGCGCGCGGGCGAGATCGTGGGCGTGTTCCCGGAGGCGACCATCTCGCCGTCGTTCACGCTGAAGAACTTCAAGTCGGGCGCTGCGCGCATGGCGCAGGAGGCGGGCGTTCCGCTGTTGCCGATGGCCCTGTGGGGCACCCAGCGGCTGTGGACCAAGGGCCGTCCGCGCAACCTCGGCCGCCACCACGTCCCCATCACGATGCGCGTCGGCGAGCCGATCGCCGCGGACCCGGCCGAGACGGCGCTCAGCGTCACCGACCGGGTGCGGGGCCGGGTCCAGGAGCTGCTCGAGGCCTGCCAGCGCGCCTATCCCGTACGCCCGAAGGGCCCGGACGACACGTGGTGGATCCCGGCCCACCTCGGCGGCACGGCCCCGGCCCCGGCCGAAGCGACCAACAACGAGAGGGCCGGCGGCCGCGTCGAGCGACGCTGAACTGCTCAGAGCGCGGTGGGGAGCAGCTGCCACAGGTGCGGCCGGTCGGTGGCCTGCCGCAGCGCGTTCAGGACGGCCGGGTGTGGCGCGGCATGGACGGTCGGGTAATCGGCCTCGCCGAGTCCGGGGCGTACGGGCCAGGCGAGTTGCTCGCGGTCCAGGCTGAACTGGGCGTCGACGCCCGGCTTGTTGCCGCGTGGATCCTGGCGCGCCCAGCTCTCCCGCCCCGGCAGCTTGATCGCCACGAGCCCGTGCACCATGTCGAGTCTCTGATAGCAGAGTCCGGTGGGGATGGACTCGGCGCGCAGCAGGGCGGCGAGGGCGTGGGCCTTGGCGCAGCAGATGCCGGTGCGCAGCCGCAGGACATCGGAGGCGCGCCAGGTGACGCGCGGGTCCCCGGCGTCGGCGGAGTGCGGGACGGCGTCGCGTACGAACTCGAAGGCGGCCCTGGCGTAGGCGGGCGCGTCCGGGGCTCCGGTCCGCAGCCGGGCCGCCGTCTCGCGTACCAGCGGGTGTTCGTGGTCGATGACCTCGTCGGCCGCCAGATAGGCGGACAGATCAGGCGTGTCCTGGATCAGCTGCATGTCACGACGGTAGGGCGGCGTTCGGCCACGGTCAATTGATTTACGGCCGAGCGCATACCTATGCGAAGCCCGGGCCTACTGCCTTCCCAGCTCCTCGACCAGGGCGGCCGTGAAGGAGTCCACGTCCGCCTCCGTGGTGTCGAAGGAGCACATCCAGCGGACGAGGCCCGCCGCCTCGTCCCAGAAGTAGAAGCGGAAGCGCTTCTGCAGCCGCTCCGCGACATCGTGCGGCAGCTTCGCGAAGACCGCGTTGGACTCCACGGGGTGGACGATCTCCACGCCGCCCACGCCGCCCACGCCGCCCACGCCGTCGGCGAGACGCCGCGCCATGGTGTTGGCGTGCCGGGCGTTGCGGAGCCACAGATCCCCGGCCAGCAGGGCCTCCAACTGCACGGAGACGAAGCGCATCTTGGAGGGCAGCTGCATGGAGAGCTTGCGCACATGCTTCATCGCCCGCGGTGCGTCCCGGTTGATGACGACCACGGCCTCACCGAACACCATGCCGTTCTTCGTGCCGCCGAGGGAGAGGATGTCGACGCCGACGGCGTTGGTGAAGGCCCGCATCGGCCGGTCGAGCGACGCCGCGGCGTTGGCCAGCCGGGACCCGTCGAGGTGCACCAGCATGCCGCGCTGGTGGGCGTGTTCGCAGATCGCCCGGATCTCGTCGGGGGTGTAGACGGTGCCCAGCTCGGTGCTCTGGGCGATCGAGACGACCTGCGGCATGGCACGGTGCTCGTCGTCCCAGCCGTACGCCTCCCGGTCGATCAGCTCGGGCGTGAGCTTGCCGTCCGGCGTCGGCACGGGGAGCAGCTTGAGCCCGCCGACGCGCTCGGGCGCCCCGCACTCGTCGACGTGGATGTGCGCACTGTCGGCGCAGATCACCGCGCCCCAACGGTCGGTGACCGACTGCAGTGCGACGACGTTGGCGCCGGTCCCGTTGAAGACCGGGAACGCCTGCGCGGTCTGCCCGAAGTGGCTGCGTATGACGCGCTGCAGAGCTTGCGTGTACTCGTCCTCGCCGTACGAGATCTGGTGACCGCCGTTGGCCAGCGCAAGCGCCGCCAGTATCTCGGGGTGCGCACCCGCGTAGTTGTCGCTGGCAAAACCGCGCAGCTCGGGATCATGGCGCCGCTTGGCGTCGGTGGTCACGGTTGCGGGGTCAGCCACAGGCGGTGTCCGTTCACTTCCTCGGCGGGCCGGTCCCAGACGCCGGCGATGGCCTCGGCCAGGTCCTTGACGTCCGTGAAGCCCGCGAACTTCGCGTTGGGTCGCTCGGCGCGCATCGCGTCGTGCACCAGCGCCTTCACCACCAGGATCGCAGCAGCCGCCTGCGGGCCCTTCTCGCCCCCCTCCTTCTTGAAGGCGTCGGCGAGCGCGAGGGTCCAGGCCTCGGCGGCGGCCTTGGCCGCGGCGTACGCGGCGTTGCCGGCCGTGGGCTTGCTGGCCCCGGCCGCGCTGATCAGGACGTAGCGTCCGCGGCCGCCGCGCCGCAGGGCGTCGTGGAAGGCGAGCGAGGTGTGCTGCACGGTCCTGATCAGCAGGTTGTGCAGGTGGTCCCAGTCGGCGAGCGGGGCGTCGGCGAAAGTCTTGCTGCCGCGCCAGCCGCCGACGAGGTGAACCAGGCCGTCGACCCGGCCGAACTCCTTCTCGGTGCGGTCCGCCCACTGGCGGGTCGCGTCGAGGTCGAGCAGGTCGACGGTCTCGCCGGTGACAGTAGCGCCGCCGTGGGCGTAGCGCGCCGCGTCGACGGCCTCGGCGAGCCGCGCGGGGTCGGCGTCGCAGGCGACGACGGTCGCGCCCGCCTCCGCGAGGCGCAGCAGCGCCGCGCGTCCCGCGGGCCCTGCCGCACCGGCCACCGCGATCACCGCGCCGTCGAGGGACCCCGTACCGTTGCTCGTCATGCTCGCCGCCTCTCCGGCCTCGCTCACGCGGCCCCCGCCGCAAGCGTCGGCTCCACTGATGCGTCTTTCGCCGCGCTCATCGACTCGGCGCTCCTGGCACTCCGAGCAGTGATGCCCTTGGTGGAGGCGATCACACCCTTGAGCTTCTTGGCGAGCGCCTCGTAGAACATGCTGAGCGGAAACTCGTCCGGAAGCACGTCGTCCACGAGCTTGCGCGGCGGCTGCGTCAGGTCGAGCGCGTCGGGGCCCTTGGCCCAGGTGGAACCCGGGTGCGGGGCGAGGTAGGCCGAGACGAGTTCGTACGCGGCGAACCAGTGGACCAGTTTGGGGCGGTCGATGCCGTCGCGGTACAGCTTCTCGATCTCGGCGCAGAGCTGGTTGGTGACCTGCGGGGCGCGGTCCCAGTCGATGTGCAGGGTGTTGTCCGTCCAGCGTACGACGTCGTGCTGGTGCAAGTAGGCGAAGAGCAGCTGCCCGCCGAGGCCGTCGTAGTTGCGGACCCGCTCGCCGGTGACCGGGAAGCGGAACATCCGGTCGAAGATCACCGCGTACTGCACGTCCCGGGCCTGCGCGACCCCCTCGGCCTCCAGCTTCACGGCCTCCTTGAAGGCGGTGAGGTCGCAGCGCAGCTCCTCCAGGCCGTACATCCAGAACGGCTGGCGCTGCTTGATCATGAAGGGGTCGAACGGCAGGTCGCCGTGGCTGTGGGTGCGGTCGTGGATCATGTCCCAGAGGACGAATGCCTGCTGGCAGCGGGCCTGGTCGCCGATCATCGCGCGGACGTCCTCGGGCAGGCCCAGGCGCAGGATGTCCACGGCCGCCTCGGTGACCTTGCGGAAGCGGGCGGCCTCGCGGTCGCAGAAGATGGCGCCCCAGGTGAAGCGCTCGGGGGCCTCGCGGACGGCGATGGTCTCCGGGAAGAGCACCGCGGAGTTGGTGTCGTAGCCGCTGGTGAAGTCCTCGAAGGTGATGCCGAGGAAGAGCGGGTTGTCGAAGCGGGTGCGCTCCAGCTCGGCGAGCCAGTCGGGCCAGACGACGCGCAGCACCACGGCCTCGAGGTTACGGTCCGGGTTGCCGTTCTGGGTGTACATCGGGAAGACGACGAGGTGCTGGAGGCCGTCGGCGCGCGCCTGCGCCGGCTGGAAGGCGAGCAGCGAGTCGAGGAAGTCGGGCACCTCGAAGCCGCCGTCGGCCCAGCGGCGCAGGTCGGCGACGAGCGCCCGGTGATAGGCCGCGTCGTGCGACAGCAGCGGGGAGAGCTCCTCGACGGCGGATATGACGCGACCGAGGGCGAGCTCCACCGTGGCGCGGGTGGGGGCGCCTTCGGCGCCGAAGTCGATCGAACCGTCCTTGGACTGCCAGGGCCGGATCTCCTCCACGGCATCCTTGAGGGCAGGCCAGGCCGGGTGGTCGATCACGCGCTCCGCGGAGCCGGCGTCACCGCCCCTGCGGTCCTGCGCAAGAATTTCCGTCATAACTCACCCTCCACGGGAGAACCTCGCGTTAAGACACCGTATCCATACGAGGATCTCCCGCTCAAGCGGGGTTGCCGAAAATTATCCTGCCCACCCCCGCCTTCACCGGCCTTTTTCCTGCCAGGGAGATTCTGGCGCGGCATGGTCCGCGGAACGGTGTGAGCCGTTAGGCTGCGGCACCGCCGGTCGACCCGCACCGAACGGAGACATCCTTGACATTTCTCACCATCGGACACCGCGGACTGATGGGCGTCGAGCCGGAGAACACCCTTCGGTCGTTCGTCCGCGCCGACCACGAGGGCCTGGACGTCATCGAGCTGGATCTCCACCTCAGCAAGGACGGCGCGCTCGTGGTGATGCACGACGCCGAAGTGGACCGGACCACCAACGGCACGGGACCGATCGCCGACTTCACGCTCGCGGAGCTGCGCGAGCTGGACGCGGGCGACGGAGAGCGCGTCCCGGTGTTCGAGGAGGTCCTCGACGCGGTGAAGGCGCCGCTTCAGGCGGAGATCAAGGACGTCGCCGCGGCACGCGCGCTGGCCGAGGTCATGATCCGCCGCGACCTGGTGGACCGGGTCGAGGTGATCTCCTTCCACGACGCGGCGCTCGCCGAGATCCACCGGCTGCTGCCGGGGGTGCGTACCGCCCTGGTCGCGAGCCGGTACGGCACGGATGTCGTCGACCGCGCGGTCGCGGTGGGCGCGGGCATGCTCGTCCTGAACATCCGGCGGCTCACCCTGGAGGTCGTGGAGCAGGCCCGCGCGGCCGGGCTGAAGGTCGTCGGCTGGGTCGTCAACACCCAGGATCACCTGCGGCTGGTCCGCGCCCTGGGCCTGGACGGCGCGACCACCGACTTCCCCGAGATCAAGCGCACCTGCCGCTTCACGGCCTAGGCGTCGCCGTCCGGCGCGGACGCGCCGGACGGCCGCCGCGCCTCCTGGCCCTCCCCTGGCCCTCCCCCGTCAGGCGAGCTCCTTCACCAGCAGCTCGAACTGCAGGTCGTCGCGGCGCGGGATGCCGAAGCGCTCGTCGCCGTACGGGAACGGGCTCATCTGCCCGGTACGGCGGTAGCCGCGGCGCTCGTACCAGGCGATGAGGTCCTCGCGGGCCGAGATCACCGTCATGTGCATCTCGCGCGTCCCCCATCCCTCGCGCACGGTCCGCTCCGCCTCCGCGATGATCACTTTGCCGAGCCCGGCGCCCTGCAGCTCGGGGCGCACCGCGAACATCCCGAAGTACGCGTGCTCACCGCGGTGTTCGAGCTGGCAGCAGGCGACGAGCTCGCCGCCCTGCTCGACGACGAGCATCCGGCTGTCCGGGCTCTTCACCACGGCGGCGACCCCCGCGGGGTCGGTCCGCTGCCCGTCGAGGATGTCCGCCTCCGTGGTCCACCCCGTACGGCTCGCGTCGCCCCGGTACGCCGACTCGATGAGCGCGACGAGGGCCGGGATGTCGGCGTCGGTGGCGTCCCTGAAGATCGGTTCGACGGCGGCGGGGGGCGGCGGGGCGGTGTCCATGGCGCACGGGCTCCTCTCGTACGGCTGCGCAGGGCAGCGGCTGCGTGCGGACCATGAGGCTAACAAGCCCCGTCGTACGGGTTTATCGCGTGCACCACTGCATAGGGTCCCGGTCATGGTGCACGTATTGAGCAGCCGGGTTCTTCTGCGGCCCACCGATCCGGAACGGTCCCGGGCCTTCTACGGGAAGGCGCTGGGACTCGCCGTCTTCCGCGAGTTCGGGACAGGGCCCGAGCGCGGGACGGTGTACTTCCTCGGCGGCGGCTTCCTCGAGGTGTCGGGGCGCTCCGAGGTGCCGCCGGCCCCCGGACTCCAGCTGTGGCTGCAGGTCGCGGACGCGGCGGCCGCGCACGAGGAACTGGCGGAGCGCGGGGTGGAGATCCTGCGCCCGCCGGTCAAGGAGCCGTGGGGGCTGGTCGAGATGTGGATCGCCGACCCGGACGGGGTGCGGATCGCGGTCGTCGAAGTCCCGGAGGACCACCCGATGCGCTACCGCCCCTGACCGGTGACAGGAGGAGTGCCGCGCGGGCAGCTGCGGGGGCGGGGCGGGGCTCACCGGGGCGTCGACGCGCTCCCTGATGTGCACCTGTGCGCTCCCGTGCCCGGCGGCCGGCGCGGGCAGCCTCCCGGCGGAACCCGTCCCGTACCGGGAGGTGCGCTGTGCACGGACCGCCGCTGGTGGGCTGGCTGACGGTCGCGCTGTGCGGCGCGGCGGGCGCGCTCTGCCTGCTGCGGATGCGGGTGCGCGGGGGCGGCCGGGAGCAGCGGCGCGGCGCGGGCGGCGAGGCGCTCATGGGGCTCGGCATGGCGGCGATGGCGGTACCGGCCGCCACACTGAAGCCGCAGCCGTGGGCCGCGCCGGTGTTCGCCGCCGTGTTCGCCGCGGCCGCGCTGCACGCCCTGCTGCTCGCCCGCGGTGACCGCCATCATCTGCACCACGCCGTGGGCTCGCTGGCGATGGTCCACATGGCGCTCGCGCCGGCACACGCGGATCACGCGGAGGGGGTGGCCGCTCAACCGGCGGCTGGAGCAACCGTGTTGACGGGGCTTCTGCTCGCGTACTTCGCGGTGTACGTACTGCGCACGGGCGTCGGGATCGTGCCGCTCGCCGCGGCGCCGTCCCCGGTGTCCCCTGCCGCACCTGCCGCCGCGGGCCCGGGCTGGGTCCACCGCCCGGAGCTGGCGACGGCGTGCCGGGTGTCGATGGGCATGGGCATGTTCGCCATGCTCCTGACCGTCTGAACGGCAGCGCTCCCGAGCGCGTGACAGGCCGCGTTCCCGACCGCCTGAACGCCCGCGCTCCTGACCGTCTGAACCGCCCGCGCCGGACCTGCGCCTCCGCCCAGGCCCTACGGATTCCGTGGTCTGCGTCACTTCGCCGTCGAGCCCATACCTGCCGGTAGCCACCCGCTCGTAGGCTGGCGGGCATGATGCTCCCGCTCGCGCTGCTCGTCCTCGGCGGGCTCGCCGCGGCCGTTGCCCCCCGCCTGCTGGCGCGCGCCGAGTGGGCGGACCGTGAACCCGTGCTGGCCCTGTGGGTATGGCAGTGCGCGGTGGCGGCAGTGCTGCTGTGCTGTGCGCTGGCGATGGCGCTGAGCGCGGCCGCGGCCTGGGAGGCCGTACGGGGGCATGTGTTCGCGCCCGCACCACGCGGCGTCGTCGAGGCGTACGCGCTGCAGGGCTACGGCCCGTGGGCCGGGACGGTGGCCGCCGTACTCGCCTGCGGGGCCGCGTGGACCGCGGCGATGCTCACCCGCGAGGTGCGGGCGGCGCGCGCCCAGCGCAGACGGCAGCGCTCGGAGCTGCTGGTGCGCTCCCCCCGGCTGCCCGGCGAGGTGGAGACCGAGGGCCGGCTCGTCGTCCTGGAGGGCGAGCGGCCGGGCGCCTGGTGGTTGCCGGGCCCGGCGCCCCGGCTGGTCATCACGACCGCGGCGCTGCGGCGTCTGGGCCGTCGCCAGCTGGACGCCGTACTGGCGCACGAGCAGGGCCATGCGCGGGCCCGCCACGACTGGCTGCTGCACTGCTCGTCGGCGCTCGCGACCGGGTTTCCGCAGGTGCCGGTGTTCGCGGCGTTCCGCGATGAGATGCACCGGCTCGTCGAGCTGGCAGCGGACGACGTGGCCTCGCGCCGCTTCGGGCGGCTGACGATCGCGCTGGCCCTGGTCGAACTCAACGAGGACCGCGGGGTGTTCGGCCCCTGCCCCGCGCCGCACGCCGAGGTCCCGCGACGGGTGGACCGGCTGCTGACCGCGGCGCCCCGCCTCACCCCGGCCCGCAGGCTGCAGCTGACGGCCGCGGCGGCGTGCGTCCCCGTGGTGCCGCTGCTGGTCGCCCTGGTGCCCGCGCTCAGCGTGCTGCGGTAGCGGTACGGGGAAGGGGCCGCGCGTGCTAGGACGGGCACCCGCCGCAGCAGTCGGCGAGGATCTCCGCATGGATGCGCCACCACCGCGCTCACCGGCCCGCTGTCTGTGGACGGCGGCGGTCTGCGGCCTGCTGGGAATCTTCGTGCTGGTGCTCGTCGCCGTCCCGTGGCAACCGCTGCTGACCTGGGACCGGGATGTCGCCGACGGCCTGCACGGCTCGGCCGTCGGCCACCCCGGCTGGGTCGGGGCGAACGAGGTGCTGACGGACTGGGTGTGGGATCCGTGGACGATGCGCGCTCTGCTCGCGCTGGCGGCGCTGCTCCTGCTGTGGGGCGGCGACTGGGTGACGGCCGCGTGGGTCGCGGTGACGGCCGTGGTCGCCACCGGAGTGCAGAACGGCCTCAAAGCGGCGGTCGGGCGGCAGCGCCCACGATGGCCCGACCCGGTCGACACCGCCCACTACGCGGCCTTCCCCTCCGGCCACGCGATGACGGCGGCCCTGGCCTGCTCGCTGCTGCTGTGGCTCGGGCTCCGCGCAGGGCTGCGGGGGTGGTGGCTGCGGGCCGCCGCGGCCGTGGCGGTGGCCTCGGTCGTCGGCGTGGGCTTCACACGGCTGTATCTGGGGGTGCACTGGCCTTCCGACGTGCTCGGGGGCTGGCTGTTCGGGGTGGCCCTCGCCGCGCTGGCGGCGGCCGCGTGCACCCGGTGGGGACCGGCCAGGCCGGGGCGCGATGTGCCCTTGTCGGGCCGGGGGTGACGTGGAGAGGATCACGGACATGGTGATCAAGAACGTGCTGTTCGACTTCTCCGGGACGCTGTTCCGCTCGAGCAGGCAGGGTCCGGCCTGCCGCCCTGCGGCCGGTGCTGGACCTGGGAGCTGGGAGCGGGGATGAGCAGGGCTAGTCTGACAACGATGTCGCTCGGTACCGGCAGGGAGACCGCCGCCTCGGACGATCCCCCGCGTCGCCCGAGGCGGCGGCACCTCCGGAAAGCAGGCCCCTGATGAGGGCCGCCTCCGAAGACCCGCTGAGTATATTGGCTCTGAGCCAGTCAACGCAGGAGTTACAGAATGTCCCCGCGCAGCGCATCGGTCAATGAAGAGTTGCGCCGACGTTCCCGCGAGCGGCTGCTGCAGGCGACAGTCGACCTGGTCGGGGAACGCGGATACGAGGCGACGACGCTCGGTGACATCGCCGACCGGGCGGGCTCGGCCCGCGGCCTGGTGTCGTACTACTTCCCGGGGAAGCGGCAGCTGCTGCAGGCGGCCGTGCACCGGCTCATGCACCTGACGCTGGAGGCCGCGCTGGAGTGCGAGCCGCGAACCGACGACGGGCAGGAGCGGCTGGCGCGCGCGATCGACGCCATCCTGGGTATCGCCCGCGACCAGCCCACGCTGATGCGCACGCACATGGCGGGCATCCTCACCGCGGATGGTTTCGTCCAGGGCCCCGAGCAGCAGCGGCTCGCCTCGCTGCTGAAGGACACCGTGGCCCGCTACGGCTCGACCGACCCCGACGCCGACTACCCCATGCTGCGCGCGCTGCTGATGGGCGCCGTGTTCGCGCTGCTCATCCCGGGCGCCCCGATGCCCCAGGCGCGGCTGCGCGCCGAGCTGTTCCAGCGGTACGGGCTGCCCTGGGAGCTCGGCGTCCCGCCGGGCGAAGAGCCGCCCGGCGGGACGCCGGTACGCGCGGTGAAGCAGGTACGCGTGGTGAAGCAGGCCGATCAGCGGTAGTCGGGCTGCGTCTGGACGTTGAGCTCCTTGAGCCGGACCCACGTGGCTCCGTCGGTCCGCCGGTCGTCGATCCGCACGACGTCGAAGCCCTTGGCGATGTCGTTCGAGTAGATGTAGCCGTTGTAGTAGTACGCCGACCACGATCCGCCGCCGACCAGCGTGTCCGAGGAGATCGGGCCGCGCTCGAAGTAGCCGATCTCCTTCGGCTCCGACGAGTCGGTGAACTCCCAGATGGACACGCCGCCCTGGTACCACGCCTGGACCATGATGTCGCGGCCCTTCACCGGGATCAGCGAGCCGTTGTGGGCGACGCAGTTCTCGGTGTCGGCCTGGTAGCGCGGGATCTTGTAGTAGCTGCGGAAGACGAGCTTGCGCTCGTCCCCCTGGCCGGTGATGTCGTAGATGCCGTCGGCGCCGCGGTTCGGGCCGATCGCGGCGTTGCACGTCGCCGCCCCGCCACCGCCGAGCTCATCGGTGAACACGACCTTGTTGGCACGCTGGTTGAAGGTGGCCGAGTGCCAGAAGGCGAAGTTGACGTTGTCCTGCACCCGGTCGATGACCTTCGGGTGCGCCGGGTCCTCGATGTCGAAGAGAATGCCGTCACCCATGCAGGCACCGGCGGCCAGGTCCTTCGAAGGCAGCACGGTGATGTCATGGCAGCCGGTGGTCTTGGAGACGCCCGGGTTGGTGGGCGCACCCGGGTTGCCGCCGTCCGGGAAGAGGACCGGGAAGTTCACGACCGCGGACTTCTCGGGCGCGTACCGGGGCACCTTGATGACCGAGATGCCGTCGTGCGGCGGCTGGCAGTCGGGGAAGGTCTCACTCGGTGAGTACGAGGAGACGTAGATGTAGACGTTGCGGCGCTCGGGCACCAGCGTGTGGGTGTGCGAGCCGCAGGCGGTCTCGACAGCGGCGACGTACTTGGGGTTCCGCTTGTCGCTGATGTCGAAGATCTTCATGCCCTCCCAGGAGGACTTCTCGGTCGCGGGCTGCGTGGTGCTGTTGCAGGAGTTGTCGCTTCGCGAGGAGTCCGTGGAGAGGAAGAGCAGGTCGCCGGAGACCGTGATGTCGTTCTGCGATCCCGGACACAGCACCTGGCTCACCGTCTTCGGGGCCCTGGGGTTGCTGATGTCGAAGATCCGGAAGCCGTCGTAGTTGCCGGCGAAGGCGTACCTGCCCTGGAACGCCAGGTCGGAATTGGTCCCCGGGAGCGTGTCCTTGGGGATGTTGGCGAGGTGGGAAACGTTGTCGCTCGTGACGACCTCGTCCACGGCGGGTATCTCGCCGTCCTCGATGGCGGCCCTGGTGTCGGCCGCCTCGGTCTTGCTCACTCGCTCCCTGGTGGGCGCGTCACCTGGGTCGGGTGTCGCGACCGCAGGGGTCGACGCCAGGAACGAGGCGAGCAGGCCGAAGGCGGCCGCCGCCACGCCGAGGCGTCTGCGCCGCGCGCGTGGGTTGTGCAACGACGTCACTGCGTCCTCCCTTGTATCCGTTCGGAGTTGAACGGTTCTTGGACCCCGGCAGTATCGCTGCTCCCATGTACACAACAACAGATGGCAGTGAACATGTAATAAAGGACTTCGATCATCTGTGGTCACTGACGTGCTACGACAGTGCCCGACCGGTCCGCACTTCTCAGGAGGTCGCTGTGGATCACTTCCGTACGAGACCGCGCGTCCGCGCGCTGACCGCCGCTGCGGCAGCTGCCGCGGCCGTACTGGCCCTGGGCGCCTGCGAGTCGGGTACGGAGGCCTCCGCCGCGCAGGGCGATGACCGCCCGTCAGTGGTGGCGCCGGGCAAGCCGGGTGAGGCCGCGAAGACGCTGTCCCCGGAGGAGGCGGAGAAGGCCGTCGGCGACGACACCCCCAACTCGGCCGACTTCGCCTATGCGCAGCGGATGATCCTGCACCACAAGCAGGCGTTGACGATGACTTCCCTCGTCGCGGAGCGGGCGGGAACGGAGAAGGTGAAGCGGCTCGCCGATCGCATATCGGCGGCCCAGGGTCCGGAGGCCAAGGCCATGGAGAGCTGGCTGAAGCAGCACGGCGGGGCCGGGAAGCACGCGGGGCACGACCACGGGGCGATGCCCGGCATGGCCTCGGACGAGCAGCTCGCCGAGCTCCGCGCGGCGCGGGGCGGCGCCTTCGACGAGCTCTTCCTGAAGCTGATGATCACCCATCACCAGGGAGCGGTGAGCATGGCCACGGAGGTGCTGTCGGACGGCGACAACATCCGCATCGAGGAGATGGCGAACGACGTCATCGCACAGCAGACGAGTGAGATCAACCGCATGCGGGGGATGTCCTAGGGCTCGGCGGCAGGGCACCTCCCGCCGGGCCCGCACCGGTGCGATGCTGGAGACACTCTGCGGGAAAGGAGCCACTGTGCTTCGCGTCGCCGTCGTCGGTTCAGGACCGAGCGGGGTGTACACCGCCCAGTCGCTCGTCGAGCAGCAGGCCGTACCGGACGTGCACGTGCACGTGCTCGACCGGCTGCCCTGCCCGTACGGCCTCGTGCGCTACGGCGTCGCGCCCGACCACGAGAAGATCAAGTCGCTGCAGAACAACCTCCGCGCCGTCCTGGAGCACCCGGGCATCAGCTTCCTGGGCAATGTGCGCGTCGGCGAGGGCGGTCTCGGCCCGGAGCGGCTGCGCGAGCTGTACCACGCGGTGGTCTACTGCGTGGGCGCAGCGACCGACCGGCACCTCGGCGTGCCCGGCGAGAACCTGCCGGGCAGCTACTCGGCCACCGAGTTCGTCGCCTGGTACAGCGCCCATCCGGACGCCGCGGCGGACGGCTTCCTGCTCGATGCCCGCTCGGCGGTCGTGATCGGGGTGGGGAACGTGGCGGTGGACGTGACCCGGATCCTGGCGCGCGGAGCGGAGGAGCTGGCACCGACCGACATGCCGCATGCGGCGCTCGGCGCGCTCGCGGACAGCGGTGTCCAGGAGGTGCACATGGTGGGGCGGCGCGGCCCCTCGCAGGCGAAGTTCACCACCAAGGAGCTCCGGGAGCTCGGGGCCCTGGCGGGCGCGGAGGTCGTGGTGCGGCCGGAGGAGCTGGCGCTCGACCCGGCGTTCCACGATCCCTCGGGGCTTCCTGCGGTGAACCGGCGCAATGTGGAGGTGCTGCGGGGCTGGGCGGCCCAGTCCGAGGAGCGGCGGGCGGCGCCCCTCGGCCGGACGCGCCGCATCCATCTGCGCTTCTTCTTGCGCCCTGTGGCCGTGCTCGCGGGGCCGGGAGGCGACCGTGTGGCGAGCGTACGGTTCGAGCGCACCGCGCCGGACGGGCGCGGCGGGGTGACGGGGACCGGCGAGTACGAGGAGATCGACGCCGGGCTGGTGCTGCGGTCCGTCGGCTACCGGGGCGTGCCGCTGCCCGGGCTGCCGTTCGACGCGGAGCGCGGGACGGTGCCGAACGCGGAGGGACGCGTGCTGCGGGACGGCGCGCCCTCGCCCGGCGAGTACGTCGCCGGGTGGATCAAGCGCGGTCCGACCGGGGTGATCGGCAGCAACCGGCCGTGCGCGAAGCAGACCGCGGCCGCCGTGCTCGCCGATGCGGCGGCGCTGGCGGAGCGGCAGATTCCGGAGGATCCGCGGGAGGCGCTGCGGCGGCTGGGCCAGGAGCCGGTGGAGTGGTCGGGCTGGCAGGCCATCGAGGCGGCGGAGGCGGCACTGGGGCAGTCGCTGGGCCGTACGGTCGTGAAGATCCCGGACTGGGCGGGGCTGCTGGCCGCGGCGGACGCCGAGGACTGAGGCCCTTCAGCCCTCAGTCCAGAGTTCCCAGGCCGCAGTTCTCAGTTCTCCGTCCTCAGTCCTCAGTTCTCAGTACTCGGTACTCAGTCCTCGGTACTCAGTTCTGCCTTCTCGGTTCTTCGTTCTCGCCGAGGCGGGCCGCCTGGCGGGTGGCCGCCTCGAGGACACTGTCGAGCAGGCCGGGGAAGAGCGCGTCGAGGTCGGCCCTGCGCAGTCCGTTCATCTTGGCCGTCCCCTGGTAGACCTGCCTGATCACCCCGTTCTCGCGCAGCACCCGGAAGTGGTGCGTGGTCGTCGACTTGCTGACGGGCAGGTCGAAGACCGAGCAGGAGAGCTCGCCCTCGGCGTCCGCCAGCTCGCGGACGACGCGCATCCGCATGGGGTCCGCGAGCGCGTGCAGCACGTCCTCGAGGCGGATCTGATCGCGCGCCGGATGATCCAGCGTGCGGCCCGGCGTTGCGCTGGTCGCGGTCGTCACGGCGGCTCCTCGTCTCTCGGGAGCTCCATTGTACGATGGCCATCGTAGTTTGACACATGGCGTACTACGATGGGTATCGTACGAGCGCTTCAAGCATCCTCAACCCTCCCCATCGCGAAACGGAGCGTGCCGTGAGCGCCTTGTTCGAGCCCTTCACCCTGCGGTCGCTGACCATCCCCAACCGGGTCTGGATGGCCCCGATGTGCCAGTACTCCGCCGACGTGTCCGGTCCGGACACAGGAGTCGCTAACGACTGGCACTTCTCGCACTACACCTCGCGCGCCGCGGGCGGCACCGGGCTGATCCTCGTCGAGGCCACGGCCGTGAGCCCGGAGGGCCGGATCAGCCCCGCCGACCTGGGGATCTGGAACGACACGCAGACCGAGGCGTTCCGCCGGATCACGTCCTTCCTGAAGGGGCAGGGGACGGTGCCCGGCATCCAGATCGCGCATGCGGGGCGCAAGGCGTCGACCGACCGGCCGTGGCGCGGCGGCGCGCCCGTCGGGCCCGGCGAGCACGGCTGGCAGCCCGTCGCCCCGAGCCCGCTGCCCTTCAACGACGGGCACCCGGTGCCGGATGAGCTGACGACCGGCCAGATCGCGGAGATCGTGGGGCAGTTCGCGGACGCGGCGCGGCGGGCGCGTGCGGCCGGATTCGAGGTCGTCGAGGTGCACGGCGCGCACGGCTATCTGATCGGCGAGTTCCTGTCCCCGCACACCAATCACCGCACCGACGCGTACGGCGGGTCGTACGAGAACCGGACGCGCTTCGCCCTGGAGGTCGTGGACGCGGTGCGCGCGGTGTGGCCCGGGGAACTGCCGGTCTTCTTCCGGATCTCGGCCACCGACTGGCTGACCGAGAACGCGGAGGACGACCGTACGGGCTGGACGGCCGACGACACCGTGCGCTTCGCGGCGGACCTGCTCGCCCACGGCGTCGATCTGCTGGATGTCTCCAGCGGCGGCAACGCACCGCGGGTGCGGATCCCCACCGGGCCCGGCTACCAGGTGCCGTTCGCCGAGCGGGTCAGGACCGGGACCGGCCTGCCGGTCGCGGCGGTCGGGGAGATCACCGAGGCCCGGCAGGCGGAGAAGATCGTCGAGGACGGCCAGGCGGACGCCGTGCTGCTCGGCCGCGAGCTGCTGCGCAACCCGTACTTCGCTCGGCATGCGGCGCGCGAGCTGGGCGGCGAGGTCGGCAGCCCTCAGCAGTACCACCGCGCCGCCTGACCCGCGCGGGAACGCACACCCGGGCGCCGTTGTCAGTGGGCGGGTGCAGACTGGCCCGTAATGGAGACAACGGCGTCCCGGAGGTGGTCGGCGATGACCGACGTACTACTCGCGGCAGGCACACGCAAAGGGCTCTTCGTCGGCAGACGGCGCGGCGGGGGCTGGGACTTCGAAGGACCGTACTTCAACGCGGAGGCCGTCTACTCCGCCGGCATCGACACCAGAAGCACCACGCCCCGGCTGCTGGCCGGCGGGACCAACTCACACTGGGGGCCTTCGGTGTTCCACTCCGACGACCTCGGGAAGACGTGGGAGGAGCCGCAGCAGCCGGCGGTGAAGTTCCCGAAGGACACCGGCGCCTCGCTCGAACGCGTCTGGCAGTTGCAGCCCGCGGGGCCCGCGGCGCCCGGCGTCGTCTATGCGGGCACGGAGCCCGGCGCGCTCTTCCGCTCCGAGGACGGCGGTGAGACCTTCGAGCTCGTCCGGCCGCTGTGGGACCACCCGACGCGGGAGAAGTGGCAGCCGGGCGGCGGCGGTCTCGCCGTGCACACGGTGATCACCGACCCGCGCGACGCGGACGCGGTGACGGTCGCGGTCTCCACCGGCGGGGTGTACCGCTCGCTGGACGGCGGGGCGAGCTGGGCGCCGTCCAACTCCGGTGTGCAGGCGGTCTTCCTGCCCGATCCGTACCCGGACTTCGGGCAGTGTGTGCACAAGATCGCCCAGGACGCCGGGGACCCGGACCGGCTGTATCTGCAGAACCACTGGGGCGTCTACCGCAGCGACGACTCGGGGGCCACCTGGACGTCGATCGGCGAGGGACTGCCCTCCGACTTCGGCTTCCCGGTCGCCGCCCACCCGCACCGCGCCGATGTGGCCTACGTCTTCCCGCTCAACGCCGACGAGGACCGGGTGCCCGCCGGGCGGCGATGTCGCGTCTACCGCACGGAGGACGCGGGGGCGAGCTGGCAGGAGCTCGGCACCGGTCTTCCCGAGGGCGCGCACTACGGGACGGTACTGCGGGACGCGCTCTGCACGGACGACGCCGACCCTGCCGGGGTGTATTTCGGCAACCGCAACGGCGAGCTCTTCGCCAGCGCGGACGACGGGGACAGCTGGCAGCTGATCGCCGCGCACCTGCCGGATGTGCTGTGCGTACGGGCCGCCGTGGTCGCCTGAGCCCCGCCCATACTGATGCCGTACCGGTGCCATGCCGGTCCCGTATGCCGGTGCCGTACCGGTCCGGTCACTTCGCGTGAGGAGGCGGTCAGCTGAGCCACTGCTGAACCAGTAGAGTGACGCCCCGTGGCTGCACGACCGTTGAACGAAATCGTCGAGCCGGGATGGGCCAAGGCCCTGGAGCCGGTTGCCGAACGGATCGCCGCGATGGGCGACTTCCTGCGTACCGAGATCGCCGCGGGCCGGACCTATCTGCCCGCAGGACCGAATGTGCTGCGCGCCTTCCAGCAGCCGTTCGACGATGTACGGGTGCTGATCGTCGGTCAGGATCCGTACCCGACGCCCGGCCATGCGGTGGGCCTGAGCTTCTCGGTGGCGCCGGAGGTCCGCCCGCTGCCCGGGAGCCTGGAGAACATCTTCCGGGAGCTGAACAGCGACCTCGGGCTGCCCAGGCCGTCCAACGGCGATCTCACGCCGTGGACCTCGCAGGGGGTGCTCCTGCTCAACAGGGCGCTCACCACGGCCCCGCGCAAGCCCGCGGCCCACCGGGGCAAGGGCTGGGAGGACGTCACCGAGCAGGCCATCCGGGCGCTCGCCGCGCGCGGCAAGCCCATGGTGTCGATCCTGTGGGGCCGGGACGCCCGCAATCTCCGCCCGCTGCTCGGCGGACTGCCGGTGGTCGAGTCCTCGCACCCCTCCCCCATGTCCGCCGACCGCGGCTTCTTCGGCTCCCGCCCCTTCAGCCGCGCCAACGACCTGCTCGTACGGCAGGGGGCGCAGCCGGTGGACTGGCAGCTGCCGTGACCGCCGGGTCCGCGCCCGCGTGGGTGCTGGGGGCGGACTCCGGCGGGTCCGGCCTGCGGATCGGCCTCGCCCGCGCCGGGGATGCGAGAGCCGTCGACACCGTCGTATCCCGCGAGCCGGTGCGTACGGGCCCGTCCGGCATCGATGCCGGGCATCTGCTGGACCAACTCCTGCCCGCCGCCCGGGCGTTGCTCGGCCGGGCGGGAGCCTCCGGAGTGGCGGCGGTCGCCATCGGCGCCGCCGGCATGGCCACCCTCGGCGACGATCTGCGCGCCACGCTCCCCGGGGCGCTGGCCGAGGCGCTCGGCGTGCGGCGGCTGGCCCTCGCGGCCGACGCGGTGACCGCGTACGCGGGGGCGCTGGGCCAGCGCCCCGGCGCCGTGGTGGCCGCGGGCACCGGCATGATCGCCCTCGGCGTGACGCTCGGCGCGGCGGGCGAACCCGGAGCGTGGCGGCGAGCCGACGGATGGGGCCATCTCCTCGGCGACTGCGGCGGCGGTGCCTGGATCGGCAGGGCCGGTCTCGATGCCGCCCTGCGCGCGTACGACGGCCGCAGCGGGGGGTCGGCCGCGCTGCTGGCCAGGCTGGAGGCGGTGTTCGGCCCGGCACCCGGGCTTCCGGGGCTGCTGTACCCGCGCCCCGACCGGCCTGCCGTGCTGGCGTCGTTCGCCCCGGAGGTCGGCCGCTGCGCCGCTGACGACCCCGTTGCGGCGGGCATTCTGCGGGATGCCGCGCGCGGCATCGCGGAGTCGGCGGCGGCCGTCTGCCCGGCCGTCGAAGGCAGCGAAGTGGCGCTCACCGGCGGCCTGTTCGGGTTGGGCGAGCCGCTGCTGGCCCCGCTGCGCGACGAGTTGGCGCGGCAGCTGCCGTACGCGCGGCAGGTCGCGGCCGCGGGAGACCCGCTGGCCGGCGCACTGCGTATCGCTGCCGCCCTCGCCACCGACGATCTGCTGCTGCCTGCCGACCCCCGGCTGCTGCATCTGCCGGACGTGCCGCTTCCGGACCGGTCGCACCCGGACCACTCGCATCCGCCGCATCCGGATTCGGGGCCTCCGGATCGGGCGAACGATTGACAATTGTCCGTTCAACCGTTTGTTCATCGGAAAAAACGGGACGGATGGCGCACAGCTGCCCCCTGACCGAACGCGTTGACCCCCAAAGGCATTAACATGCGGCCGCATGAGCCACCCCACAGGGCCCGAAACCGGCCTGCCCGTACGAATGCCGCGTCCCCGCCAGCCTGGGCGGCACCGCAGACCGGAGCCGCTCGCGGCTCCTGAGGGTGCGCCCGCGCTGGTCCTCGCCGTGCCCGGCACTCCCGGCTCCAACACTCGCAGCCTGGCCGAGGAGGTCGTGAGCATCGCGCGCTCCGAGCTGCCCGGGCTCGAGGCCCGCATCGGCTATGTGGACGGTGACGACCAGGACTTCCCGTCGCTGGGAGCGGTGCTGACCCAGGCCGCCACCGAGCGCGCCGAGCGGGCACAGCGCGCCGCCCTGATCCGCGAGCAGCTCTCCGAGGAGGAGGCCGCCGCGCTTCCGGAGGTGCCCCGGCAGGACGGCCCGGTGGCGGTCGTCGTTCCCCTGCTGGCCGGCCCGGACAGCGCGCTCATGCGCCGGATACGCCAGGCCGTGATGGACAGCCGCACCGCCGCCGAGCTGACCGACGTGCTCGGTCCGCACCCGCTGCTCGCGGAGGCCCTGCACGTACGGCTGTCGGAGGCCGGTCTCGCGCGCGCGGACCGCGCCCGCCTGTTCACCGTGGCCACCGCGGCCGACGGCATCATCCTCGCGACGGTCGGCGGCGACGAGGCCGTGCAGGCCGCGGGGATAACGGGCATGCTGCTCGCCGCCCGGCTCGCCGTGCCGGTGCTGGCGGCCGCCCTGGACGTGGACGGCGCCATCGCCCGTACCGCCGAGCAGCTGCGCGGCTCCGGCTCGGCTCAACTGGCGCTCGCGCCGTACCTGATCGGCCCCGAGGTCGCCGACGGCCTGCTGAAGGCGGCCACGGACGAGGCCCAGTGCGCCGCGTCCGAACCGCTCGGCGCGTACTCGACGATCGGCAGGCTGGTGCTCTCGAAGTACGCGACGGCGCTGGGCATCCAGCACCCGCAGCTCCAGGGCTCTCCGGTCCGCTGACGCGCTGCCTCCCGCCCGTCCCCACGCAAGGCGTCGGGGCGGGCGGAGTCGTGGGTTCCTCAGCCGAACACCACGCAGGACGCCGCAGGCGCGGCCAGAGAGCCCGCGCGGCGCGGGAGGCCTGTCGCGGGATCCACGTCGAACCAGGTGACGTCGCCGGACCGTTCGTTGGCCGCGTAGAGGCGCCGCCCCGACGGGTCGAGGGTCAGATGCCGCGGCCAGTGGCCGCCGCAGGGCACCTGGCCGACGAGACGCGCCCGGTCGCCGGAGGTGTCGAGGGCGAGCACCGCAAGGGAGTCGTGGCCGCGGTTGGCGGCCCAGGCGAAGCGGCCGTCCGGCGCGATCACCACCTCCGACGGGTAGCTGCCGGCGCCGTCCCCGTCCGGCAGGACGGCCGTCTCGCCGAGCGGCTCCAGCTCCCCCGCCTCCGCGTCCCAGCGGCAGGCCGTCACGGTCGGCGCCAACTCGTTGATCACATACGCGCGGTCGCCCCGCGGGTGGAACGCGAGGTGGCGCGGTCCCGAGCCGGGCCGTAGCGGCACCTCGCGGTGCAGGTTCAGCGCGCTGCCCGCGGGGTCCAGCGCGCAGACGCGGACCGAGTCCGTCCCCAGGTCCACGGAGAGGACCCAGCGCCCCGTGGGGTCGGGCAGCACGGCGTGCGCGTGCGGCTCCTTCTGCCGCTCCGGGTGCGGGCCGCTGCCCTCGTGCCGCAGGACATGGCCGGGGCCTGTGAGGGTGCCGTCGCGGCGGAGCGGGATCGTGGTCACGCTGCCCGAGCCGTAGTTGGCGGTGAGGAGATTGCCGTCGGCGACGGCGAGATGGGTGGGGGCGTGGCCGCGTACGGGCACGGCGGCGCTCAGCACGGCCCGGCGGTCGGGGTGGGCGGCGAGGCTCAGCGCCGCCGCGGCGCCGTGCGCGGTCTCGCTGACCGCATAGAGCAGGTCCGCGCGGGGCGCGAGGGCGAGGAAGGATGGATCGGCGACCTCGTCGGTGACGTGCAGCACGGTGAGCGCGCCGGAGCCGGGGTCGACGGCCGCGGTGGTGATTCCGTGACCGCCGGCCGAGGTGAAGGACCCGATGTACGCCCGTACTGGCCGTGCGGCTCTGCTGCTGCCCACTGTGCTCCCCTTCCGCGGTACGGCGGTTCCGCTGTTACGCGTGCCGAGCTGACGGTAGCAGTAGGTCTAGACCATCCCCCTGTCTCCGATGGAGGGCGGCATCCGCCACCGCCGCGCCGCCGCTGCGCGGCGGGTTCAGCGCAGCCGCTCGGCCAGGAAGTCTTCCCAGGTCCGGTGGCCGACGGCGTGTTCGGGGGCGAGGTTGGCACCGGCCCGGACTGCCCTGGCGGCCTTGCCGGGGAGCCTGACCGGCATGATCAGCCGGTTTCGGTGAGCGGCCCGCAGGTAGCTGCGGAGGAGCTCTTTCATCTCGTACACGCGTGGCCCGGCGATGTCGGGCACGAAGCCGGACGGCTTGCCGAGGGAGAGCTCGACGAGCCGGGTCGCCACCTCGCCCGCATCGATCGGCTGGAATCGGACGCCGGACGGGGCCGGTATCACGGGCATCTTCGCCATCTGCCGCGCCGTCGTCAGTATCAGGTCGTGGAACTGGGTGGCGCGCAGCGTGGTCCACGGCAGTCCGGAGTCGGCCACGATGCGCTCGGCGGCCCGCTTGGACGCGAAGTAGCCGAACATGGCGCGGTCGACGCCGCTGATGACCGGGATTCGTTCGGCACCGACGACCGAGATGTAGACCAGGTGTTGGACACCGACCGCGGCCGCCGCTTGCACCAGGTTCCGGGTCTTGTCCTCGTCGCCCTTGGCGCTGCCGGCGCAGTGCACGACGGTCTCGGTCCCGTCCACTGCGGCATCGATGCCCTCGCCGGTGGCCAGGTCGCCGGTCACGAACTCGATGCCGTCCCCGGACTCATGGCCGCGCCGGCTGAGTACCCGTACGTCACAGCCGGCATCCCGCAGGAGCGGCGTGACGATGCGCCCGAGCGTGCCCGTGCCGCCGGTGACCAGAAGGGTTGAGGTCACGGTCATCTCCCACTCCCTCGTCCGGGAGTCGATCTCCGGACGCGTCGGCTCGGTTTCGGGGGTCTGCTTCCATGACACCCCACGACGGAGAATGTGACCTGACGGACGAACGTGAGCGTTCCCCGGCCGCGATACGCGGTATCAGGAGCCGACCATGGGGGCGCGCGGAGAGCTGTGGAAGGGTGCGGCGAGTTCAGCGAGCGCCTTCTCCAACCCGTGGAGGTGGTTCAGGGCCGCCTCCTGGGCGCCCCCGTGCCGCTGTACGGCGTAGGCTTCGTCAGGCACCGGCCCCGCCGGCTCCCCACCGGGCTCCACCAGGGCCTGTACGGCGGCCTCGACCCGCCAGCAGGCGGCGGCGAGCCGGGCATCGTGGGAGGCGTACGGGTCGGCCGCCACTGAGGCGAGGCCGCGAACCTCCCGGGCACAGGCGTCGAGCAGCTCCAGGACCTGACGCGCACGGACCTTGCGGGCGCGCAGCGGGCTGAGCGGGTGGACGAGAGGGCCGAGGGACGTCCGCGCCCGGCCGAGCAGCAGCTCAAGCTCGGCGGCGAGCGGCGCCGGGTCGGCCTCCGCATCACCGGCGAGCCGGCGCGCAGCGGCCGTGGTGCAGTCGTGCACGCACTGCACAGCGCTCCGGATCCAGGCATGGGTGGCGGCGTGTGTCGTGATGGGCAGCACGAACAGCACGGCCAGCACAGCGCCCATCGCACCGACACCGGTCTCGGCGAGACGCAGCGCGAGCAGGCTCGGTTCCAGCACCCCGAGGAGTCCGTACAGCAGCGTGACCATCAACGTCACGGCCAGCATCATCCACGTATACGACACTGGGGCCGTGTAGAAGATCACGAAGACACAGACGGCGATGAGGGCGGCGGCGGGCACCACCGCGCCGTGCAGCGGGACGACGACCATCACGCCGACGACGATGCCGGCGACCGTACCGAGGACCCGGCGGAAACCGCGGACCAGCGTCTCACCGCGCGAGTCGGTGTTCACGAAGATCCACCAGGCGGCGCCGACGGCCCAGTACCAGCGGTCCTGCGAGAGCAGCTGACCGACGGCCAGGGCGAAGGCAGCTGCGACGGCCACCTGGACCGCCTGGCGGGTGGTCGTCCGCGCAAGCCCCGACCCGTTGGGCAGGGACGATACGACGGGTGGTGACAGCCGTCGCTCGTAGCACCAGATGGCGAAGCGGACCGCCGACGAGGCGAGCAACGCGAGCACGACGGCGGAGTACAGCTCGGGCAGTTGCTCGGGCACCGTACGCAGGAACTGCGTCACGAAGAAGGTCATGAACCCGAAGACGCCCAGGGCGTGGCCGCGCGGCCCCCAGCGACGCGCGTACACGCCCGCGGCGGCGACGGCGACGAACGCCGCGTCACGCGCCGGCGGCTGGTCGTACAGCACGGCCGCCAGAGCGAGCACCGGAAAGCCGACCGCGGGCAGCAGAGCGGTCGTGACGGCCTGGCCACGGACCGTCGCGTCCGTGACCGCGAAGAGGGCGAGGAGCGCGGCGAGCCCGCCGGTGATGACCGCCGTCAGGGTGTGCCCGGTCAGCCCGCACAAGGCCACCGCCAGCCCGACGCCGAGGACGGACCGCAGGCCGCTGCGCAGTCGCAGCCGCCCCGGATCCGGAGCCACGAACACCCTCTTCAGCACTGCTTCCCGTCCCCTCGGCATCCCGGCATGGAAAAGGCGCCGCGGAATCCGCAGCGCCATTGAGGCTCCATGAGAGCATCCTTAGCCCCAATGACTCAAGTGAGGCTCGAAACACTGGGCCATTGGCCCAGTCAGCTGCCGTAGCCGCGTTTGCTGAGGGGGCCAACGGGCCAACGGACCACGGAGTCGAGCCGGGGCTCAGTGCCGAGCTCCCGCTGGATCCACCGGTACCGCTCCCGGCGGGCGCCCTCACAGCACGTGAATCCCATGACCAGCGAAAGGTGCCGGGGACCAGCGGGTAGTGCGGCTCATATGTCTGCAAGAACGTGCACAGGATCGTGTGCGCCGCGGGCGGACTTGGCAAGAGTTGAGCAAGAGCGAGCATAGAAGTGATGGAGATTGCCGCGTAGTGTTCATCGCGTGCTGGCTGAGCGGCGACATCAACTGATCCTGCGCGCCCTGCGATCCGGCGGCCCCGCGGCCATCGCGGACCTCTCCGAGCAACTGGGCGTCAGCGCCGCCACCGTGCGGCGCGACCTGCTGAAGCTCGAGGAGGCGGGCCTCCTCTCCCGCGTCCACGGCGGCGCGGTCATCGAGGAGGGCGACCAGCCCTCCGCCGAGGTCGCCGAGGTACGCGTGACCGAGAAGGACGAGATAGCCGTGCGGGCGGCGACCATGATCGAGAACGGCCAGTCCGTGCTGCTGGACATCGGCACCACCGCGTACCGCCTCGCCCGGCAGCTGCACGGCCGCCGACTGACCGTGATCACCAGCAATCTGGTGGTGTACGAGGAGCTGGCCGACGACCACGGCATAGAACTGGTTCTCCTCGGCGGCATGGTCAGACGCGAGTACCGCTCCCTGGCCGGGTTCCTCACCGAGGACAATCTCCGTCAACTGCATGCGGACTGGCTCTTCCTGGGCACCAGTGGGGTGCGCCCGAGCGGCCAGATCATGGACATGACGGTGGTCGAGGTGCCGGTCAAGCGGGCGATGATCGCGGCCAGCGACAAGGTGGTGCTCCTCGCCGACGCGGGGAAGTTCCCCGGCACCGGCATGGCCAGAGTCTGCGGGCCCGAGGAACTCGACGTGGTGGTGACCAACGCCCCTTCGGACCCGGCCACCTGCGCCGCACTCGAAGAGGCCGGCGTAGAGGTGGTTCAGGTATGAGGCTCACGATTCTCGGCGGCGGGGGTTTCCGGGTGCCGCTGGTGTACGGGGCCCTGCTGGGCGACCACGCCGAGGGCCGCGTCACCCATGTCACCCTTCACGACCTGGACGCCGGCCGGCTGGGCGCCGTCGCCCGCGTCCTCGCCGAGCAGGCCGGGGACGACCCGGGCGCCCCGGCCGTCACCGTCACCACCGACCTCGACGAGGCCCTCACCGGCGCCGACTTCGTCTTCTCCGCGATCCGCGTCGGCGGCCTCGAAGGCCGGGCGGCCGACGAGCGCGTGGCCCTGGCCGAGGGCGTCCTGGGCCAGGAGACGGTGGGCGCGGGCGGCATCGCGTACGGTCTGCGCACGGTTCCGGTAGCCGTCGACATCGCGCGGCGCGTCGCCCGTCTCGCCCCCGACGCCTGGGTCATCAACTTCACCAACCCGGCCGGCCTGGTCACCGAGGCGATGTCCCGCCACATCGGCGACCGCGTCATCGGCATCTGCGACTCGCCGGTGGGCCTGGGCCGCCGCATCGCGCGCGTGCTCGGTGCGCATCCGGACGAGGCGTGGATCGACTACGTCGGCCTCAATCACCTCGGCTGGGTGCGCGGCCTGCACATCGCGGGCCGCGACCAACTCCCCCGCCTGCTCGGGCACCCCGGCCTGCTCGGCTCCTTCGAGGAGGGGAGGCTGTTCGGCCCCGACTGGCTGCAGTCGCTGGGCGCAATTCCCAACGAGTATCTGCACTACTACTACTTCAACAGGGAAGCGGTCCGCGCCTACCAGGAGGCCAAGCAGACCCGCGGCGCCTTCCTCCGCGACCAGCAGGCACGCTTCTACGAGGAGATGCGGCGGGCGGACGCCCCCGCCCTCGAGACCTGGGACCGTACCCGCGCCGAGCGCGAGGCCACGTACATGGCGGAGAACCGCGAGGTCGCAGGCGTCGGCGAGCGTGACGCCTGCGACCTGGAGTCCGGCGGCTACGAGAAGGTCGCCCTCGCCCTGATGCGAGCCATCGCCAGGAACGAGCGCACCACGCTCATCCTCAACGTCCGCAATGGCACCACGCTGTCGCTTCTGGACAAGGATGCCGTCATCGAGGTGCCCTGCTTCGTCGACGCGGGCGGCGCCCACCCCGCCTCCGTGGCCCCCCTGCCGGACCACGCCACCGGCCTCGTGTGCAGCGTCAAGGCCGTCGAGCGCGAGGTCATGGCCGCCGCCGAGAGCGGCTCGCGCGCCACCGCGGTCAAGGCCTTCGCCCTGCACCCCCTCGTCGACTCCGTGTCCGTCGCCCGCCGTCTCCTCGACGCCTACACGAGCGAGCACCCCGGCCTCGCCTACCTGAACCGGAAGTAGGAGCTTCTTCATGCACGACGAACACCGTCGTATCGAGGAGCGCGTCGAGCGCATCCTCGAGCAGCGCAGATGCTGGACCGCATGCAGAGCAGCCTGAGCGAGGACGACGCCCCGCCCTCTTCTGAGTGCGTGCCCGCCTTCTGTCCCGCCGGAGCGGGCCGAACCCCCGTTCCGTCCCGCTCCGGCGAGGCCCACAGCAGCGGGGCCATCCTGCGGCTCCGCCCGCCCTGGGAGCGCCGGAGTTGTTCATCGGTGTGGGCCACACCGGTGCAGCCGAACCTGAGCTGCCTGATCCACACGCCCATCTCATGCCTCAGACGTCGCTTCCGCCACTGGCCAAGTGTCCAAGATATTGGCACCTGTTGGGGCATCGGGTCAAGGCATCCTGGCTACCGTCCAACAGACGGCACAGGGGGGCCGATGTAGCATCGTGGCGGCACGACGGGGCCATCCGGTGCGGGGAGCGTGGGCATAGTGGCAGACGACGGCCGGAGTCATGGGCGGTCGCTGGCCGAGCGGTTGAACGCGCTGTTCGCGACCGTGCGATGGACCGATGCCCATGGCCGGAAGCGAGAGTACTCGACCGCCGAAGTGGCCAAGGCGGTCACCGCGGACCCGTCGCATCCGGCGACGCTGTCGCGGAGTTACCTGGCGATGCTCCGCAACGGGTCGCACACGAACCCGACGTTGAGCGTGCTCGAGGCACTTGCGAAGTTCTTCGACGACCACCGCGAACCGGGATCGCCGCCCATCACGGTGCAGTGGCTGGTCGCACAGGAGGACCCCGAGGACGAACTGTTGCGGCAGCGGCTCGCCGATCACCAGGTGCGGACGATCGCGATGCGGGCAGGCGCGATGACGCCCGCGATGCGCAAGCAACTGCTCAAGATGATCGCTATTTTCGACCAGGACGACACCCCAGGTCCCGGCGCCGGGGCATGAGAAGGGACACCGTGGCCGTACGCGAACGCGAGCTCCGCCGCTACTGCAAGCGCCTGCTGCGGCATCTCGACATTCAACCTCCGCTGCGGGTGGACGAGTTATGCCGCAGGCTCGGTGAACACCGAGGGAAACCGATCCGGCTGATTCCCTGGGCGCTGCCGATCCCGGGACCGTTCGGGTTGTGGATGTCCCGACCGAGCGAGGAGTGCATCTTCTATCAGGAGGAGACGACCCGCGTTCATCAGGATCACATCATCCTGCACGAGATCGGCCACATCCTCGCCGATCATCACGACGATGGAAACGCGGACGAAGACCTTCCCGATATGGGACCGGATTTCCCCCGCGACTCGATCACGCGGGGCTTTCGTCGCACCTGCTACACCGAGGACTACGAACGCGAGGCCGAACTGGTCGCGACGATCATCCAGGAGTGGGCGGTGGTCATCGACTACGTCACCCCCCGCATACCCGAGGATCCCGCCCTTGGTCCGCTGCGTTCCGCGCTGAACCCCCGCTGGGGGTGGATGTGATGTTCCAGGAAACAGTGGTCGTCATGTTGATCGTCGGGGCGGTATGGAAGATCGTCGACTTGGCGCGCGCCCCCCACGACCGGGTCCTGCGCATCCTGGTCGCGTGTCTGCTCCTGCTGCTCGCCGGCGAAGTCCTCAGCTTTCCCGAAGCCAACCGTGCGGTGGACGGGTTCACGGCAGCCGGTGTCGGCAAGGTCGCGTTCAACGCAATCTTCATGTCCGGCCTGTACGCGCTCATCCTGTTCTTCGTCTCCTCCACACGTGGCGCGAACGACGAGTACCGGCGACACCTGCGGATCAACACCGGCCTGCTCGCCGGTGTCCTGATCGCTCTGGTCATCGCCATGATCGCCACACCCGCGGACATGCGCGCCCACACGCTGAGCACTCCGGACATGGCAAAGCCGGCCATCGCCGGGTTCTACGTCATCGGCAACGCCTACTTCGTCTACGCCTATCTGACATCGGGCCTGTGGGCGCTGCGCTACGCGCACATGGCGTCCCGGCACCTGGCGCTCGGTCTGCGGACCATGGCAGTCGGCCTGTTCGGACTGACGATCACGTCGGTCAACCGAGTGGTCTGGGTATGTCTGCGCATCAACGAGCCCGGATCGCATGAGGCGTTCAATACGGTGAACTGGTCCATGACCGACTGGTCCATGGGCATCGTTCTGATCGGAATCTGCTATTCGGCCGGCGTGCAACTGATCACACGCTGGCGGTCGGTTGTCCATCACCGCCGCATGTATCACGAGCTCACTCCCCTGTGGACAGCCCTCGCCGCCGCCTATCCGGAACTCGTCCTGAACCGGGCACCGGCCGGTTCCGCGTGGAACCGCTTCCGGCTGCGCCGTACCGACGAGCGGTTCTATCGCCGGCTCATCGAATGCCGCGACGGACTGGTGCGCCTGAGCCCGTACCTGACACGCGTCGCGCCCGATGTCGATCTCGCCCGCGGCCCGGCCGATCAACTCGCCCGGCACATCACCGAGGCACTCGCCCTGAAGCCGGCCACCGAGGACCCCGACACCGAGTTGTCCGCCGCCCGCATCGCGCTGCCCTCCGGCAACGACTTGGGCGCCGACGCCCGTGAACTCATCGCCATATCCCACGCCCTCCACGAAAGGCAATCGTGAACAAGATTCTGATCACCGCAGACCGCGTCATCACCGGGCCCGCGGATCAGGTGATCGACGACGGTGCCGTGCTCGTGGACGCCGGCATGATCACCGCTGTCGGCACAGCGGCCGAGCTGGACCCATCGGTGGATGCGTCGGCGTCCCGGTTGCGGTGTCCCGGGGCGACCGTCATGCCCGGGCTGATCGACTGCCATGTCCACCTCGCCTTCGACGCGGGTCCGGACCCGATCAGCGAGGTGGCCCAGGCCGACCCGGGCGAGCTCGCCGCCGCCATGGCGGGCCGCGCCGAGCAGATGCTGGACGCCGGGGTGACGACCGTACGGGATCTCGGTGACCGCGACGCGCTCGCCGTGAGGTTGCGTACGTCCATCGAGTCCGGAACGGCGGCCGGGCCGCGTATCCTCTCCGCAACCGCGCCGCTGACCTCACGCGGTGGCCATTGCGGGTTCCTCGGCGGCGAGGTCACCACCGACGACGACATCCGCGCACAGATCGCCCGCAACGCGGCTGCCGGAGCCGACCTGATCAAGGTGATGGCCTCGGGTGGCGCCCTCACCCCGAGTGGGCCGCGCATGTGGGAGTCGCAGTTCACCCCCGCCCAACTGCGCCTGATCGTCGAGGAAGCCGCCCGCCATGGCCTGGGGGTGGCCGCGCACGCACACGGTACCGACGCCATCGCCCACTGCGTGGAAGCCGGTGTCCGGACGGTCGAGCACTGCTCCTGGCGCACCGCCGACAGCACCGTCTACGACCCGGAGATCACCCGCCGGATGGTCGAGAACGACATCGCCGTCTGTCGATGCGTCTCGGGGAACTGGCCGCTCTTCCTTGAAAAGTTGGGCCCCGAACGGGCCGACGCCATGGTCGAGGTCATCCGGAATATGCGGGAGGCCGGTGTCCGGTTCATCGCCGGCACCGACGCCGGCGTGCCGGGAGCCGGGTTCGGCGACTACGTCGGCATGCTCGAATTCTTCGCCTCCCTCGGCTTCAAGCACACCGAAATCCTCGACATGGCCACCACCAACTCCGCCCGTGCCATGGGGCTGACCGACACCGGTGCCCTGGCCCCCGGCCTGCGCGCCGACCTCATCGTCGTCGACGGCGACCCCCTGACCGAGTTGGACGCCCTCCGGCGAATCCAGCACGTTTTCGCGGCAGGCCGCCCCACCACCAACTGAACGCCTACCGCGCATCCGTGGCGGTCCGGACGATCGCGCCCGCGACAGCGGGAAGCGAACCCGGGTGCACCGTCAGAAACAGGTTCGGCTCCACCAGCTCGACTTCCATGACCTGGGGGTTCCCGTCCTCATCCTCGACGAGGTCCACCCGGGCGTACAGCAGATCCCGACTGCCGGGCACGGCGGCCAGCGCCCGTTCGGCCGCCGCCAGCTCGGCCCGCGTGGGCGACCACGGCCGCAGCCCCGGATGGGGCACCTTCCGCTGGTCGTAGGGAGTCCCGGGGGACAGCACCGCGTTCTTCCGGACGGCGTGCAGGAACCTGCCCGCGACGAAGATCAGGGCGCGTTCACCCGTGGTGTCGATCCGGCGCATGTACGGCTGCACCATCGCGGTCAGACCCTCGGCCTGCATGCGCTCAAGATGCCGCAGCGCCTCGTCGTGATCCTCGGGCCGGTAACGGGCGGCGAACCTGGCTCCGGCGCCCGACGTCGGCTTGATCACGTACTCATGGCTGTGCGGCAGATCGGCCGGACTCCCGGGCGACACGTAGCGGGTGGGCACGACCGGGACACCGAGGTCGGCAAGCATCCCCAGGTAACGCTTGTCCGCGTTCCAGCGCAGGACGGACGGCCTGTTGGCCAACGAGGTGAGGCTTCCGCACCGGTCGCCCCAGGCGAGGAACTCCGCAGGCCGCCAGCTGTAGTCCCACGTGGACCGGACCACCGCGAGATCGAATGCCTCCCAGTCCGCTTCCGCGTCGTCCCAGCAGACGGCGACGGCGTCAGCGCCTTCGGCGTCGAGTGCCTGCTGCAACAGCGGCAAGTCGCGGTCGACGCCGACGTCCGGGTGCGGCCTGGCCGTGACCAACGCGATCCTCGTACGTGACACGAGCACTCCTGTCCGTTCGGGATCGCGTCACGGCCGAACGTAGCAAGAGTTCTCAACCCCAGAAAAGGATTAATCCTGCGGCATGCGCAAGGCGTTCATCCAGAGCCGGGTGAGCGTCTCCACCAGCGTCTCGAAGGGCACGGGCTGATCGGCGGCGAAGGTCACGTACGCCATGCGGCTCACCATGGCGCTGAGGGCCCGAGCGGTGACCGCCGGGTCGAGTGCGGGGTCGGCCAGGCCGGCTTCCTGGAGGCGGGTGATCGCTGCGGCGCTGCGCTCGATGAACGCCTGGGACCGCTGCAGCCGCAGCTTCAGGAACCGCTGGTCCACGGCGGCGGCCTGCTCCATGGCGGCCATCAGCGCCGCGTTGCGACGGTACGACTCCAGGTAGGCGCGGTTGGCTTCCTCCACCCCGCGGCGCAGCTCCCCGCGCTTGCCGCCGCTGACTCCCGCGTGCAGCATCTCGTCCTGCAGCTCCGTCAGAACGGCGGCGAAGACGTCGTCCTTGGAGGCGAAGTACGTGTAGAAGCTGCCGGTGGCGACACCGGCCTCGGCCGCGATGTCGACGATCCGGGCGTCCAGGTAACCGTCTCGTTCGAAGATCCGCCGGGCTGCGGTGACGAGGGCATCCCTGGTTCGGATCCCGCGCCGGGTGCGCCGGGGTGCCGTGGACTCGTGGGCTACGTGGTCGGGGGCGGCGTGGTCGGAGGCTGAGTGGTCGGGGGCGGACATGGGCCGCATCTTAGCCCAGTATTGAATCTGAATCCGGATTCAAGTACGTTCCAGGGCCATGGACACCACTGCCACGCCCAGCGGCTGGAACCTGCTCATAGCCCGCGATGACCTGTCGAATGCCGCACTCGTCGACGCACCGGTCCCGGAGGTCCAGGACGGCGAGGCGCTGCTGCGCGTCGACCGGGTCGGCCTCACCGCCAACAACGTCACCTACGCCGCGCTCGGCGACTCCTTCCGCTACTGGGAGTTCTTCCCGGCCCGGCCAGGCTGGGGCATCGTCCCGCTCTGGGGCTTCGCCGAGGTCGTCGCATCCCGGGTCGACGGCGTCGAACAGGGCAGCCGCCTCTACGGCTATTACCCGTCCGGCAGCCACCTGCTGGTGCGCCCGGGGCGGGTGGACGAGCGCGGCTTCCGGGACGCCAGCCCCCACCGGAAGACGCTGCCCTCGCCCTACAACGCCTACGCCCTCACCACGGGCGACCTCGCGTACGAGCCGGACCGCGAGGACCTCCAGATCCTCTACCGCCCGCTCTTCTGGACCTCCTTCATGCTGGCCGACTGGCTCGTCGACAACGCCTGGCTGGGAGCCCGCACCGCCGTCCTGTCGTCCGCGTCGAGCAAGACCGCCTACGGTGCCGCCTTCCTGCTCCGGGGGCAGGGGTGCGAGGTGGTGGGCCTGACGTCCCGGCGCAACCTGGCCTTTACCGAGAGCCTGGGCTGCTACGACCGGGTGCTGGCGTACGAGGACGCGCCCCGTCTCTCCCCGGCCGTGCCCACCCTGTACGCCGACTTCGCCGGCGACGAGGCCCTGACCGCCGCGCTGCGCGCCCACCTCGGCGACGCCCTGGTGCACGAAGTGGTCGTCGGCGTCACCAGCCAGCAGCCCGGCCCCGCCGGCACACTGGCCGACACGGGACCGGGCATGTTCTTCGCACCCGACCAGATGCGCAAGCGCATCGGCGACTGGGGGCGCGAAGGGCTGGATCACCGCTTCGCCGACGCATGGCAGCGGTTCGCACCCGTGGTCGAGGGGTGGGTCGACGTCGTCCACGGCCACGGCCCGGAGGCCCTGGAGAAGGTCTGGCACGAGGTTCAGTCGGGGCGGACCGCCCCGCGCACCGGTCATGTGCTGGCCCTCTGACTGAATCCGCCGCCCGCGAGGGCCGTACGGAGCGGTGGCTCACCTACCGCCCCGCAGGCCGAGCCATTGGTACGGTCGAGGCCCGGATACCCCGACCAGGAGGAGGCCGTCGGCCCATGGCAGCCGTGGATGCGCTGGATGCCAGGATCCTGCGGCTCCTGCTGGAGCAGCCGCGCACGAGCGCGCGCGAGTACGCCCGTATCCTCGGCGTCGCGCGGGGCACCCTGCAAGCCAGGATCGACCGGCTCGAGCGGGACGGCGTCATCACCGGCTCCGGCCCCAGGCTCTCCCCCGCCGCGCTGGGCCACCCGGTCCTCGCGTTCGTGCACATCGAAGTCACGCAGGGCCACCTGGACGATGTCGGAGACGCGCTCGCCGAAGTGCCGGAGATCATCGAGGCGTTCTCGATCACCGGGGGCGGGGACCTGATGACGCGGGTCGTGGCGCGGGACAACGAGCACCTGGAAGACGTCATCCAGCGGCTCATCCAGCTGCCGGGGGTGGTGCGGACCCGTACGGAGGTGGCGCTGCGCGAGCGCGTACCGCACCGGATGCTGCCGCTCATCGAGGCGGTGGGCCGGGCCTCCACCCCGGCCCGCTGATTCTGCCGCCTCGCCCCCTCTTGCATGCTGGGTGCATGCGTTCTCCCCACACCCCCCGCACTCTCCGCGCCCCCATCGTGATCTTCGACCTCGACGGCACGCTGGTCGACAGCGAGCCGAACTACTACGAAGCGGGCCGCAGAGTGCTCGCCGAGCACGGCGTCACCGGCTTCACCTGGGAACAGCACGAGCGCTTCATCGGAATCGGCACGCGCGAGACGCTCGAGGTGCTGAGCCGCGAGTACGGCATCGAGGCGCCGGTCGACGAGCTCCTCGCCGGGAAGAACCGCCACTACCTCGCGCTCGCCTCGGCCTCCACCGAAGTGTTCCCGCAGATGCGGAAGTTCGTGGACGCCCTCCGCGCGGCCGGGATCCGTACGGCGGTGGCGTCCGGGTCCTCCCGCGCGGCGATCGAGGCGGTGCTCGACACGACCGGTCTGGCCCCGCTGATGGACGTCGCCGTGTCCGCCGAGGAAGTGGAGCGCGGCAAGCCGGAGCCCGATGTCTTTCTGGAGGCGGCCCGGCGGCTGGCCGCAGACCCGGCGGACTGCGTGGTGCTCGAGGACTCCCCGCCCGGGGCCGAGGCCGCGCACCGCGCCGGGATGCGCTGCATCGCCATCCCGTACGTGCCGGGGACCGCTGCCGACCCGGCGTTCGGCACCGCGGGGCTGCTCTTCGCCGGTGGCCAGGGCGAGTTCGACGCCGGTGCCGCCCTCGACTGGGTCACGGCCGCGAGCCGGGATCCCCGCTGAACCGACCCTCCCGCCCCGGCCGTTCTCTCATACGCCCCTTCCCCGGGTGGGCCCTTGGAACGGCCGGCCCGGGAAAGGTCAGCCCAGGAAGGTCAGCCCAGGAAGGTCAGCCGCACCTGGCGGTCCGGATTGTCGCGGTTCGTATCCGCCAACCTCCGTTAGGCGCAACCCCGCCCCTAGCCGACTTGACAGTGGAACGCTCCTGGCCATCAACGCTGCCACGCCCACCCCGACCGCCTGTGCCCGTCTTCAGGGTTCGCCCGCCAGGGCCGCGACCGCGATCTCACTCGGCCCGCTACCCTCGATGTGCTTGGTGCCGCTCCCGTCGCGCAATCCGCAGCCCGCCGGCACAGCGGTCAAGGCGCGGGCAGACGCGCAACGGGAAGCGGTGGTCAGGTGGCGTCTCATCAACTTCCCAACACATCAACCGGTGGTCCCAGTGTTGACGGTTGGCACAGTCGACGGAGGTGCCGACGGGGTCGGGACGGGAGTCGGCAGGGTCGGTGCGTTGGGCGACGAAGGCGGGGCACCACCGGGGGCGCCGCCCCCGTCACCGCCCGGCGTACTCGTGCCCGGGGATGGCGCCGGAGCGGGCTGGTTGCCGGCGGGCCGCCCCCGTTCCAGAGTGTTGTCCGCCCTGCGTGGCGGCGGTGTGGGTTCCGGTTGCCGTGCGTGGTGGCGGGGTGCATCCGGTGCGGTGTCAGAGTCCGAGCCCGGTGTGTCGGGCACCGCGACGGGGCCGCCGGAATATGCGCGCATCCAGGCCAGTACCAGGTTGAGATAGGACTCTGAGTGGTTGTACGCGAGCACGGCCCGGCGCAGCCCCTCCGGTGTGGCCACATCATCGCCGGCCGCGCACAGGTACCGGCCTGCGGCCAGCGAAGCGTCGAAGACGTTGTTCGGATCGGCCCTCCTGTCGGCATTGCCGTCGGCGGCCCAGCTGCGCCAGGTGGACGGGATGAACTGCATGGATCCGACCGCGCGGTCCCAGACGGTGTCGTCGTCGTAGACCCCGTGATCCGTGTCGGCGATCGCCGCCACACCGGGACTGCCGTCCAACCGCGGTCCCAGAATCGGCGTCCGAGTGGTGCCCTGCGCGTCGACATCACCGCCCCGCGCATGCCCGGACTCCACCTTCCCGATCGCCGCCAGCAACGGCAGCGGCAGGTGGCAACCCGGCTCCGATGCCCTGGTGTTGTCCACCGCCCGCTGATAGGCCTGCAGCACCGTCGCCGGAATCCCCTGGACCGTCACCGGAATCCCCTGGACAACAGGCCGCTCCTGCCCCCGGCCTCTCCCGTTCCGCACGGCAGGGCTGTCGGTCACACTCGGCAGATCCGGAAGTGACAGGAGATCGGGGTAAGCCGGATAGAGAGGGGTGCTTCCCCCGTCAGCACCCGGGCCCGTGACGACTCTCTCCTCAGCAGCGGCCGGAGCGAGAGCTGCCGAGGAAGGTACGACATGCTGCACCACCAGTATCGTCGACAGCGCTCTGGCCAACTTCTTCCAACGCACCGTGCGGACGTGGCGCTCCGGCCGTTTCGCGTGGGGATCGGACAGCGACGTCACCGGGCGTCCGAGGCGGTCGTCATGACTGGATTGCTGTTTTCCGGGTTTCTGCATGGTCAACCTCTCAAACGTCTCAGGGCACTCGGTCGGCTACCGGCACATCAGGCGGTCGCCCTGCGGGGCAACTCACTTTCCGTTGTTCGTTCTCATCACGAACCAGCACCCGCACCGCCGGCATGACCGGTTGTCAACGGCGTGCGGCCGCATAGTCGTTGTGGTGCTTTCGGCCGCCTGCCGCGGCAGCCCCGCGATCCGTTTCGCGCATGCCATGGCCCCGGCCAAAGGATCGGCCACCACATGGTTGGCGAGCCCCATCGCGACGGCGCGCTCGGCCGGGATGCGTGGGCGTGAGTTCCTACTCCTGAGCGAGGAGCAGGCTGGTGTGCAGGAGCCAGGTGAGCGGGCCGCCGTCGGCCGCGACCAGCCCGACCTGCACATGTGGGTCGGCAAGGTAGGCCGTCTCGGTGGTGACCCGCGCTCATTGCATGCGGGGCTTACTTCTTGATGGTGTAGCGGTTTCCCGTACTCGTCCCGGGCCGGCCCCGTGGCCGCTGTTCTCTGGCCCGGTCGAGCCGGTCGGGTCACCGCTCGCGCAGCGACCGTAAAGCGACTCGGCGTCGACGCGGCCGGGGAGAGCGGGCACCCTCTTCTTGCCAGCCGGCCCCGCGGCTCCGCCGCCTGTTGCCTCCATACCGGCTACTCATCAGTGGTCAGCGGCAGATCCGGTACCTCCGGCTCGGATGGCTGATCCGACGGAGCGGGCTCGTCCGGCCCATGCCGCTCAGGTGGTCCGTCTGAGCTCGGGGACGGGCTCTCCTGTCGCGGTGGTTCCTTGCCCTGCCGTGGAGGCTGTCGTGGTGGTTCCTTGTCCCGCCGTGAGGGCTCATCGCTGGGGCGCGGTTCCGGCGGCGCAGTGTGCGTCGGTTGCGTGGCCGGCGAGGGGGCGACCGCCGCCGCGACGCCCGCGTAGACGCGCATCCACGCCAGCACCAGGTGCAGGTACTGCTCGGAGTGGTTGTACGCGAGCACGGCTCGGCGCAGGCCGCCGTCCCGGCTCACGTCTCCTCCCGCGGCGCACAGGTAGTGGGCCGCCGCGAGCGCGGAGTCGCCCACGTTGTGCGGGTCGGCGGTGCCGTCGCCGTTGCCATCGGCTCCCCAACGGTGCCACGTCGAGGGAATGAACTGCATAGGACCGACTGCGTGGTCCCATGCGGTGTCACGGTCATAGACCCCGTTGTCCGTATCGCGGATCGCCGCCACACCGGGCCCGCCGTCCAGTCGGGGGCCGAGGATGGGGGTGATGGTGCTGCCATCCGCATTGACCCGGCCACCGCGGGCGTGACCCGATTCCACGCGGCCGATCGCCGCCAGCAGCGGCCATCTGAGCCCACAACCAGGTCGCCGCTCGTTCAGCACGGCCACCGCATTCCGGTAGGCGGCCAGCACCCGCGCAGGGATCGCGACGGCCCCTACCGGCCGCATCCGATCCGTACGATCACGCTCGTCGGCGTGCGTCGCCGACGGAGCCGGTGAGGGCTCCAGCTCCAGGGCGCCCACCGGTGGCGGCTCAGGGTACAGCGGTCTTCCGCCGTCAACCGCTCCCGCGAAGACCTGGCTGGCTTCGGCCGGCTGGGCGACCTGGTACACCGCCACACCGGTCGCCGCGGTGGTCGCGGCGACCGCCCCGGCCACCGCGGGGGTGATCTTGATCCGCAACCGCGGCCACTTGGTCAGAAGCACGTCAGCGTCTCTCCTCACGAGGCTCTCGTGTTGCGCACTGGTGGCAGGGCCCGCCTCAACCCTGCCGGGCGGGTATCGCCACGCGCGGCGGCGCGCAGACCCGGCAGGGCGCGAGGTCGCGATCGATCGCCGCCTCGATGCCGATCAGCTCGGCCTCGTCCCGCGCCTCCGACAGCTGGCAATCGACGCGGTGGTAGGACGCGGCACCGGCCACCACATAGCCGCTGAAGCCCGGACCCTGCGCGCCGGGACCGCCGAGCCCTTGCTTGTCTACGGCGGCGGCGAGACGGTCGATCGCCGCCTCCAAACGCACCCGGTCCACCCGATGGTTCTGCACGATGAGCATCGCGGCGCCCACCACCACGATCGCCAGGCCGATGACGCCGCCGGAGATCAGGTAGGGGAACTGCGCCGGAAGGGAGTTGTAGCTCGCCGCGCCGTTCCAGCCGAGGGACATCAGGACGAAACCGATCAGGCACAGCAGCACACCGAGCTGCCCGCCCAGCCGACCGAAGTTGATCTGCATCATGTACTCCTATGCACTTGATCCGAGGTACGCCTCGCGCAGGTTGACGGTCCGCAACTCGTCTCCCACGCCGGTGTACACCAACGTTCCCTTTTCCATGATCAGCGCGCGGTCCGCGAACGGCAGCGCGCCGGCGTTCTGTTCCACCATCAGCACCGTGGTGCCGTCGGCCTTGATCCGCGAGGTGACCTCCCACACCGTTCGCGCCACGGTGGGCGACAGGCCGAGCGAGGCTTCGTCGATAAGGAGCAGCTTGGGGCGGGACATCATCGCGCGCCCCACCGCCAGCATCTGCTGCTCGCCGCCGGACAGCGTGCCGGCGAACTGGTTCTCCCGCTCGGCCAGGAGCGGGAAGTAGTCCAACACGAGGTCCATCTGCCGCTTGAGCGTCTTGGAGTCGCGGCGGCGGGACCACGCGCCGAGCTTGAGGTTCTGACTCACCGTCAGCCGGGGGAACAGCCGCCGGCCCTCCGGGCTGAGCGAGATGCCGCCGGCCACCCGCTGTGACGGCGAGCCCTTGCGCAGCTCCTTGCCGTCGAAGGTGATGGATCCGGACTGCGGCTGCAGCATCCCCGCGACTGTGGTGACCGTGGTGGTCTTGCCCGCGCCGTTGAGGCCGAGCAGCACGCAGCACTCGCCCTGCTCGACGTCGAAGCTGACGCCGTGCAGCACCGGGTACTGGTCGTAGCCGACCACAAGGTCGCGCACTTCGAGCAGCGCCATCAGACGTACTCCTCCCTCGTCCGCTCGGTGGCCGGCGCGTCGGCCGCGGCGACCGTGGGTGCCTCAGGTTCCTCCGGGTCCTCGCCCATGTAGGCGCGCACGACCTCGGGATGCCGCCGCACCTCGTCCGGTTTGCCTTCCGTCAGCACCTCGCCGAAGTTAAGGCAGTAGACGTAGTCGGACACCCTGGTGACCAGCGGCACATGGTGGTCGATCATCACGATCGTCACGCCGAACTCCTTGCGCAGTTCGAGCAGCGTGTCGCCGAGCTGGTGGGCTTCCTCCGGGCCCATGCCCGAACCCGGCTCGTCCAGAAGCAGCAGGTCGGGGTCGGTGGCCAGCACCGCGGCGATCTCTATCTTCTTGAGCACGCCGTAGGGCAGGTCGGCCACTCGGGCCTGCGCGACTCCCTCGAGGTTCATCAGCTCGAGGATCTGGTGCGCCCGGTCGGCGAGCCTGCGCTCCTCGGCGAAAGTGGCCGGTCCACCGAGGATGCCGGCGAAGGGGTCGTAGTCGGTCTCCAGGTGCTGGGCGGTCACCAGGTTCTCCAGCACGGTGGTGTTCTTCACCAGGCCGACGTTCTGGAACGTGCGGCCGATCCCGAGCTTGGTGCGCTCGTGCACCGGCTTGCCGGTGATGTTCATGCCCCGGTAGCGGACACTGCCACTGGTGGGGCTGTAGAACCCGGTGATGCAGTTGAACAGCGTCGTCTTGCCGGCCCCATTCGGGCCGATGATGCCGACGATCTCCCACTCCCCAACCTTCAGGTCAATGTGCTGCAGCGCCTTCACGCCGCCGAAGTTGATACTGACGTCGCAGGCCTCAAGCACGGACATCGGTGACCTCCACGTCCCGTACCTTCCCGGTGTGGATGTCGAATTTCCGGCCGAGCATCCATTCCTTGATCGGCGCGATCTGCTGCCCGATACCGCCTGGGTGGGTGGTCAGCGTCAGGATCAGCAGGATGGGGCCGAGGACATGGGGTACGAAGCTCAGCGGCAACCCGATGCCGTCCTCAATCAGCCAGTCCACGCCGACGGAGTCCAACAGCCAGGTCTTGAACAGCCAGCCGCCCTCCATGAGTGCGAAGAACACCGAGCCGATCACTACTCCCGCACGGTTCCGCAAGCCGCCCACGACGGTCATCAAGATGAACGACAGCGCCAGCTCAAAGCCGAAGTTTTGCGGGACGATCAGGTCCTTGCCGTGCGCGAACAGCGCTCCGGCCACGGCCGCGAACACTCCCGAGGTGACGAACGCGAGCAACGTGTAGGCCTTGACGTTGATCCCATAGGAGGACGCCACCCTCGGGTTCTCCCGCAGGGCCTGCAGTGCCCGTCCGCCCTTGGTTCTGGTCAAACGCCAATCCAGCCACAGCACCACGACCACGAACCCGAGGCACAGGTAGTAGTAGGCCATGGGGCTCTGGAACCCCATCGGCCGCGTGACCGCCTTGCCGGCGTCACCGCCCGTGAAGCTGATGATTCCGAAGATGCTCTCCTCGGTGAACACGCCATAGGCGAAGGTGACCAGCGCGAAGTACAACCCGGTGAGCCGCAGCGAGATCGCACCGAGCACCGCTGCCTGCAAGCCACCCACGATCGCCGCGATCGGCACCGCAAACCAGAAGTCGATGCCCAGGTCGACCTCCATGTAGGCCGCCATGAACGCCCCGATTCCCACGAACGCCTGGTGGCCGAGCGAGATGGTGCCGGTGTATCCGATCAGGATGTTGAGCGAGAGGCCGATGATCACGAACACGGCAGCAGTGATCAGATGTCCGATGTCCTCGCCATCGAGGTCGAAGGGCGACAGGAAGTTGCCGGGGACCGCGAACACGAACCACGCCAGGGCTGCCCACGCCACACCGCGGGCGAACCACCCGGCGGTGGTCGGCCGGAACCGTGACTCGGGCTCCCCCACCACGCTGGGCAGAACGAGCGTGCTCTCGGCGGACGCCTCCTTGCCGGGCGATGCCTGTACCGCACTCATACGCCGACCACCTTTCGCGTGAACAGGCCCTCCGGGCGAAGCAGCAGGACTACCAGCAGGAACAGGAAGAGGATCGTCGCCTTCGGCCCGGGCAGGCCGGCCAGCGCGCTGAGCGCACCCAACTGCTCCACGAAGCCCACCAGAAGGCCGCCGGCCAGCGCCCCGGGCATGCTGCGCATCCCGGCGAGCACCGCGGCCATGAGGCCAGGCAGCAGCGCCGCACCGCCGCCGAAGGTGAGGAACGCCGCGGTGAAGGTGTCGTTGGGACCCGACAGGATCCCCGCCAGCCCACCGAGGGCCGCGGCGATTCCCCACGTCATCATCGACACCCGGCGCACGCTGATGCCCACCAGCTCGGCGGCGGTGGCCTCCTGCTGCGCGGCCTGGATCGCCAGCCCGGACGGCGACCGGAAGAACGCCGCCAGCGCCAGCGCCACCACGATCAGTACCAGCACCGTGATCACCTTCTGGTAGGTGATGGCGACCCCCAGAACCGTGGCGATCGAGCCCTCGACGATCGGCGGCATCTCCCGGATCGGCTGCTCGTTGGTGAGCCAGAACTGGATGCCGATCGCGGTCGTCGCGACACCGGCGGTACCTACCAGCAGCGTCACCTTCGAGCTGTGCCGCAACGGGCGGATCACCACTCGCTCCGTCACCAGCCCCATGACGACGGCCACGGACATGCCGAACAGCAGGCCCAGCGCGTAGTCCCAGTGCCACATTTCCACGGCCACGAAGGCTGCGAACAAGCCGGTGGTGCCGAACTCCGTCTGCGCGAAGTTGAACACACCGGTCGCGCGGTACACCAGCACGATGCCCAGGGCTACCAACGCGTACACACTGCCCCGGAACAACCCATTGGCCAGGGCGACGACCAGCTCCTGGCTCACGGCTTGTACCTCCCGGGCCGGGTCTTGTACTGCCGCGAACCACAGTCGGCTTCCAGCAGGTACATAGCGCTGCCACCGAACTTCTTGTTCGGTGCGAACCTGGCCGCCGGGAACACCCCGGAGTCGAAGGTCTTGCCGCTGTTGAGCGTCGCCATGAACGTGCGGTGGCTCAGGTTCTTGCCGGCCGCCTGGAGCATCTGACCGACCAGCTTCTCGAGGCCCCAGGCATTGATTGCGATATCGTCCGGATCAGCTCCGCCGTTCTTCGCCCGATACGCTTTCCGGAACTCGGAGTCGATCGAGTCTATCCTGTCCAATTGCGGGAACGACGAGAAGAATCGGGCGCCGTCGATCTGCGGGCATCCACCCGCGGCAACCAGGTTGAGCCCGCTCGTGTTCCCGGGACCGTAGAATTTCACGCTGCACGTCAGCGCCTTGGATACATTCACCAGGCCGCCAGGGCTCGCGTTCCACACGACCGCCTTCGCACCGCTGTTGCAAATCTTCGCCGCGATCGACGCTGCTTCGGACTGGATCTTCTTCGGAGCGCGCTCGTTCAGCACGAGTTTGCTTCCGAACGCCTGCTTCAGCGAATTGCCCTGCGCCCTGGCATAGTTGTCCAAATTATCGTTCTCCGCCACGATCAGCCCGACCTTCTTCCCGGAGAAGGCCGCCCTCATCTCACGTGTGATCATCGGCGCCTGCTGCTCGTAGGTGAGGTAGGCCGCGAAGTAGGTCCGCAGCGCGTTCAGCGATCCGAGACGCGGATTGGCCTCATGCACACCGCCCGAGATGTAGGGCCACTGCCGGGAGTTCGCGTAGCGCGCGCAGGCGTCGATCTGGTCGGCACCGGCGGAACCGATGACCAGGAAGTACTTCTGTTCGATGAAGCTCTTGCACTTCGCTACCGCAGTCGACGGGTCGAAGTTGTCGTTCTCGAGCCTGACAACGAGCTTCCGCCCGTTGATCCCGCCCTTCTTGTTGACGTAGTCGGCGTACACGCCCACCGCGCGCGCGATCGAGTTCTGGGGGATCGCCGCCGCGCCCGTCACCGGTGCGTGTACGCCGATCTTGATCGGCGCGCCCGGCTTCAGCGGCGTGGGATCGCCGATTCCCGGCGGCACCGGCCCACCGCCACCGCCACCGCTGCCGCCCCTGTCACCGCTACCCTCAGCGCCCGTCCCGGTCCCAGTCCCGGTCCCGGTCCCGGTGGCGTCTGTGCCGGCGCCCGCACCCGCGTCCGGCGCGCCGGTGTCCACGGCGCCTGGGTCAACCGGCTGACCGTCCGTACCAACCCCTCCGACCGCACCTGCAGCGGTGCCCTGTCCACTCGCTCCATTCGGCCCGGCGTAAAGCCCGCTCACGCCCGGCTTCTGCCCGCAGCCCGAGACCACCCCAAACGCCAGCGCCACCGCTGCGATACCGATCTGCCTCGACCGTCGCCGGATCACTGCGCCTCCTTGAAATACGTCTTGATCGCCCGGAGTTGGTCGAGCGCGCGGCCCACACCGTGACGCGCACCTGACAGCACCGGCTCACCGTTCGGGCCGAGCGCGAACATCACCGCATAGGCGAGCCCGAGCCCGACCGGGATCAGGAAGAGAACTCCGCCGGGGATGTCCTCCAGCATTGAGCCCACGTGCGTCACCGGGGTGGCCGCAACCGGCGACCGCGGCCCGCTACTACGGGCTACGTCCTGGGCTTCCGTGGCGGCCGGCGCCTGGGCGTCCGGCGCCGGGGCGGCATCTGGCATGGTTCCCGCATCCGCCGGTGCTTCCCCGGAAAAGTCCGTACCGGCACCTGTGTCGACCGCGCCCGAATCGCCCGTCGTCCCGCTGCCCGCGGGTGTGTCAGCCGGCGGTTGGGATGTCGCTCCCCCAGTCGCCACCAGCTTCATGCCGATGCCCTTGTCCGACGGCCCGTCCCAGGTCACCTGGAAACTCATCGGCGCCTCGACCTGCTCCACGAGGGCGATCGAGGTGGGTAGCTGACTGTCCTCCGCTAGCCAGAGCCGCGCGATCGACGTGAGGTCGAAGTGCCAGAGCCCGTCCTTGCCGCGTTTGCCGGCAACAGCGGCGCGTTCACAGTCGTAAGCCGGCCGCGACGACCACTTTCCACCCTCGGCCTTGGTCCAGAACGCATCCGTGACAGGGCACGCCACGACCTTGACGCCCTTGCCGTCGGAGTTCACGTTCGAGTCGGGGGCGGACGATTCCCTCAGCACCACATCGAACGAGGTAACATCCGCGCCCGGGCCGTACTTCAGCGCGAACTCGATGGCCGCGACCATCTCCTCCGCACCATTGACCGCCGCCACGGTCATCGCACCGGCCGGCACATTCGGCGACGTCGGCTCAGGGCGAGCGACGAGGCCCGATTTATCGACCTCGTTCTCGTCGTTGCTCTTCCACCACCAACCCGCCTGAGAAACTTTTCCTCCGATGGAGGGGCCCGGCTCATCGGCGGGCGCCGCGCTGACCGGTGCGGCCGCACTGAGGACCACGGCGCACGACGCGGCGAACCCGGCGCCGAGACTGCTGAGAGTGGACATCTGTCTCCTTGGCTAGTCCAACTACACTGTTGAACTAAATTGCTTGGGGGCCGGTGAACTAAATCGCTTGGGGGCCGGCAAGTTATGTAGCGGACCTGGTCGCGTCAACGAACAGTCACGAGCCCGATTTCGGTCTCCCACGACTCGAGGTACACACTGGCCCGCGGGCATCGAGGAACACCGGGTCACGGAGGCGACCCAGAAGTCTGCCCTCACTGGCGACATCCAGCGCGCACCCGCATCGTGGTCGCGCCGGGCCAGTCGGCGTCTTGCAGGCGACGTGTACCCGGAACCGACATACGCACCTGGTCGACACGGCCGTCGGCCGTTCCAGCATGAGTGGGCGCGCTGCGTACGGCGCCCAACATGGCGTCAGTTACACGCCTGCGCACATCTCTTTTCGTAAGGTGCCGGGTCGTGGGCACAGATGATCGCCAGGTCGGGGTCGGGCACCCGACCCGGCGAGCCGACTGGCCGCCGTCGTACCGACCAGCACCGTGCCGAGATGCCCGCGCAGGATGGTCCGCAGCGGGGAGCTCTGCTCGCTCTTCTCCTTCTCGGCCAGGGCCCGTTCGGCGGCTCGGAACTCGGGGGTCTCCTCGACCCTGGTGTGGATGTACCAGGCAAGGCCCAGCACAAAGAAGCCGACGAGGAACGGCACGCGCCAGCCCCAGGCGACGAAGGCGGTTTCACTGGTGAACGCGCCGGCCAGCAGGAAGACCGAGTTGGCGGTCACGACGCCGATGGGAACGCCGAGCTTGACGACACTGCCGTAGAGCCCGCGCTTCCCCTCGAGGGCGTACTCGGTGGCGAGCAGCATCGCGCCGCCCCACTGGGCACCGACGGCTATGCCCTGCATGACGCGGTACACGACGAGCAGCAGGGGGGCCACGATGCCGATCGTGGCGTACGTGGGGAGCAGCCCGATGCCCGTCGTGGCGACGCCCATCAAGGCCAGCGCGAGCACCAGCATCGGTTTGCCTCCGCGCTTGTCACCGAGATGGCCGGCGATGACGCCACCGAGCGGGCGGGCCAGGAAGCCGACGGCGAACGTCGCGAAGGAGGCCAGCACCCCCACGGTGGGGCTGCCCGCGGGGAAGTAGAGCTCGCCGAGGACGAGCGCCGCGGCGATGCCGAAGACGAAGTAGTCGTACCACTCGACGGCCGAGGCGAGGGTGGCGGCCGTGGCCACCCTGCGCCGTCTCCTTGCATTGTCGGCCGCGGCCGTGGTGGGGAGGGGATGAGCGGATGCTGCGGAAGACGCCGTGTCCATGGGTGCACACTCCGGTGGGTGCGGCGACGGGGGGGCGGCATCGCGATTGCGGGGAACGTACTGACCGGACGGTATGTACGTCAACGGGTTGTGCAGCAGATCTTTCACCTGTGCGGTACAGGTAGTTCGGGCCAGGCCAGCACTGTGGGCCGGCGTCATGGGACGCCGGGCCGGAGCCGGAGACGACCGCAGGACGGCACCGCTCGGAGAGCCTGGGCTGAGCGGGCTGGGCGCGTGGACTCAGAAGACGATCAGCGCGCGGCCTCCCTTGGCCTCGATCATGTTGTCGAAGGCAGCCGAAATGCCGTCGAGTGTGATGCGCTCGGTGACGAGGGCGCCGAGGTCCAAACGCCCCGAGCGGATGTGGTCGGCCAGGACGGGCAGGTCCTGGGTGGGGTCGGAATTGCCGTAGACGCAGCCGGAGAGCGTGCGGCCCCAGTGGAAGATCTCCAGCGCGTTGAACGCGACCTGCTGGTCCTTGCCGCCGATCCCGACGACGGTGGTGTGGCAGCCGCGCCGGGTGGACTCCCATGCGGTGCGGATGGTCACGGCGCGGCCCACACACTCCACGGCGACGTCCACGCCCTGCCTGCCGGTGAGCCCGCGGATCGTGCGGGCGGTGGTGTCGGAGGCCAGGACATAGTCGGTTGCGCTTGCGCCCGCCCGGCGGGCGAGCTCCTCCTTCGCCGGCGACACGTCGACGGCGATGATCTTCGACGCGCCGGCGATCCGGGCGTCCTGCAGCGTGGCCAACCCCACGCCGCCCACGCCGAACACCGCGACGGACTCGCCTTCGCGGACGCGCGCGGAGTGGTGGACGGCGCCGTATCCGGTGAGCACCGCGCATCCGAGCAGCGCCGCGTCGGTGAGCCGGACCCCGGCGGGCGCCGGCAGCACACAGGCCGCGGCGACGACGGTCTCCTCGGCGAAGGCGGCGACGTTCAGACCGGGATGGAGGTCGGTGCCGTCGTCGGCCCTCTTCGCGTAGACGGCGCCCACGCCGGTCAGCGCCTCGGAGCACAGCCACACCTCGCCGAGCGAGCAGGCGTGGCAACGGCCGTAGGGCGGCGCCCAGTTGAGGACGCCCCCCGTCGCCGGGCGCCACATGCGTGACGCCCTCGCCGACGGCGAGGACCGTACCCGCGCCCTCGTGACCCAGCACGGCGGGCACCGGCACCTGGTGTTCCTCTCCGCCGGGGTCGAGACGGTGAGCCGGTACGTCAAGGGCGACAGCAGTCCCGTCTCCCTCACATCCACACCGACCGTCGCCACATAACCGTCACGGAGCTGGAACTGCCCCGCACCCCACGGTGTCGTCGACCCCGCACCCTCTCACTTGGTGCGGCCGGAAATCGGCCCTACAGTCGTGGCCGCACCAGGGCTACCCGATAAACGACAAGCGAACCTGACGGTTGGGATTATCCCTGTTCGTATCCACGAGGCAAACGGACTGCCAGGTGCCGAGTTGCAACTGTCCGCCGACGACCGGCAGCGTCGCGTGCGGCGGCACGATCGCGGGCAGGACGTGGTCCCGCCCGTGCCCCGGACTGCCGTGCCGGTGCTGCCAGCGGTCGTCGGCGGGCAGCAGTTGGTGGAGCGCGGTCAGCAGGTCGTCGTCGCTGCCCGCGCCGGTCTCGATCAGGGCGACGCCGGCGGTTGCGTGCGGTACGAAAACGTTGAGCAGCCCGTCGCGGCCGCCCGCCGCCTCGCGCAGGAAGTCCGCGCAGACCGCGGTCAGGTCGTGCACCGTCTCGGAGGATCCGGTGGCGACGTCGATCATGCGGGTGGTGAAGGCATCGGACATACCTCCATCCTGGCCCAGGCACGGGGAGACGCGTCCACGTGGCGGGACGCCGTTGACTGTGCGTGGGGGCCGCTGCTGGTGGCGGTGGGGCTGAAGCCTCCCGGGGTCGGACGGGAAGATTCCCGCTTCCGGGCGAGTTGGCAGAGGCGTGAATGACAGCGGGGTGCGAGACGTCGAGGTCGTGGTCATAGGGGCTGGGCAGGCGGGGCTGTCCAGCGCGTATCACCTGCGGCGGACCGGTTACGAGCCGGACCGGGATTTCGTGGTCCTGGACCACTCGCCGCGGCCCGGCGGCGCCTGGCAGTTCCGCTGGCCGACGCTCACCTACGGCAGGGTGCACGGCATGCACGCCCTACCGGGCATGGAGCTGACCGGGGCCGACGAAACCCGGCCCTCGGCGGAGGTCATCGGCACGTACTTCGACTCGTACGAGCGCACCTTCGGTCTGCGGGTGCGCAGGCCGGTGGACGTCAGGGCGGTACGGGAGCGCGGGGGCGGCAGGCTGCTGGTCGAGACCTCGGCCGGATCCTGGGCCACCCGCGCGCTGATCAATGCCACGGGCACCTGGGACCGGCCCTTCTGGCCCCGCTACCCCGGCCAGGAGACCTTCCGCGGGCGGCAGTTGCACACCGCCCAGTACCGGGAGCCGCAGGACTTCGCGGGCCTGCGTGTGATCGTCGTCGGCGGCGGCACCTCGGCCGTACAGCACCTCATGGAGATCGCGGAGGTGGCGGCGGAGACCACGTGGGTGACTCGGCGCCCGCCGGCCTTCCGCGAGGGCCCGTTCGACGAGGACCGCGGGCGGGCTGCCGTCGCGCTGGTCGACGAGCGGGTGCGGAGCGGGCTGCCGCCGCAGAGCGTGGTGTCGGTGACCGGGCTGCCCATGACCGAGGCGATGCGGCAGGCCCGGGAGCGCGGTGTGCTGGACCGGCTGCCGATGTTCGAGCGGATCACTCCGGAGGGGGCGGTCTGGGCGGACGGCCGTACGGTCGCGGCGGACGCGATCCTGTGGGCCACCGGGTTCCGGGCGGCGGTCGGCCATCTGGCGCCGTTGCGGCTGCGCGAGCCGGGCGGCGGCATCCGTGTCGAGGGCACGCGGGCGGTCCGTGATCCGCGCGTCCACCTGGTGGGCTACGGTCCGTCGGCAAGCACCATCGGCGCCAACCGCTTCGGGCGCGCCGCGGTCCGCGAGATCCAGGCATTGCTCGAGTACGACGAGCGGACTGCGGTGCCTGACGTGCCTCCCTTGCCTGGCTCGCTTTCCGTGCCCGCGTGACACTCGGCATTCCAGGCCATCGCGCTGGACCTCATTGGCCGAGGACACCCACCGGGTCGCGCTCCGGAAGGGGCTCCCGTTCCCGCGCCTGGTCGGCGAGTTCCGCGTCGCGGCGGACGAGCGCCGCGTAATGCCCAGCCAGGGCGAGCAGTTCCTCGTGCGTCCCGCGCTCGGCGATGCGCCCGCCGTCGAGCACGACGATCTGGTCCGCCCCGCGGACCGTGGAGAGCCGGTGGGCGATGGTGATCGTCGTCCGGCCCTCGGACAGGGCGTCGATGGCCTGCTGCACCGCCTGCTCGGTACGGGTGTCGAGGGCGCTGGTGGCCTCGTCGAGAATGAGGACGGGCGGGTCGCGCAGGATGGTGCGGGCGATCGCCAGGCGCTGCTTCTCGCCGCCGGAGAAGCGGTAGCCGCGCTCGCCGACCAGGGTGTCGTACCCGTCGGGCAGGCCCGCGATGTGGTCATGGATCTGCGCGGCCTTCGCCGCCGCCTCGATCTCGCCGTCGGTCGCATCGGGCTTGGCGAAGCGGAGGTTGTCGGCGACAGAGGCGTGGAAGAGATACGTCTCCTGGGAGACGACGCCGACCGTGCGGGCGAGCGTGTCGAAGTCCAGGTCCCGCACGTCCACTCCGTCCAGCCGGACATGACCGCTCGTCACGTCGTAGAGCCGGGGCACCAGATAGCTGAGCGTGGTCTTCCCGGAACCGGTGGTCCCGACGACGGCAAGGCTTCCGCCGGCAGGCACGGCGAGGTCGATGCCGCCGAGTGTCGCGGCACCGCCCGCGTGGGCCTCGGCACCGGCGTCGTAGGAGAAGTGCACATCCTCGAAGCGGACGTCGCCGCGCACCTTCTCCAGCCGCACCGGCTCGGCGGGCTCGGTGATGTCCACCGAGAGGTCGAGGTATTCGAAGATGCGCTGGAAGAGCGCGAGCGAGGTCTGCACCTGCACGCCCGTGGACAGCAGACTGACCGTGGGCCGGAACAGGCCCTGCTGGAGGGAGACGAAGGCGACCAGGGTGCCCAGCGAGACGGCGGGGCCGCCCAGTTGCAGCGCAACCCCCGCGGCCCAGTAGATGACGGCGGGCATGGCGGCCATCACGATGCCGATGACGGACATCCGCCAGCGCCCCGCCATGTTGGAGCGCACCTCGAGGTCGACGAGGCGCTCGGACTCGTCGGCGAATACCTTGGTCAGGGATTCGGCCCGGCCCATGGTCCGGCCCAGCAGGATGCCGCTCACGGACAGCGACTCGGTGACGATGGCGGCCATCGCGGCCATCTGCTTCTGCCGCTGCGAGGTGATCTTCTTGCGCTCGCGGCCGACCCTGCGGCTGATCCAGACGAACAGCGGCAGCAGGGCCAGCGAGACGGCGGTCAGCCGCCAGTCGAGGGCGAGCATCGCGACGACGGTGGCGACCACGCTGGTGAGGTTCGAGACCAGCGAGGTGGCGGTGGAGGTCACGGTGGCCTGCATGCCGCCGATGTCGTTGGCGATGCGGGACTGCACCTCGCCGGTGCGGGTGCGGGTGAAGAAGGCCAGCGGCATGCGCTGCAGGCGGGCGTAGACCGCGGTGCGCAGATCGTGCATCACGCGCTGGCCGACGGTGGTCGAGATCAGGGTTTGCAGGACGCCGAAGATGCTGCTCACCACCGCGGCGGCGATCATGCCGAGGGCGAGCAGGCTCAGCAGCCCCGTACGGCCCTGGGGGATGGCGGTGTCGAGCACCTCGCGCAGCATGAACGGCGAGGCCACGGTGACCAGCGAGGATGCGGCGACCAGCAGCCCCACGACGGCGAGGCGGCCGCGGTAGGGGCGGAAGAGCCGGAGGATCCGCCGCACCTGCGCGGGCTGTTCGGGGTCGGGGGGCGGTGGGGTCCAGTCGGGTCCGTCGGGATGCATGGGCTCCTACGGGCGGATTCGTCTTCGTTCGGCAGTGACGAAGAGAGCCTAGCTCATTGTTACCTATATTCACAATGAACTCTGTCCTGCTATTCTCGCGGACATGCGCTCCTCCCACGACAGTTCCGGCCACGACGGCTCCGGCCACGACCTGTCCGGCCCAGACAGGTCCGGGCCCGAAAGGTCCGGGCCCGAAAGGTCCGGGCCCGAAAGGTCCGGGCCCGACACCGATGGTCCGCTCGCCGAGCAGCTGCTGCGGCTCACCCGGCGGATGCACCGCGCGCAGAAGCGGCATCTGGAGCCGCTCGGGCTGACCCCGGCCCAGTCCCGGCTGCTGCGCACCGTGACCCACTTTCCGGAGCCGCCGCGGATGGCCGATCTGGCCCAGCGGCTCGAGGTCGTGCCGCGGGCCGTCACGACGCTGGTGGACGCGCTGGAGGCGAACGGATCCGTGCGCCGCGTGCCCGATCCGGTCAACCGCCGGGTGGTGCGCATCGAGCTGACCGACCAGGGACGGGGAGCGCTCAAGGCGCTGCGCACGGCGCGCCGGGCCGCCGCGGAGGACATTCTGGCCCCCCTGACAGCGGATCAGCGCAAGGTGCTCGGCGAGCTCCTCGCGGATCTGGTGGGCGCGCCGGACACCCGCTGCTGAGCGCCGTCGCCTGGGGAGCCAGGCGCGCCGTGCTGCAGGGCCGGCCCGCGGCCGAGCGTTTCAGGCGCCGGCAGCCAGGCGCTTCGGGCCCGCGGGCGGGCGCGGTTCAGGCCCCGAGGTGGGCCGTGTCGCCCATGACCACGACCGGGTGCTGGGCCGGTTCCAGCGTCCGGAGCAGGTACTCCATCGCGGACTTGGGGAGGCTCACGCAGCCCGAGGTGCCGCTGCCGTGGTCCATGTGCAGCCAGATGCTGCCGCCCTTGGACTGGCCCTGCGGGCGGGTCGGGTCGTTCGGCGACGTGCCCTTCACGCGGTTGTAGTCGATGGCGATGACGTAGTCGAAGTCGTGCCAGTGGGTCCTGGGCCAGTAGTGCGGCGCCGCGTATCCGGGCGACTGGTCGTACGGCAGCCCGGCGCCGGGCTCCGGGTCCGGCAGGACGCCGCCCGCGTCCGAGAGCGTGAAGACGCCGACGGGGCTGCGCTTGTCGCCCTCGCGGTGGTCCGTGGTCCAGCCGCGCTTGCCGTTGTGCGCGGCCCAACTGTGCGTACGGTCCCAGGTGTTGCCACGCCGGGTCCACAGCACGACGGTGGACTCCGCGGAGTCGGCGTCCCGGCCGTACACGGCGAGGACCTGCCGCGACGCCGCCGGGATCCGGGAGCGGAGCCGCTCCCCCACGTCCGGGATGCGCTTCAGGCCGGAGGCGGGCGCGGCGCCTGGAGTGGGTCGTGCGCCCCGGGTACCGTGCCGCGCGCCCGCGTCATCGTGACGTGCTTCCCCGCCGCCGCTGCCGCCGCCCGATCCGCCGCAGCCCGCGAGGAGCGCGATGCCCGCCGCGGCAACGGCCGCTGCCCGCAAAGTCCCCGAAATGTGCATGGACCCCATGGTCCCATCCCGTTACGCCCCGCTGACGGTGGGCCAGAAAAATCGGTTGATTCGGACGGTCGAGCGGCGCGAACCTTGCACGGCTCAGCAAGGAATGCGACGAAATCGACAAGAACGGTCCCTGGGACGTCATGCAGATTCGCGATCTTCCGTATCCCGATCCAGGCGTTCCGGACGCCCGGTCGGGCCTGCGTTTTCTGGTGTGGCTGGGCAGGCAGCAGCTGGGCGGCCAGCTCAAGGCTCTGCTGTGGGGGACCCTGCACATGTCCGGTGTCGCCCTGCTCCCCGCCGCGGTGGGCATCGCGGTGCAGGCCGTCGTCGACGGCTCCGGCGCGCGGCTCGCACTGGCCGGAGGGCTGATCGCTCTGCTGGGCACGCTGATCGCCCTCGGCGACACCATGCTGCACCGCAGCGCCGTCACCAACTGGATCACCGCCGCGGCCCGCGTACAGCAGCTGCTCGCCCGCAAAACGGCCGAGATGGGCGCCGCGTTGACCCGGCGGGTCGCGGCAGGCGAGATCACCGCGGTGTCGACGGGCGACGTGGAGAGGATCGGCTGGCTCGTCGAGGCCCTCTCGCGCTTCGCCGCGGCCGCCGTCACGACCATGGCCGTCTGCGTGGCCCTGGTGGTGTACGAGCCCGCGCTGGGCGGTGTCGTGGCCATCGGCGTGCCGGTGCTCGCGCTGGCCGTACTGCCATTGCTGCCGCGCGCCACGCGCCGCGCCGACGAGCAGCGGGCGAAGGCCGGCCGGGCCACCGAGCTCGCCTCGGACACGGTCGCGGGGCTGCGCGTGCTGCGCGGCATCGGCGGTGAGGAGCTGTTTCTGAGCCGCTACCGCCGGGCCTCGCAGGAGGTGCGGAGGGCGGCGGTGCGCAGCGCCAGGATGTGGTCGCTGATCAGCGCCGTCCAGGTGGTGCTGCCGGGTCTGCTGCTGATCGCCGTGGTGCGGTACGGCGCCGGGCTCGCCCTGGACGGCCGGGTCGCGGTCGGCGAACTGGTCACCGTCTACGGGGCGGTCACCTTTCTGCTGTTCCCGTTGCGGCACCTCGAGGAGATCGCGATGGCGTACTCCTTCTCCCGGCCCTCGGCGAAGCGGGCCGCGCGGGTGCTGGGCCTGCGGCGCACCACGACCGAGAAGGCCGGCCGTGCGCAGGAGCCGCTGACCGGCGACCTGTACGACCCCGAGAGCGGGCTGCTGGCCCCCGCGGGACGGCTGACGGTCGTGGTGTGCGGCGATCCGGACGCGGCCGGGCGGCTGGCCGAACGGCTCGGCGGCCACGCCCCGCTGCCGGCGGACGGCGAGAGCGCGCCCTCGGCTCTGCTCGGCGGCGTGGCGCTCGACGAGGTGCCGCTGGATGCGGCGCGGGCCGCGGTGCTCGTCCAGGACAAGGACCCGGTGCTGCTCTCGGGGACCTTGGCCGAGCTGCTCGACATCCCGTCGTCCGGCGCGGTGTCGCGCGACGAGGCGCTGGCCGCGGCCCAGTGCGGCGACGTGCTGGACGCGCTCGTGCAGTCCTCCGCCGGTGCCGCAGACGATCGTGAAGAGGGGGGCGACCCGATGCGGACGCGGATCACCGAGCGCGGGAGGTCGCTGTCCGGCGGTCAGCGGCAGCGTCTCGCGCTGGCGCGCTCGCTGGTCGCCGACCCGGAGGTGCTGGTGCTCGACGAGCCGACGAGCGCCGTCGACGCGCACACCGAGGCGCGGATCGCGGACGGGCTGCGCCTCATCCGCGCGGGCCGTACGACCGTGGTGTTCGCCTCGAGTCCGCTGCTGCTCGACCGGGCCGAGCAGGTGGCGTTCGTGCCCGAGGGCGAGGTGGCCGCGGTCGGCCTGCACCGCGAGCTGCTGCGCGGCAACGCCGCCTACCGGGCTGTCGTCACCCGTGAGACGGACGAGGAACAGCGCGAACGGCAGGCCGGCCGGGCCGGATTGACCGGCGTGACACCCATGGCAGGAATCGAGGAGTCGGCATGATCGGCGTAGCGCCACCGGCGTACGGCCCCGCGGCACCGGAGACGGCGGCGACGCTGCCGGTCGGCTCGCCCGCGACGGTGCGCCGTTACGTGGGCGAGCTGCTGCGGCGGCACCGACGTGCCTTCACGCTGCTGGTGACGGTGAACGCGGTCGCGGTCATCGCGTCGATGGCCGGCCCGTACCTGCTCGGCGGCCTCGTGGAGCGCCTGGCGGACGGGGCCCGGGACCTCCCTCTGGAGCGCACCGTCGCGCTGTTCGCGGTGGCGCTCGCGGTCCAGACCGCCTTCGTGCGGCTGGTGCGGCTGCGCGGCGCGATGCTCGGCGAGGAGATGCTCGCGGATCTGCGCGAGGACTTCCTCGTACGGTCCGTGGGGCTGCCGCCCGGTGTGCTGGAGCGGGCCGGGACCGGCGACCTGCTGTCACGGATCACCACCGACATCGACCGGCTGGCGAACGCGATGCGGGAGGCCGTGCCGCAGCTGGCCATCGGCGTGGTGTGGGCCGGTCTGCTGCTCGGCGCGCTCGGGGTGGCGGCGCCGCCGCTCGCGCCGGCCGTGCTGGTCGCGGTGCCGGTGCTGCTCGTCGGCTGCCGCTGGTACTTCCGCAGGGCCCCCGCCGCGTACCGCTCCGAGGCAGCGGGCTACGCGGCGGTGGCCGCGGCGCTCACCGAGACCGTGGACGCCGGGCGGACCATCGAGGCGCACCGGCTCGGCAGGCGCCGGACCGCCTTGTCGGAGCGGAGGATCCGCGAGTGGACGGCCTGGGAGCGTTACACGCTGTGGCTGCGCACGGTCCTCTTCCCGGTGATCAACGCCGCCCACGTGCTGATCCTCGGCTCGGTGCTGATGATCGGCGGAGCGTTCGCGCTGCAGGGCTGGATGACGGTCGGAGATCTGACGACGGGCGCCCTGCTCGCGCAGATGCTGGTCGAGCCGGTCGGGATGATCCTGCGCTGGTACGACGAACTCCAGGTGGCACAGGTGTCGCTGGCCCGCCTGGTGGGGGTGCGCGAGATCGAGGCCGGGGACACCGACGGCCGGGTCTCGCCCGACGGCCGGCACGTCCGGGCCGACGAGGTGCGGTTCGGCTACCGCACGGGCGCCGACGTCCTGCACGGCGTGTCGCTCGATGTCCGGCCGGGCACGCGGCTGGCGCTGGTGGGCCCCTCGGGCGCGGGCAAGTCCACCCTGGGCCGGCTGCTGGCGGGTATCTACGCGGCACGGGCGGGCGAGGTCACCCTCGGCGGCGCGGAGCTGGCCCGGATGCCCGCGGAGCGAGTGCGCGAGCATGTGGCGCTGGTCAACCAGGAGCACCACGTCTTCGTGGGCTCGCTGCGGGACAACCTTCTGCTGGCTCGCACGGGCGCGCAGGACACCGAGCTGTGGGCGGCGCTGACCGCGGTCGACGCGGACGGCTGGGCGCGGGCGCTGGAAGACGGCCTGGACACGGAGGTCGGCTCGGGCGGCCTCGCGCTCACGCCGGCGCAGGCGCAGCAGATCGCGCTGGCCCGCCTGGTGCTGGCCGACCCGCACACGCTGGTGCTGGACGAGGCGACCTCGCTGCTCGACCCGCGCGCGGCCCGGCACCTGGAGCGGTCGCTCGCCCGGGTCCTCGACGGCCGTACGGTCGTGGCGATCGCGCACCGGCTGCACACCGCGCATGACGCGGATGTGATCGCGGTCGTGGAGGACGGGCGGATCAGCGAGTCCGGCAGCCATGACGCGCTCGTCGCGGCGGACGGGGCGTACGCCGCGCTCTGGCGCTCCTGGCACGGGTGATACGGGGGGACGGCGTACGGGTCCAGGCTCCCCCCATGGGGCCCGAACCCGTACGCCGGGCTTCTCATCCTGACGCGTCCGCCTCCTTCGCGCGGCGCTTGAGGACGGCGATGGATGCGAGGGCGATCACCGCGAGGGCGATGATGTAGCCGGAGACCGACATCGAGGTGCCGGTGCCCTCCAGCAGGAGCACCATCACGAACGGCGCGAGCCCGCCGCCGAGGACAGCGGCGAGCTGGTAGCCCAGCGAGGCACCGGTGTAGCGCATCTCCGCCGAGAACAGCTCGGCGAACAGCGCCGCTTGCGGCCCGTACATGATGCTGAGGAAGACGCTGCAGACGAAGGTTGCGATGGCCAGGCTGAGGAGCGAGCCGGTGTCGATGAGCAGGAACATCGGGATTGCCCACACCAGCAGGCCCACTGCGCCGATCTCGTAGACCCTGATGCGCCCGATCTTGTCCGACAGCGCGGCGGCGGCAGGGATCATCAGCAGCTGGAAACAGCTGACCAGCAGGGAGACACCCAGCACAGAGCTGCGGTTCATGCCGAGTTCGCGGGTCGTGTAGTCGAGCACCCCGGTGATCATGATGTAGAAGGCCGCGGTGTTGACGGTGAAGGATCCGCCCGCGAGCAGCACGGTCCGCCGGTGGTTGCGGAGTATCTCGCGCAGCGGGGAACGCCCGGTCTGCTGTGCCTTCTCCTGCTCGGCCAGCCGCTGTTCCGCCTCCCGGAACTCCGGGGTCTCCTCGACGCGGGCGTGGATGTACCAGGCGAGGAGGATGACGAGGACACCGACGAGGAACGGCAGCCGCCAACCCCAGGAGGCGAAGGCCCCGCCCGTGGCGGACCCGGAGACGAGGAAGGCCAAGTTGGCGGTCACGACTCCGATGGGGACGCCGAGCTGGACGAGACTGCCGTAGAGACCGCGCTTGCCCGGCGGAGCGTACTCGGTGGCCATCAGCATCGCGCCGCCCCACTGCGCGCCGACGGCGATCCCCTGCAGGATGCGGAGGAGGACCAGCAGGACCGGCGCGAGGATGCCGATCGTCTGGTACGAGGGCAGCAGGCCGATCGCGGTGGTGGCCAGGCCCATGACCGTGAGGGCGAGGACGAGCATGGGCTTGCGGCCGTGCTTGTCACCGAAGTGGCCGGCGATGACACCGCCGAAGGGGCGGGCGATGAAGCCGACGGCGAACGTCGCGAAGGCCGCCAGCACGCCCGCGACGGGGCTCGCGGAGGGGAAGAACTGGTCACCGAGGACCAGGGCAGCCGCGATGCCGAAGATGAAGTAGTCGTACCACTCGACGGCCGCGGCCAGGGCGGCCGCGCCGGCGGTGCGCCGGCGGCGAGAGGTCTCGGCGGAGGTTGGGGCTGCGGTAACGGTGGTCGGGGATGTGTCCATGGTGCCGCCCTTCGGAAGGGACGTGGGGAAGGATGAAGCTGTCGGCCGACAAGGTGAGCGGGGAACCCGGGGTAAGGTGCGAGTGAACGTACCGACCGGGCGGTATGGCGTCAACGGTTTGCGCAGGACAAACCCACAGACACCGCGGAGGGCCGGGAACGGCTGTCGTTCCCGGCCCTCTCTCCGCAGGTGTGGATTCGGCGCTTCAGATGATGCCGAGCGCCCCCAGGCAGCCGGCCCCGCCGAGCAACATGAAGACGGGCATCAGGACCTTCAGCTCCACCCAGCTCCCCGCCCTGAAGCGCATCGCCTTGGGCGGGCCGACCGGGTACCAGCGCTTGCGGCCCATCGGGATCGGCCACAGGATCGGGCAGCCGGAGACGGTCAGGGCGTCCCCGATGTCGTGCACGATCGCGCCGAGCACGATCGGCAGGCCGAGCCACAGGTACTCCTGGCCCGGCGCGGTGAAGAGCCAGTCCGAGCCATTGCCCGCTTTGTGCAGAATGTCCGCGAGGATCCAGGCGCTGGTCGCGCCGAGCAGCCAGACGAGGACGTCGCTGGAGACCCGGGCCGCCCGCCACAGCAGGCCCTCGACCGCCAGCACCATGTGCACGAAGAGGATGGCGAGCACCGCCCAGCGGCCGCCCGTCATCGCCAGCACCGCCGTCCCCGCGCCGATGAGTACGGCCCACAACCAGGTGTGGGTGAGCGTGCGGTGACCCCCCGAACGCCGCGGGTCGCCCTGCATCTTGGTGGCCTTGTAGACGGCGTACGAGATCTTGTCGATCACCTCGCACAGGCCGCGCGAGAAGGGGCCGAAGGCACGGGATATGGTCGCCGACTTGTGATCGAGGTCGGGGGCGAGCGCCGCGCCCGCGCAGATCAGGGCGCCGACGACGAGGACGGGCCAGGGCATCGGACGGCCGGCCGCGGCAGCCGCGGCGCCCACCCCCAGCCAGGCGGCCGCCCCGGACAGCGAGTGCGCCGGTCCCATCATGGTCGTTCCCCACCCCTTGTTGTTGTGCGATTGTCGTGCGGTGACGCCGAGTTGGCGGCACAGCGTACCGCCCCGCGATCTTCGCTTGAGCGGCCGGTTCCCGGATCGGGGCAGGAGGCAGGCAGTATGGAGGGCGTGACCCTCATCGATCATCTGCCGAACGACGCCGATCCCGATGCCCTCTTCGAAGCGTTCTCGACGTGGGCCGAGGAGCGGGGCATCGCCCTCTACCCCGCCCAGGAGGAGGCGCTGATCGAGGTGGTCTCCGGGGCGAACGTCGTCCTGTCGACACCGACGGGCTCCGGCAAGAGCCTGGTCGCGGCCGGCGCCCACTTCACCGCCCTCGCGAACGACCGGGTGACCTTCTACACCGCACCGATCAAGGCGCTGGTGTCGGAGAAATTCTTCGACCTGTGCAAGCTCTTCGGCACCGAGAACGTCGGCATGCTGACCGGCGACGCGTCGGTCAACGCGGACGCTCCCGTGATCTGCTGCACGGCCGAGGTACTGGCGTCCATCGCGCTGCGGGACGGCAGGGACGCCGACATCGGCCAGGTCGTGATGGACGAGTTCCACTTCTACGCCGAACCGGACCGCGGCTGGGCCTGGCAGATTCCGCTGCTGGAGCTGCCCCAGGCGCAGTTCATCCTGATGTCCGCGACGCTCGGCGACATGACGCGGTTCGAGAAGGACCTCACGCGCCGGACCGGCCGCCCCACCGCGGTCGTACGGTCCATCACCCGGCCGGTACCCCTGTCGTACGAGTACCGGACGACGCCGCTCACCGAGACCCTGACCGAGCTGCTGCAGACGCACCAAGCGCCGGTCTACATCGTGCACTTCACCCAGGCCGCGGCGGTGGAGCGGGCGCAGGCGCTGATGAGCATCAACATGTGCTCGCGTGAGGAGAAGGACGAGATCGCCGCGCTGATCGGGAACTTCCGCTTCACCACCAAGTTCGGCCGGAATCTCTCGCGTTACGTCCGGCACGGCATCGGGGTGCACCACGCCGGGATGCTGCCGAAGTACCGCCGACTGGTCGAACGGCTCGCCCAGGCCGGTCTGCTGAAGGTCATCTGCGGCACGGACACCCTCGGCGTCGGTGTCAACGTGCCCATCCGCACCGTGCTGTTCACGGCGCTGACGAAGTACGACGGGAACCGGGTGCGGACGCTGCGGGCCCGGGAGTTCCACCAGATCGCGGGCCGTGCCGGGCGCGCGGGATTCGACACGGCGGGCTTCGTCGTGGCCCAGGCTCCCGAGCACGTCATCGAGAACGAGAAGGCGCTCGCCAAGGCCGGCGACGACCCGAAGAAGCGCCGCAAGGTGGTCAGGAAGAAGGCGCCCGAGGGCTTCGTCAACTGGGGCCAGAACACCTTCGAGAAGCTGATCGCCTCCGACCCCGAGCCGCTGACCTCCCGCTTCCGCGTCACGCACGCGATGCTGCTGTCGGTGATCGCCCGGCCGGGCAACGCCTTCGACGCGATGCGGCGACTGCTGGAGGACAACCACGAGGACCGGCGCTCGCAGCTCCGGCACATCCGGCGGGCCATCGCGATCTACCGCTCGCTGCTGGACGGCGGGGTAGTCGAGAGGCTGGACGAGGCCGACGCGGAAGGCCGGATCGTACGGCTGACGGTGGATCTGCAGCAGGACTTCGCGCTCAACCAGCCGCTGTCGACCTTCGCGCTCGCCGCCTTCGAGCTGCTGGACCCCGAGTCGCCGTCGTACGCCCTGGACATGGTGTCGGTCGTGGAGTCCACGCTCGACGACCCGCGGCAGATCCTCGCGGCGCAGCAGAACAAGGCGCGGGGCGAGGCGGTCGCCGCGATGAAGGCGGAGGGCGTCGAGTACGAGGAACGGATGGAGCGGCTGCAGGACGTGACGTATCCGCAGCCGCTGGAGGAGCTGCTCTTCCACGCGTACGGCGTTTACCGCAAGAGCCACCCGTGGGTCGGCGACCACCCGCTCTCCCCCAAGTCGGTCATCCGCGACATGTACGAACGGGCCATGAGCTTCAGCGAGTTCGTCTCCTTCTACGAGCTCGCCCGGGTCGAGGGCATCGTGCTGCGCTATCTGGCGAGCGCCTACAAGGCCCTGGAGCACACCGTTCCCGACGATCTGAAGTCCGACGACTTCCAGGATCTGATCGCCTGGCTGGGCGAGATGGTCCGCCAGGTCGACTCCAGCCTGCTCGACGAGTGGGAGCAGCTGGCCAACCCGGAGGAGGAGTCCGCGGAAGAGGCCCAGGACCGGGCGGACCAGGTCAGGCCGGTCACCGCGAATGCCCGTGCCTTCCGGGTGCTGGTACGGAACGCGATGTTCCGGCGGGTGGAGCTGGCGGCTCTCGACAAGGTCGGCGAACTGGGCGAGATGGACGCCGAATCCGGGTGGGACGAGAACGCATGGGCGGATGCCATGGACGCGTACTGGGACGAGTACGACGACCTGGGCACCGGACCCGACGCCCGCGGGCCGAAACTGCTGCGGATCGAGGAGCAGCCGGAACACGGCCTGTGGCGGGTCCGGCAGACCTTCGCCGACCCGGGCGGCGACCACGACTGGGGCATCAGCGCGGAGATCGACCTCGCGGCCTCCGACGAGGAGGGCCGCGCGGTCGTCCGGGTCACGGACGTGGGGCAGCTCTAAGCCTGCGCGCATTGGTGTTCAGGGGACGGCGATGAACGCAGAGTCTCCCTGGTAGTCGCCGGAGCCGGCCCAGAGGCCACCGGTTCGGCCTCCGGCATGCTGCCGACCGCCCAGCAACTCGGGGGATCGGTCGGCATCGCACCGGCCCGCATACCCGCCGACCGGATCATCGACCATCCCCCGAAGGTCCCGGTCACCGGCCGGGCTCGGTTGGCTGCACCGGAGTGGGACGGCGGCGCTTGGTGCAGGAAGAAGTACCCCTCCGGAAACTGCTGTTGCGCTTCCTCGCCGGCCGCCGTCCAACGCCGGGCGTATGAAGGCCAGCTGGCGCTGGACCCCGGCCGGCTCACCGGTCGTACCCGTGGTGGCAGGGCAGACCAGCCGCACCGCACCCACCAGCGCGCAGATGCTGACCACAACGGCGACCATCCGGCGCGACCATCGCAGCACCTGACGCGCCGTTGATGGTGGTCCGGACGTCTGCTGACCTTAGCCCGGCCGTGGCGGGCCGATGAGAATTCGCCGGTGGGGCCGTCGTCCGGCAGGAGCGCCAGTCGAACGGCGCCCGCCCACGCCCTCGGCCAGAACTCCGCAGCCGACGGCGGCGCGTGGCGCGTGAGACGAGGTCAGTCGCCCGGCATCCGGGACGGCGGTGGGGCACGGCCTCACTTGGGTGGCAGGCTCGCGGCGAAGGCATGCCCTTCCTCGATCCAGCCGCTGAGCACGGCCTCCTCGGCGAGAGCCGACGAGTCCACCATGATCCAGCCGCGCATCGGCCGACCCGTCATGTCGAAGACGCGCGCACCGGGCCGGGCCAGGGCCGCGTCGGCGCCCTCGCGCCCCACGCGGACGATGAGTTCACCGCCGTGCACGCCCACGGCCATGTTGCCGCGGCAGAGGAAGGCGAGACCGCCGAACATGCGCTTCTCGGTGATGGCAGGATCCGCACCCAGGCGATCGCGAATCCGCTCGGCCAGTCCTTCGTCGAATGCCATGACAGACCTCATCCCTCATGTCTCACCGCGGTGCCCTCAGCCTGTGCTCGAGGTCGCGCAGGTCCTTGGCGATGGATGAGCGGACCTTGCGGGCCATGATCGGCGCAGCCAGTCGGTAGTAGCCGCCTGTGCCGCCCCGGACGCGGATGCGCGCGAGCGTGCCCCGCGGGTGCGGGGTGAAGGTGTACGTGACGTGCATGGGCATGGGGCCCGCCACGGAGACCATGTCCAGCAGCCGTGAGCGTTCGTAATCGGCCACGCGCAGCACATAGTCGATGCGCTTGCCGAGGAAGTACGCGGTGCGGGTGACCTCGGCGCCGACTCCGAACCCGCCCCCGTCCGCTTCCCGGGTCAGTTCCGCCGTGCGGATGCCCTGGGTCCACTCGGCGTCGTTGCGCCAGTCCATCGCGTAGCCCGCCACCAGCTCGGCTGGAAGCGGGATGAGGCGTTCTGCCGTCTCGTCGATCGTCATCCGGTGCCTCGTTCTCCCCGAGGGCGCCTCCCGATGCTTCCCGTTGAGGCGGTCAGGCGCTCCATTCAGGATTCCTGCCGCTGGCTGCGAGCGCCCTGTGGAACGCGGGCGCATCGGCGGATACGGGTATGGGCGGGCCGTAGAGCCCGGAGGCCCGGGCGCCCTCCGCGATCTCTCCGACCGCGCCGAGCGCGACCCGTGCGGCATCCTCGCTGATGGCGAAGGCCCGGCCGGTGGCGCGGGCGAGATCCCAGCCGTGCATGGCGAGTTCCTCAAGGGTGATCGTGGCGGCCAAGCCGGCGGGCATCTCTCCCGGGCCGAACTCGGTGCTGCCCTCGAACGCGGCCGGGTTGCTCCAGGCCTCCGCGGCTCTGTTCGCGGACTCGGCGACGACCGCCGGGGACGTGCCCGAGGTAGCGGGCCCGGCGGGCTGCGGCTCCTTCCGCGCGGCACGAGCGGAGGAAACCAGCGTCTCGCCCAGGTGGTCGAGGAGCTCGGCGACGGTGAACTTTTCGCACGGGGTGCGGTCGCCGAGTTGATCGGCACGGATACCCGAGGCGGTCGCGGCGACCGCGTCGGCGCATTCCCGGATGGCGGTGTGCAGAGTGCTGTGCGGGGTGTTCATGAGTTCGCTTCTCCCAATGGCAACAGCCGGTGAAGAACGGAGCGGGCCTGCCGGTCTCGGCGTAGGCCTTGAGCTTCAGGAACTTCGTCGCCCAGCCGTAGGTGAAGTCGCGGTAGGCGTCGTCTTCGGAAGGGAAGCCGCTGTGGGTGAACCGCACGATGACGTCCCCTCGGCCGGGACAGCACCTCGTACGCCTGTTGGGTGCCCGTCCAGAGGCTGTTCTCACCCTCCAGGACGAGCCGCTTGCCGGGTCCGGCCTCGATGTGCAGCTGCATCGCGATGTCCGCCATGTCGGTGCCCTTCGCCCCCTCGCCCTGGCCCTCAGTTGCTTAAGTAAAGACTAAAATATCGAGCACCAAGAAGGCAAGCTCAAGTGGTGACTAAAATGAGAGCATGGAAGCGGTGCAAGTGGTCGCCGAGCCCAGACGGCGCGAGATCCTGCGGCTGGTCTGGGAGGCCGAGCTGTCCGCGGGCGAGATCGCCGGACGGTTCGACGTCACCTTCGGTGCGGTCTCGCAGCACCTGAAGGTGCTCAGGGACGCCGGGCTGGTTACGCTCCGCCAGGAGGGCAGGAAGCGGTTCTACCGGGCGGACCGCGACGGAATGGGCCCGCTCGCCGACTACCTCCAGGCGATGTGGACCAGCAAGCTCGACGTCCTCGCCGACCTGGCCGAACATGCCGAACACGCCGAGAACGCCGAGAACGCCGAGAACGGCGAGAACGCCGGACAGGAACAGGGCGCGCACGGTGAGAAGTCCGACCAGGCCGGGCAAGCCGAGCAGCGGAAGGGAACGGCCTCGTGAGTGCAGACGTGGTGACGGTCGAGCGGCGGATCGCCGCCCGCCCCGAGACGGTGTTCTCCTTCTTCACCGACCGCGATCGCTGGCTGTCCTGGATGGGCGCGGACGGCGAGTTCGCCTTCGAGCCGGGCGGCCCGTACCGGACGCACGTGACCGGTGACAACCACGCCTCCGGCCGCTTCCTCGAGATCGACCCGCCCAAACGCGTGGTGTTCACCTGGGGTTGGGAGGGCGGCGGCATGGCCGTTCCGCCCGGCTCGACCACCGTCGAGATCAACCTCGAGCCCGACGGCGACGGCACCCTGCTGCGCCTGGTCCACCGCGACCTTCCTCCGCAGGCGCGCGCCCCCCACGCGGAGGGCTGGAACCACTACATGGACCGGCTCACCGTACGAGCCGAAGGCGGCGACCCCGGCCCCGACCCGTGGATGCAGGGTCCCGCAAACTGACGTGCGACTGACAACGCAGCCAGACTCTGATGGCATCCCTGGATGACCACGCCCAGCGCTCCGGACTGGCCGTACTGCGGGCTAGGGGTCGATCCCAGCTCCGACCGTGTCGGCTGTCGAGGAATAAGAATCGGTGAAAGCGGCAGGTGCCTGACCCACGCTGATGAAGTCGTCAGAACAGCCTATCTGTCAGCACTCCGACCGGGCTCACACATCATGCTGCCCGGCACCACACTCACCAAGGAATTACTCAACAGAATCCTCGGCGCCCTATCCGAAGGAGAAAGCTCTCGATTCGGGTACGCGAATCTCTGCGAAGCGATCATCGACGGCTCGGCCGACTTCATCGGGGCGACCTTCGAGGGTGACGCCACTTTCATCGGTACAAAATTCATACGGTTCGTCGATTTCTCGTTTGCGGAGTTCCAAGCGGAAGCCGAGTTCGCCCTGGCGGAGTTTTACCAGAACACAGCTTTCGAAGAAGGCACTTTCGCCGAACGGGTGGCGTTCAACGGCGCCACCTTCGCCCGGGAGGCGAGTTTCCGAGATTGCCAATTCGCGGCCGGCATTGAATTGGAGTCTGTGACATTCGACGGCGATGTCACTTTCGAGGGAACCCGCTTCGGCCCCACGGTCACCATAGGCCCTCTGGTCTGCGCCGGAACTGTGAATCTGTCGACGAGCACATTTGCCGCGCCGACAGTTGCCGAGATAGCTGCCACTCGAATCCTCTGCAACAGAACCCGTTGGGAAGCGACTGCCGCACTGCGCCTGCGCTACGCCACAATGGATCTCACGGATGCAGTCATCGTCCAGCCTCTGGCGATCACGTCCTATCCTTCCCCCTTCAGGTCCCTGAATTGGCCCGTCGATGAATCCACCCTCTCGACACGGACTCCGGGGGCAAGGCTGTCCTCAATACGTGGCGTCGACTGCGCAATGGTGACATTGACCGACATGAATCTGACGGAGTGCAAATTTTCCCAAGCATTCCACTTGGACCAGCTGCGTTTCGAGGGAAGATGGGAATTTACCACACCACCCAGGAGTACCTGGGGCAGCGGAATCGTATTCCGGTGGACTCAACGCCAAGTCATCGCAGAGGAACGTCAGTGGCGAGCCCTTCCCAGCCGTCCTAGAACACACCGCGCTGGATGGGGAGAACCTCCCCAGGACCATCATCAGGTTCCTGGGCTCGCCACCCTCACAACGACCTACCGACAACTACGCAAGGCACGCGAAGACGCAAAGGACGAGCCAGGAGCAGCGGACTTCTACTACGGCGAGATGGAGATGCGCCGCCATAGCAACGGTTGGCGCCGAGCCGAACGCTGGCTATTACAGGCCTACTGGCTTTTGTCAGGCTACGGTCTGCGGGCGTCACGGGCACTCATCTGGCTGGCCCTCGCCATGATGAGCACGATCCTGCTGATGGCGGGCTACGGCCTGCCCGACGAGCCCCCGAAGCAGGAGATCACCCGGGAGAAGATCGACAGCGAGTGGAGGACCATTATTGATAAACCCGACCCGGAAAACCCGACTGACGACCGCTTCACCAGCAAGCGTTTCGAGAAGGCCCTCAACGTCACGCTCAATTCGGTGGTGTTCCGCTCCAGTGGCCAGGACCTGACGACAGCGGGCACATACATCGAGATGGCGTCACGGCTCTCGGAGCCGGTGCTCTTGGGCCTTGCAGTACTCGCGATCCGAGGGCGGGTGAAGCGTGGGAGCTGATCAGTCACGGGCTGCCGACACCGTCGAATCCCCGCTTACTGCCGAGACACCGCACGATCCGCAAGCGCGTCTCCTCAGGAGGGCTCAGAGGCCCTACCGCCATGAGGCGTCTGCCATCCCGCCGCAGACGCCCATGACCCCACGGTGGGAAAATCCCGCCGCAGTGTGTGCCGGTTTCGACGGTGGAGGGCAACGATGTACGCGTATCCCTGGGGCGACGACGGGGCGGAGCTGCGCCCGCTCGAGCCGTGGCCGGCCGAGGAGTTCCTGACCCACATGGACCGAGGACGGGAGTTCATCGGGCAACACATCGGGTTACCGGACCTCGTCACGGACCTGGAGTCGAGCCGCTCGTTCCTCCAGTCGTACGCGGAGAAGGCAGCTGCCGACACCGGGCGGATCTACGGCATCCGGGCGGACGGCACGCTGGTCGGCGGAGTCCTCTTCCGGACGATGGACGTCGAGCACGGCAACGCCGAGGCAGGCTGCTGGCTGGAGCCTTCGGCGGTGGGCAAGGGGCTGGTGACCAGGGCAGGGCGGATGATCATCGATTGGGCCATCGAGGAACGGGGGATCCACCGCGTGGAGTGGCAGGTCTGGGCGGCGAACGAGGCCAGCATCGCCGTGGCCCGGCGGCTGGGGATGACGAAGGACGGCGTGCTGCGGGAGAGCTACCCGTACCGGGGGAAGCGCCATGACGTGGAAGTCTGGTCGGTGCTCGCCCCGGAGTGGCGGGCGGGCGAGCAGGCGTCCTAGTGCTCCTGGCGTCATGACGGGATCTGTCGGTGGGTGATCAGGCGGCCGTCGATGCGACCCCCGACGCGACCCCCGGGATGCGCATGCTGCAGCACAGGAGCGCCGGGAACGGTATTCGCCTCGCCGGCGGGGCGCCCGCTGCGATCGCCTCAATCATTCGAGCGCACGGTCGCCATGAGGTGCACGGGCGACCACCGGCGCTTGGACGGATTCAAGCCGGGTGCCGGCCGCGCTCGCGCATTCCGGTGGCGAGCACCCCGAAGGCGAAGGTCAAGACGACGACCAAGGAGGCGATTCCCAGGGCATCCTGAAGCCCGCTCGCCAGACCGTTGTAGCCCACGTCCACCCCAGTCGCCACATAGAAGAGGCCCGCGAGAACGGCCGCCCAGCCCAGCCAGCCGGCGACCAGATGACCAACGAGAATCGCAGTCCCAAAAAGCGCGAAGGTCAACCCGAGCAGGACGCGGAAATAGCTCTGGAACCCCCATTCGAGCCAGCGCACAGTCTCGGCATTGGCAAAGCGGATCGGTTTCTCCGCCCCGGACGCGCTGTCCCAGGCATCGACGGCCTCTTTCAGCCCCACGCCGTCGAGGCCCTGCAGAACGGCCCAGATTGCAGCGGTCGCAACGGTCGCCGCGGCCGCGAGATGCGCCGGCAGAGGAGCCCGGCCGGCACCGCCCATGGCGCGGTAAAGAACAAGTAGACCACCCAGCGCGAGGAGGACGCCAACGAACTGGCCAAGATGAATCGCAACCCAGGCGCCGCTTTCGGCGTACTCGGTAAAGATCGCCTGGTGGTCGTCTTCCTCTCCCGACGGGTGAATCACCGTCAAAATGACATTCAGAAGGAGGCCCACGACCATGAGCCCGCCGGCGATCCTCAACTGACTGCCTCCCGAGTCGGCCGTCTCCGACTCTCGGGAGTCGATATCTGGACTCATGAGTAGACCCCGGTCCTCTCGGATTCATCAGTCGACGTACGAGGATCTCCAGACGCAGCTCATGCCGGCCTGCAAATCCTGCAGCCGGTTCCCACCTCGTCGGAAGCGGCCACCGTACTGCGCCGGATATCGCCGGCGATCCCATTACCGCCGCGCCACTCACTCGAACGAGTCGCGCGACGCCACCGGATGCTGCGACGCCCGGAATGGAGCTGAGGAAGGCCGGCACGGTGTGCCTCGACAGCCACGGTCGCGCCACCACCGACTCCAAGACATCCGAAGGAAGTCCTCGGCAGTTTGCCCTGGATGACGTCGTTGGCCCCGCGCCGAGCGACGCCTGGCGGAGCCATACCTGACGTACGCCGAGTACGGTCTCTGACGGTCGGCGCGTTGTCGGAGCTACACGACCCGGTAACGGAGCAGCACGACGCCCGAGTTGAAGAGCCTGGTCTCGACCATGCGCAGCGTTCCCATGCCGTCGACCGTTTCTGTGAACAAGCGCGTGCCATGGCCGAGAACGACCGGATACACGAACAATCGGTACTCATCGACCAGCCCGGCGGCGATGAGCGCGTGGACCAGTGTCATGCTGCCCGTTGTGACGATGTCCTTGCCCGGCTGGGACTTCAGCGACTCGATCTCCTGCCTCAGCTCACCCCGCAGCACCGTCGTGTTCTGCCACCGAGGATTCTGCAGAGTGCTGGAGACCACGTACTTGCGGACCGTGTTGAGATAGTCGGCCACGCCCGTCGTGTCGTCCGTCTGATACGGCCAATAACCGCGCATCTCCTCGAATGTCACCCGCCCCACGAGAAACGCATCGGCGGCAGCCATCTGCTCTCCCAAGGCGGCAATGAGATCGGACTGATCGACGCCGGCATCGCCGCCGACCGGGTTGAACCAACCACCCGCCGTGTCGATGACGCCATCGAGCGTGATGTTCTCCGTGACGATCAGATCTCGCATGGTGCGGCCTCCATAGTCGAAACTATCCACATCTGCAGACCGCAGCATCGAGGCGCGGGCATCGGTCTCGCCGTCAACTGCGGCCAGTAGCGAGACCCTGCTCTTTGGCCGCCGTAATCGGCGCTTGCAGGAGGAGCTCACGCGGGGCCGGGCAGCGTGATTCGGTGCGGCCGGGAGCGATGAGGTCGGGAGCGATGAGGTCGGGAGCGATGGGGTCGGGCGCCCGGCGGTGACTGGATGCCCGGCCCTGCGGCGAGGGTTCGACTCCACCTGCTGCTGCTCAGAGCGCGTCAAGTTGGCATGACCACCCTGTGGCCTGAAAGGACCGAACAGACAGTCAGGCGCACTTGGAAAGAGCAGGGTATTAGGTTAGCCTCACCTAAGCTGCTGGTCGGGCCGGGTGAGCCGCCAGTCCGTCTGTACTCTGGGGAAGCCGTGTCTCGTTCGAACACTGCAGTCGCGCCGACGTCAACTGCGTCGCCGACCGGACTCCTGATCGAGCATAACGACGGAGCCGCTGTCTCTGCGCATCCGAAGCGGTGGGCGCGGGCCCACGAGGACGTCTACGGATTGGTCCACGGCTACACGCTGCCTGCCGACTCGCCGTGGCGGGAGGATCCCGCGCCCACGCCCGAGGCCGAGTTCACCCGCGAATACCCGGAACGCACAGTCCCCGTGTGCGACTTGCTGGTGCGCCCGCAGTGGCGGCGCTCGGGTTCAGCCCCATCGGCCGGATGGAGCCGGACCCCGGGTGGCGGCCCCACGTGATGATCGTGCGCCACCTCGGTCACAGCTGAGAATCCTTTTCCCCCTACCACCCCCGACCCGAGGCAGAGCCGTGTCCATTCAGTTGCCGCCGTCCGCAGCCCCGCGATCCGCCTACCCCGTGGACGTGCTCCCCGAGGCGGTCCGCCGCCGCCTTCTGGAGCTCGCGCCGGCCGAGGCACCGGTGTCGGCCTACGTGTACGACGGTGCGGTCGCCGCCGAGCGCGCACGCGAACTGCGCAGTGCGCTCCCGGAGTGGGCGGCCGTGTACTACGCCGTGAAGGCGAACTCCTTCCGGGGGATCGTCGAGGCTCTGGCCCCGCACGTCGACGGGTTCGAGGTCGCCTCCCGCTCGGAGCTCGAACTCGCCGTTTCGGCCAAACCGCCGGCCGGAGACACTCCGGCCCCGGTGGTCGCCGCCGGCCCCGCGAAGTCCGTCCCCGTCCTGACCGCCCTGGTCCGGGCCGGAGTCGAGGCGATCAACGCGGAGAGCCTGCTCGAGCTCCACCGCATCAGCCGGATCGCGGTCGCCGAGGGCGTGAGGGCCCGGGTCGCCCTCCGCGTCAACCCCGCGTCGATCCCGGTCACCGGATCGCTGCACATGGGCGGTGTCCCCTCCCAGTTCGGGGTCGCCGAGCCCGATGTCCCGGGCGTGCTGCGTGACGCTCTGCGGCTACCCGGCCTGGACCTGGTCGGGTTCCACATCCACGCCGCTTCCAACAACCTCGACGCCGAGGCACATGCCGCATATCTGCGCTGGTGCGTGGAGTGGAGCGTGCGAACCGCCCGGGAGAACGGGATCAACCTGCGGCACGTCGACATCGGGGGCGGCATCGGCGTCGCCTTCGAGGGCGAGAAGCCCTTCGACATCGCCCGCTTCGGAGAGCTGGCCGCACAGGTCGAGCCCCCGGAAGGCGTCAAGGTCGTGCTGGAGCCGGGCCGTTTCCTGGTCGCCGACTGCGGCTGGTACGCCGCCGAGGTGACGGACGTGAAGACGTCATACGGCGAGTGGTTCGTGGTGCTGCGCGGCGGCATCAACCACTTCCAACTCCCCACGTCCTGGGACATCGTGCACAACGTCGCGGTACTGCCCGTCGAGGACTGGCCCGAGGGCTGTCCTCGCCCCGCCGCCGGGCGGGCGCGCGTGACGGTCGTCGGCGAGCTGTGCACGCCCGAGGACACCCTGCTGCGCGATGTCCTGGTGGACCAGGTTCGCGCCGGGGACCTCGTCGTCTTCCCGTACGCGGGCTCCTACGGCTGGGAGTTCGCCATGCACCACTTCCTCGGCCACCCCGTCGCCGACCGCGTCCTGCTCTGAAGCGCAAGGCCCATGAGCCGCACCGCGCCCGGGCCGCACCGACTCCTCCCTGCCCGTCGTCGGCCCTCGTGCCCCTCCCCTCCCTGGAGCCGTAAGTCATGACCGTGCACCCCACCGCCCTCCCTGGCCTCGATCACATCGCGGGGAAGGCGGACGCCATACTGGAGCGTCAGCGCGCCCGGGAGTCCTCGGCTCGTACGTACGCCCGCTCGTTCCCGATCGTCCCGGCCCGTGCCCAAGGCATGACGGTCGAGGGCACGGACGGCCGCCACTACCTCGACTGCCTGTCCGGCGCCGGCACCCTGGCCCTCGGCCACAACCACCCCGTGGTGCTGGAGGCCATTCAGCGGATTGTCAGCAGCGGGGCGCCGCTGCACGTCCTGGATCTCGCGACCCCGGAGAAGGACGAGTTCACCGACGCCCTGTTCGCCACTCTGCCCAGCGGCTTCGCCGACAAGGCCCGCATTCACTTCTGCGGGCCCGCCGGCACGGACGCGGTGGAAGCCGCCTTCAAGCTGATGCAGACCGCCACCGGGAGAAGGGGCCTGCTGGCCTTCACCGGCGCCTACCACGGCATGACCGCGGGCGCCCTGGCGGCATCGGGTGGGGTAGCCGCCAAGGAGCCGGTGCCCGGCATCGCCGCGGACGTGACCCGGCTGCCGTACCCGTACGCGTACCGCTGCCCGTTCGGGATCGGCGGGGAGCGCGGCGCCGAGCTGTCCGCGTCGTACGCCGAGCGGCTGCTCGACGACCCCAACGGCGGTGTCGTACCGCCCGCCGCGATGATCCTCGAGGCGGTGCAGGGCGAGGGCGGCGCCGTACCGGCCCCGGACGCCTGGATGCGCGAGATGCGGCGGATCACGGCGGAGCGGGAGATACCGCTGATCGTCGACGAGGTGCAGACCGGCGTTGGGCGCACCGGCGCCTTCTGGGCCGTGGAGCACAGCGGGGTCGTGCCGGACGCGATGGTGATGTCGAAGGCGATCGGCGGCAGCCTGCCGCTGGCGGTGCTTGTCTACCACGAGGACTACGACGGCTGGCTGCCCGGCGCCCACACGGGGACGTTCCGCGGCAACACCCTGGCCATGGCGACCGGCACCGCCACCCTGCGGTACGTCGCACGCGAGGGCCTGGCCGAGCGAGCAGCCTCCGTCGGCGCCCGGATGACGGCGCGGCTGGAGGGCCTGCGTGCCGAACTGCCCACGATCGGCGACGTCCGCGGCCGCGGCCTGATGATCGGGGTCGAACTGGTCGACCCCGGAACCGCGCCGGACGCGTGCGGCGCCCGGCCGGTCGCCCCGCAGCTGGCCGCGCAGGTGCGGGCTGCCTGCCTCGACCGCGGCCTCATCGTGGAGTTGGGCGGCCGTTTCGACTCGACCGTCCGGCTGCTGCCGCCGCTGGTCATCACCGACGAGCAGGTCGAAGCGGTGCTGGACCGGCTGACCGACGCCATCGCCGCGGTGACGGCATCGCAGTTCACGGGAGTGCAGGTATGAGGGGCAAGATCCACGAACTGCGGCCGGCCACCGGTGTGTCCGCGGTGACCGGCGGCACGAGCGCTCCTGCCTCGGACGGCTCCGGCGCTGCGCTCGATATGTACGACACGGAGGCCGACGGCACTCATGCCGGGCACGGAACGCGACTCGCTCCGGAGCACGCTTCCGCGGGTCCGGATCCCCTCGATGAGGAGATGGCCGGACTACTGCGCAGTGCCGCATCATCAGAGATCGGCAACCGGAAGACCGCGCTGTCCGGCGGGCCCGGCGGACCCGGCGCACTCGAGCCGCTGCTGCACGCCGTGCTGGAGGCGCTTGCCAAGGGCGCTGTGCGGCGGGGCGGTCCGCTTCCCGCCGGGACGCCCGAGGAGCTGGCCACGGAGGTCACGCGGGTGTTCGCCGAGGCGGACGGTGACGACGCGCTGCACCATCTGACCGAACTGCTGGCCCATGGCAGCGCCGACCCCGCCGACCCGTCCTGCGCCGCCCATCTGCACTGCCCGCCGCTGGCCGTCGCCGTCGCCGCCGACCTTGCCGTTTCCGCGCTCAACCCTTCCCAGGACTCCTGGGACCAGGCGCCGGCCGCGACCGCCCTGGAGACCCTGCTGCTGCAGGAGTTGGCGCAGCTGGTGGGCTACGACCCGGCCGAGGCAGCCGGAGTGCTCACCTCCGGCGGCACCGAGTCCAACCTCATGGGGCTGATGCTCGCCCGCGACCGCGTGCTCGGCCGGACGGCGGGGCGTCAGGTCGAGCTGAGCGGTGTACCAGGCGCCGGGCCACGCCCGCGGATCTTCGCCTCCGCCACCGCCCACTTCTCGGTGCAGCGGTCGGCGGCCCTCCTCGGTCTCGGCGAGGACGCGGTCATCCCCGTCCCGGTCGACCACGAGCTGCGGATGAAGCCGGACGCCCTGGCCGCCGTTCTGCGGGACTGCGTCGAGCGCGGTGAGCGGCCGGTGGCCGTCGTGGCCACCGCCGGCACCACCGACACCGGTGCGGTCGACCCCCTGCGCACCTGCGCGGCGCTGGCCGCCGAATACGGCGCCTGGCTGCACGTGGACGCCGCCTACGGCGGCGGCGCGCTGCTCTCCGACGAACTCGCCCACCTGGTGGACGGCATCGCGCTGGCCGACTCCATATCCCTGGACTGGCACAAACTGGGCTGGCAGCCGGTCGCCGCGGGCATCTTCCTCGTCCGGCGGGCGGAGACGTACGCCTCCCTCGCCCGGCGGGCGGTGTACCTCAACCCCCAGGACGACGAGGAGGCGGGCTATCCCAGCCTGCTGGGCCTCTCGTTGCGCACCACGCGCCGCGCAGACGCATTCAAGATCGCCGTAACGCTGCGCACGCTGGGCCGCGAGGGCCTCGGCCGGCTCGTCAACGCCTGCCACGTCCTGGCGCGCGACGGCGCCGAGGCGGTACGAGCGCATCCCCGCCTGGAGCTGCACGCCGAGCCTGTCCTGACGGCCTTCCTCTTCCGATACCTGCCCGAGGACGCCGACCCCGCGCACACCGACCGGGTGAACGCGGCGCTGCGGCGCCGACTGCTGCGCGAGGGTCGGGCGGTCGTCGGCCGCACCGAACTCCCGGGCGAGGGCCCGGGCCGGGTCCGCCTCAAGCTCACGCTGCTCAACCCGCATACCACCCTCGCCGAGGTCGAGCGGCTGCTGCACGCGGTGGCCGCAGCGGGCCAGGCCGAGGAGGACGCATGGTGAACCTGCCCTCCGATCACCGGCTGACGGAAGTGGCACTGCCGCCGGCCGAACGCCCCGCCACGGACCTTGCCGCCCGCGAGGGCGCCGACGTGGCCGCGCCGCAGGCATCCACCAGCGGTCCGGATCCGCTCGACGACCCGGACGCGCTCCGCGCGGGCGACGCCGCGGCGATGGAGACGCTGCTGCGCGCGTACGTACGCGAGACCGGTACGGAGGTCCCGGCGACCGGTCAGGCGCTCCTGTTGAATCTGTCGGCCAGTCAACTGACCTTGCTGGTGCCTGTGCGATACCGGTCGGCCACCGGCTGGCACCGCTTCGGCGGCCCCCGCCTGGTCACCGCCGGGGACGGTGGCAGCCTCCCGGCCGACGCGGCACTGGTGGCGGCGGCGCTGATCCGGGAGACGACGCTCGGCCGCGGGGTGCTCCCGCACCACGGCGGTGACGCCGCCGCCCGGGTGCTGAACTCCGCCCGGCGTACCACCACGCACATCGCCCGGCGGCGCGCCGAAGAAGATGCCCAGGGTCCGACGCCGTTCCTGGACAGCGAGCAGGCGCTGCTGCTGGGGCACCCTTTCCATCCCGCGCCCAAGAGCCGCGAGGAGGCGTCCGACGCCGAACTGGACGCGTACTCACCCGAGCTGCGCGGCTCCTTCCCGCTGCACTGGTTCGCCGCGCACCCCGACGTCGTCGTCGGCGAGAGCGCGGACGGCCGCACCCCGGCCGAACTGCTGCGCCCGCTCGCCGCCGGGCTGGACCTGCCGGACGGCATGGTCCCGGTGCCTGCCCACCCCTGGCAGGCCCGCGACGTGCTGTCCCGACCCCAGGTCGCCGCGCTCGTCGACGCCGGGCGCTTGCGTCCGCTCGGCGCGGCCGGACCGGCCTGGTATCCCACCTCCTCCGTACGGACCGTGCAACGGCCGGACGCCGAGGTGATGCTGAAGCTGTCGCTGGGCATGCGGATCACCAACTCCCGGCGGAACAACCTGCGCAGCGAGATGCGCCTCGGCGTACGGGCCGCACAACTGCTGGCCGCGGGCCCCGGGGACTGGCTCCGGGCCGAGCACCCCGAGTTCGGTATCCTGCGCGACTTCGCCTGGGTGTCGGTCGGCGCCGACGGGCCGGAAACCGGCCTGGAGACAGCGATCCGCGACAATCCGTTCCACCGTGAGGGGCTCCAGGGCCTGTGCGTGGCCGGTCTGCTGGCCGAGCGCACCGGCCCCGGCGACGGCACCCCGCCCCGGCACCGCGCCCTGCTGTGCGCGGCCGTCGAGCGGGCCGCCCGCGCTCTCGGTGTGTCCACCGCCGAGGCGTCGGAGCGCTGGCTGACCCGCTATCTGGACGTGCTGGCCGTTCCCCTGATCCGGCTTCAGGCCCGGTACGGCATCGCCCTGGAGCCGCACCACCAGAACACCCTCGTCGCGCTGGATGGTGACGGACTGCCCTGCGCGGGCTGGTACCGCGACAGCCAGGGCTACTACCTGGCCGCTTCCCGCGCCGCCGACGTCGAGCGGCTGCTACCCGGCGCGACCGAAGGCGTCGAGCTGGTCTTCGACGACACCTTCGTCGACGAGCGGGTCGCCTACTACCTCGGTATCAACAACCTGCTCGGCCTCGTCGGAGCCTTCGGCGCACTCGGACTCGCCGACGAGGGCGGCCTGCTGCGCGTGCTGCGCAGCGCACTGGAGCGGCTGCGCACGGCCGAGCCCGCGGCCAGAGGCCTGCTCGACCTGCTGCTCGACGCGCCCGTGCTGCGCTGCAAGGGGAACTACCTGACCTGCGTGGACGGTCTCGACGAACTTGTCGGTGACGTCCACACCCAGTCCGTCTACGTCAATCTGTCCAACCCACTCACGGAGGCACAGCGGTGACCGCCCCCTCGACTTCCCCTGACCAGAACCTGCCCTACGATCTGGTCGGCGTCGGAATCGGCCCGTTCAACCTGTCCCTGGCCGCGCTGGCCGACGGCGTCCCCGGCTTCCGTTCCCTCTTCCTCGACGCCAAGTCGGCCTTCTCCTGGCACCCCGGCCTGCTGATGGAGGGAACGACGCTTCAGGTGCCGTTCCTCGCCGACCTGGTCACGATGGCCGACCCGACCAGCCCGTGGTCGTACCTGAACTACCTCCGCTCCCACGAGCGGATGTTCAAGTTCTTCTTCTCCGAGCGCTTCCACATCCCGCGCCGTGAGTACGACCACTACTGCCGCTGGGTCGCCGAGCGGCTGGCGTCCTGCCGCTTCGACGCCGAGGTCACCGCGCTGGAGTGGGACGAGGGCGCGGGCGCCTTCGCCGTCGTGTACCGCTCCGCGGCGGGCGCCCGGACACGCGTGCTGGCCCGCCAGATCGTGCTCGGCGTGGGCACCAACCCGGTCATTCCCGAGCCGCTGCGCCCGTTGCTGGCCGACACCCACGCCGGCCGCGTGCTGCACAGCGCCGACTACCGCAACCACCGCGCGCGGCTCGCCGCCGCCGGTGACGTCACGGTCATCGGCTCGGGGCAGTCCGGCGCCGAGGTCGTGCTCGACCTGCTCCGCCACCAGGACGGCGACGGCGAGGGCGGTCCGTACGTCCGCTGGCTGGCCCGTACCACGGCCTTCGCGCCGATGGAGTACTCGAAGATCGGCCTGGAGCACTTCACACCGGACTACATCCGCTACTTCCGCCACCTCCCGGAGGCCACGCGCGAGCGGCTGGTGCGCGAGCAGTGGCAGCTCTACAAGGGCGTGAGCGAAGAGACGCTGGGCGAGATCCACGACGAGCTGTACGAGCGCACCATCGGCGGTGGCGAGCCGCGCGCCGCCCTGCAGCCGGGTGTGGAGATCGTCGCGGCGGCGGCCGACGGCGACGGCTACCTGCTCACCTGCCGGCATCAGCAGCAGGAGTCGGTCTTCGAGATCCGTACCTCCGCCGTCGTCGCCGCCACCGGCTACGCGGCCTCCCGCCCCGCCTTCCTGGACACGATGGACGACCTGGTCGACTGGGACGACAGGGGCCGCTATCAGATCGACGGGGACTACCGCGTCGCGCTGGACCCCCGGGTCTCCGGCACGCTCTACGTCCAGAACGCCGAGATGCACACGCACGGCGTCGGCGCCCCCGACCTCACCCTCGGCGCCTGGCGCGCAGCGACCATCCTCAACGCCGTCGCCGGACGCACCGTACTGCCCGTCGCTCCGCGGCAGGCCTTTACGACCTTCGGAGCACCGCAGGCGCCGGAGTCCACCGAGCCCGCGCCGGCCGTCCCGTCCGCAGCTGTCACCGCCCGGGCGGGGACGCCGCGATGACGGTCACGGAGAAGGCCGGCGCATCGGCCGCGGGCGGGTCGGCGCGGCACGCCAAGTCGGTGCTGATATCCGTGATCGGCCTCCACCTCGTCGCCGAAACCGCTCTGACGCCGTTCCTCCCCCAGCTGTTCGAGCGGCTGTACGGTATCGAGGATCCGGAGGCGACAGGGCTGTACATATGGATCTGCCGCATCGTCGGGCTCGCCGCCCTCCCGCTGTGGGGGCTGGCGGCCCGGCGCTGGTCACTCCACAAGCTGGTGCTGGCCGGGCTGTGCGGGTCCGCCGTCCTCGACCTGCTCCTCGGGCTGGCACCCAGCTATGCCGCATACACGGTGCTGTCGACCCTCATCGTGGCGACCAACAGCGCACTGCTGCTGGCCTATCCGGCGTTCATCGCCGAGCACGGCGATGAATCGGAGGGTGTGCAGGGGCGACTGGCCGGAATCTGCTCCCTCGTGATCGTCTTCCACCTGTCGGTCGTGGTCTCGACGATGGTGGGAGCCGGGGTGCTCGCCCTGCCGGAGCCGCGCATCGGTATTTCGGCGTTCGCGGTGCTTGACACGGCCCTGGCCGTGCTCACATACCGCATCCTGGGCCGACGCGCGGACATGAAGCCCGAAGGCTCCGCTGACGACGACACCCCGGTCGCCGATGGCGCATCGGCCCCCTCGCCTCCCGAGCCCGGCGCAGCCACCGCCCCGGGTGCAGGTTCTTCGAGCCGCGCCTCATGGTTCATGATGCTCGCCTACGCCGCCCTGATCGGGGTCGCGTTCGACTTCTCGGTCAACGTGGCGCGGCCCTTCTTCACCGAGTTCTCCGACAGCCTCGGCAGCGGCTCAGTCGGGTCCGCGGTGCTCTTCTTTCTGCCGAGCGTCTCCGCGCTGGCCGTACTGCCCGCGGTGCGCCGCTTCTACGACCTGCTCGGAGACCGGCTGCTGCCGCTGGCCCTGACCGTGGGCACGGCCGGGCTGGCCTGGACCTGGCTGGCCGATACCCTGCCCGGACTGGTGGGCAGCCGACTGCTCTACGGCGTCGGCCTCGGACTCGGCCAGGTCGCCGTCGAGCTGCGGATGTTCCGCGCGACCGGCACGAAGGGCCCGGCGTTCACCGCTGTGGAGACCGCCCGCTCCGCCGGTCTGCTCGCCGCGCCGCTGGCCGCCACGGCCGCGGTCTCCGTCGACCTGGCGCTGCCGCTGGCCGTCGCCGCGGCCGTACAGGTCTGCGCCGCCGTCCTGTCCCTGAAGTGGACACGGAGCGCAGTGCCGGCATCCGGCGCACCCGGTTCCGCCGCCCCGGAACCCGGGGGGAGCGCGTCGGCCATCCCGAGGCAGACCGGGCCGGGTGCGGCCGCCCCGGGAGCGTCGGTTGACCGGAGTGCCGACGTGCCGGAGCCGGGGGCCGGAGCAGCGACGCCCGCGGCACCCGCTCCGACGCCATCGGAAACGAGGTCTTCCGCGCCCGCCCTGGCAGCCCACGCCTCCCATGGCTCCCCCGCGTACTCCGAGGAGAACCACCGATGAACCGCACCACACGTGACGCCTGGGCGCAGGCGGGCCGACGGCTGCTCGTCAAGGCTGTCGAGGAGTTCGCCTACGAGGAGCTGCTCGTCCCCGGGCCCGACCTGTCGGCCGGTGCCCCGGACGCGTACCGGCTGGACCTCGCCGACGGGGTCCACTGGACCTTCCGGGCCACGCGCGGCACGTTCGGCACCTGGCGGCTCGTACCCGGCACCCTGCGGCGGCACCCCGCCTCCGGAGACGGCGACGGGGCCGGGCCCGAGCAACTGCTGCTCGACGCCCGCCCGGCTCTCGGCTGGGACGGACCCACCACGGCCGAGGTCCTGCGCGAACTCACCGCCACCCGAAGGGCCGAGGCGGAGGTCATGGCCCGCAGCCTACCCGCCGCCGACCTCGCCGACCTGGACCACCTCGACCTCGAGGCCCATCAGGACGGCCACCCCTGCATGCTGCTCAACAAGGGACGGCTGGGCTTCTCCGCCTCCGACGCCGCCGCCTACGCCCCCGAGGCGGCCGGTTCGGTGCACCTGCTCTGGGCCGCTGTCCACTCCACCCTCGCCTCCTACTCCGGCGTTCCCGGCCTGGACGCCGACACCCTCCTGGCCGAGGAGCTGGGCGAGGACACCCGCAAGCAGTTCGCGGCCGCCCTCCAGGAGACGTGCGCCGAAACCGGCTACGACACGGCCGACTTCTGCTGGCTGCCGGTGCACCCCTTTCACTGGGACGAGGCCGTCGCGACGCTCTTCGCCCCCTATCTCGCCGACGGCCGGATCGTGCTGCTCGGCGAGGGCCCGGACCGCTACCGGCCGCTGCAGTCCATCCGCACCCTGGCCAACCTGGACCATCCGCACCGCCGCAATGTGAAGGTGCCGCTGTTCATCCGCAACACCCTCGTCTGGCGCGGCCTGTCCACCGAGCCGACCGAGGCCGCCCCGGATGTGAGTGCCTGGCTGCACGCCGTCCGCGACGCGGATCCGTACCTCCGCGACGCGTTGCGCTTCCACCCGCTCGGCGAGGTGGCGGGCGTGGCTGTGCACCACCCGCTGTACGAGTCCGTGAAGGACGCCCCGTACCGCTACCACGAACTCCTCGGCGCAGTCTGGCGCGAGCCGGTCGCAGCACTGCTGCGGGACGGTGAGCAGGCCCGCACCATGGCCGCGCTTCTCAAGGTCGGCTCGGACGGCCGCGCTCTGGTCAGGGAGCTGGCCGACAGGTCCGGGCTCGACCCCCGCGCCTGGTTGGATCGTTTCTTCCGCGCACTGCTGCCCGGCCTGCTGCACTACCTCTACCGGTACGGCGTGGCCTACTGCCCGCACGGCGAGAACACTGTCGTCCTCTACGACGCCGCCGACATCCCCATCGGCATTGCCGTCAAGGACTTTGCCGAGGACGTGAACCTGCTGCCCGGCAGCCACCCCGAGTACGCCGCCCTCTCCGAGCGTGCCGACGCACTGCTGCTGCGCTGGCCCGCCGGCGAGCTGGCCCACTCGCTGCTCAGCGCCATCTTTGCGGGCCACTTCCGGTTCTTCGCCCCTCTGGTCGCCGAGCACCTCGATGTACCGGAGGAGGAGTTCTGGGCCATGGTCCGGGCCGAGATCGAGCGCTACCACGCCCGCTTCCCAGAACTGGCACAGCGCTTCGAGGACTTCGGCCTGCTCGCCCCGGAGTTCGACCGGGTGGCGCTCAACCGTGAACAGCTGCTCGGCGGGGGCTTCCACGACCGCGCCGAGAAGGACGAGGGCTTCGACGTCGTCCACGGCACCCTCTCCAATCCTCTCGCCACCGCCGCCATTCCGCAGGAGCAGATGTGAGCACGTCACCGGACACCTCGCCGTATGAACGGCTGCGCGCCGAGGCCGGCGCCGGACGCATCGAGGAAGTGATCGTCAGCGTCCCGGACCTCCAGGGGCGGCTCCAGGGCAGTCGGCTGTCCGTGCCGTACTTCCTGGACGAGGTGGTGGGGCTGGGGATCCCCCCGACGGAGTCAGGGGGCGGTTTCGGCGCCTGCGTCTACCTCCTTGCCTCCGACGTCGAGATGGGCACAGGACCCGGCTATGCCATCGACGCCTGGAACATTGGCTTCGGCGACTTCGAGCTGCGCCCCGACGCGACCACGCTGCGCACGCTCCCCTGGGACCCGGGCACCGCGCTGGTCCTCGCCGACGCCGTATGGCCCGGCGGCGATCCCGTCGAGGTGGCCCCGCGCCAGGTGCTGCGCGGCCAGCTCGACCGGCTGGCCGAGCGCGGACTGACCGCGTTCGCCGGCACCGAGCTGGAGTTCCTGATCTTCCGCGGGTCGTACCGTCAGGCATGGGACCGCCGCTACCACGGCCTGGAAACGGGCACCGCCTACAACGTCGACTACTCCCTCCAGGGGCTTGCCGAGATCGAGCCGGTGGTACGCCGCATCCGCCGCGAGATGGTGCGCGCCGGGCTCACCATGGAGACCGCCCGAGGCGAGTGCCACGCCGGGCAGTACGAGATCGTCTTCCGCTACGACGAGGCGATGGCCACCTGCGACAATCACGTCGTCTTCAAGAACGGCGCCAAGCAGATCGCCGCGCAGGAGGGCGTCGCACTCACCTTCATGCCCAAGTACGACGAGGGCGAAGGCAACTCCTGCCACATCCACCTGTCGCTGCGCGGCACCGACGGCTCGGCGGTGCTGGCCGATCCGGCGGCCGGCGACGGCATGTCGGAACTCATGCGGCACTTCGTGGCAGGCCAGCTCGCCTGCCTCGCCGACTTCGCGCTGCTGATGGCGCCGAACATCAACTCGTACAAGCGCCTCCAGCCGGGTTCGTTCGCGCCCACCGGTATCACCTGGGGCCGGGACAATCGCACCTGCCCGGTGCGCGTCGTGGGCTCGGGGCATTCGCTGCGCATCGAGCACCGGGTGCCCGGCGGCGACGCCAATCCGTACCTCGCCGTCGCGGCCGCGGTGGCCGCCGGACTGCACGGCATCGAGAACCGACTGCCGCTGCCGGAGCCGCACGCTGCCAACGCCCTGGCCGATCCGTCAGTGCCGCGGCTGCCCACCACACTCACCGAGGCCCTGCACCGCTGGGAGAACAGTGAGATCGCGGCCAAGGTGTTCGGCGAGGCGGTCGTCGGGCACTACGCGCAGGCCGCCCGTACCGAACTGGCCGCTTTCGAGACGGCGGTCACGGACTGGGAGCGGGTCCGCGGCTTCGAACGCCTGTGACATCCTGAGGTCCTCCTGCGATGCGCAGGACCAACCGATACAACTGCGGCCCCGGCCACGGATGTTCCGTGACCGGGGCCGCAGTCGTACGGTCTCGCACCGCTGTTACTTGAGGTGCTTGTCCATCTCGTCGAGGATCTGGTCGGCTCCGGTGTAGCCGATGCCGAGCATCCACAGGTTGTCGTCGACCTTGAACGCCTTGCCGTTCTTCACGGCGTCCAGCTTCTTCCACAGGCTGCCGCCGGTGATGCTGGTCTCCTTGGCCTTCTTCGGGTCACCGTAGGTGGAGTAGAAGATGACGTCGGAGTTGCCCTCGTCGATCCGCTCGGGGCTGACGTCGAGGGAGAAGCCGGTCTTGTCGACGTTGGCGGGGCGGCCGACCTTCAGGTCCTTGAGAATGCTGCCGACGAAGGTGTCGTTCATGTACAGGCGGGTGTCCGCACCCTCGACGAAGCGCACGAAACCGACCTTGGTCTTCTCTGCCTTCTCCGCGCCACCGAGCGCGTCGGTCACCTCGGCCACGTGCTTCTCGTAGTCGGCGACGACCTTCTTGGCCTCGTCCTTCTTTCCGAGCGCGTCGGCGTGCAGCTCGAAGTTCTCCCGCCATGCGGGACCGGTCGTCTCGGTGAAGACGGTCGGCGCGATCTTCGACAGCTCCTTGTAGCTCTTCTCGTCGCGCTCCTTGCTGCTGAGAATCAGGTCCGGCTTCAGCCCACTGATCGCTTCGAGGTTGGGCTCCATGATGAGGCCGACGTTCTTGATGCCCTTGATCTGGTCCTTGGGGAGGTAGGTGGACATCGGCGCGCCCGCCTCGGCCGTGACAGCACCGACCGGCTTGACGCCGAGGGTGATGGCCGAGTCGAGGGCGTCGGTGTCCAGGACGACCACGCGCTTGGGGCTGTCGAAGACATTGACCTTGCCCATGGCCGTCTGGACGGTGTGCTTGCCCCCCTCAGCGGACGACTTCGCGTCGTCCTTGCCGGACCCGCATGCGGTGGCCGTGATGGCGAGGGCGGCAACGACGGCAACGACTCCGGCGCGGCGATTGAGGGATGGGGACATGAGTGGAAGGCCTTTCCTGACGGGAGCACAGTTCAGCGCGGGGGGTGAACTTAGGTAAAGCTAACCTTATGTGGGAGTGGGGGCAAGTCCTGTGCGGATCACAACTCGGACTAGGCGACGGCGGAACAGAGCCGTGCGCCGAGGCAGGCGAGAAAGCCTCCTCGTAAGTCACCAGGACGCCCTGCAAGGAACCGGCGGACCGTCGGACGGCGCGGCCGGCCCAGCCCGCCCCGTCGTCCTCGCCGAGCGGCACCGGCGGCGGTGACCTGGCGGAGACCGGTGCCGCACCGACGGCCGGCGTCTGAAGAGTTCAGCCCACCTCTGCCGAGGCCGCGACGGCAGGGGCAGGGGCGTCCGCCTGCCACGGGCTGCCGGGGACGACAAGCGGGCTGCCGGTCACCGGGTCCGGAACCACGACCGATTCGAGACCGAAGACGTCGCGTACCAGATCCACCGTGACGATCTGCGAGGGGCATCCCTGCGCAACGATCCGTCCCGCCTTCATCGCCACGAGATGGTCGGCGTAACGCGCCGCCTGGTTGAGGTCGTGCAGCACCGCGACGACCGTCCGGCCGCGCTCGCGATTGAGCTGCCGCACCAGGTCCAGCACCTCCACTTGGTGGGAGATGTCCAGATAGGTGGTGGGCTCGTCGAGGAGCAGCAGGTCGGTCTCCTGGGCGAGCGCCATGGCGATCCACACGCGCTGCCGCTGGCCGCCGGACAGCTCGTCAACCGGCCGCTCGGCGAGCGCCGTCACATCGGTGCGGTCCATGGCGTCGGTGACCGCCCGCTCGTCCTCCTCCGACCACTGCTGCCACCAGCGCTGGTGCGGCTGGCGGCCGCGCGAGACGAGATCGGCGACCGTGATCGCCTCCGGCGCGACCGGGGTTTGCGGAAGCAGTCCGATGGACTGCGCGATCGTGCGGGTGGGTATGCGGCCCAACTCCGTACCGTCGAGCAGCACCGAGCCGCGCCGGGGCCTGAGCAGCCGTCCGAGCGCCCGCAACAGCGTTGATTTGCCGCAGGCGTTCGGGCCGACGATGACGCTGACCCGGCCGTGCGGGACCTCCAGGTCGAGGTCCTCCACGACCGTGCGCTCCTCATAGGCCAGGGTCAGGTCGCGGGCTGTGAGCCTGCTCTCGGTCACGCTCTTCCTCCAGTACGGCCGCGGACGATCAGCCAGATCAGATACGGGGCACCGATGACGGCGGTCAGCACTCCCACGGGCAGCTCGACCGGCGCGAACAGCAGGCGCGCCGGCAAGTCGGCGGCCACCACGATCAGCGCACCGAGCAGCGCCGAGCACAGCAGCGGGATCTGCGCCGTGCCCGTCAACCGACGGGCGATCTGCGGGGCGAGCAGCGCCACGAAGTCCACCGGACCGGCCGCGCCCGTCGCCACCGACGCGAGGAAGACGCCCAGCAGCGCCAGCCCGAACCGGGTTCGCTGCAGCGGTACGCCCAGCGCGGTGGCGGTGTCGTCGTCGAAGGAGACGCTGCGCTGCGCCCGCGCGGCCCACACCACGCAGGGCACCAGGGCGAGCAGCGTCCAGCCGAGCGGTGTGGCCTCGTCCCAGCCACGCCCGTTGAGTGAGCCGGTCAGCCACACCTGCGCCTGATGGGCGACCAGATACTCGCCCTTGGTGATGAAAAGGTGGGTGACGGACCGCAGTGCGATGGCGATGCCAATGCCGATGAGTACGAACCGCGCCGCATGCAGCCCGCTGCGCCAGGCGAAGAGGTAGACGAGCGTGGCGGCGGCCACCCCGCCCGCGACCGAGAAGTACGGCAGGATGCTGAACGAGCCGATGCCGAAAGTCAGCGCACCGATGGTCAGGGCGCTCGCGCCCTGGGAGACGCCGATGATGTCGGGGCTGGCGAGCGGGTTGCGGGCGACGGTCTGGATCAGCGCGCCGCCGACGCCGAAGGCGGCACCGACCATCAACCCGAGGACGAGCCGCGGCAGCCGGAGCTCGCGCACGAGGAATTCGCCCCACGAGGGCCGGCCGGCCAGCACGTTCACGACCTCGCCCGGTGCGACGGAGGTCTCGCCGAGGCACAGGTACGCGAAGGACACGGCCGCCGTCAGCACGGCGAGGGCACACGCGGCGACTGCCGCGCGCCGATGGACGAGGAAGGATCCACGTCCGCGCCTGACGAGCCCGTATCCGGCGGGGCGTACTGCCGCCGGGCGCCCGGTAAGAGAGGCCGTCATGCGCTCACCGCCTTGCGGCGGACCATGGCGATAAGGAACGGCACCCCGATCAGGGCCGTCATCACGCCCGCCGGAACCTCGCTCGGCGGGAAGACGACCCGGCCGATGACATCCGACACGAGCAGCATGACGGGGCCGAGCAGTGCCGCCATCGGCAGCACCCAGCGGTGATCGGTGCCCACGATTGCGCGCGCGATGTGCGGTACCGCGAGGCCCACGAACGCGATCGGCCCGGCGGCCGAGACCCCGACGCCGGTGAGTACCGTCGCGCCGATGCCGCCCACGATCCGTACGTTCGCCACCTTCTGCCCGAGCCCCTTGGCGACGTCCTCGCCCAGCGCCAGGGCGTCCAGCCCTCGCGCCACCGACAGCGCCAGTACCGCACCCACGACGAGGAACGGCCAGATCTGACCGGCAACCACCGCGTCCCGCCCGGCGATCGAGCCGACCTGCCAGAAGCGGAACTCGTCCAGCGTGGCGGCGTCCGTCGTCAACATTCCCTGGATGACCGAGATGAGCAGTGCGTTGATGGCGGCACCGGCCAGGGCCAGTTTCACCGGGGTCGCCCCGCCGCGCCCGCTGGAGGCGACGGCATAGACGGCCACCGACGCAACTCCGGCTCCAACGAAGGCGAACCACACGTAGCCGGTGAGGGTGTGCACCCCGGCGAACGCGATCGCCAGCACCACGCCCGCCGCCGCGCCCTGGCTGATGCCGAGGACACCGGGGTCGGCGATGGGGTTGCGGGTGATGCCCTGCATCACCGTGCCCGCCAGGGCGAGCGCCGCACCGACTATCAGGCCGATAAGGGTCCGGGGCACCCGCAGGGACCGTACGACCTCGGCAGCCTCGCTCGTACCGCCGTACAGCAAGGCCTCGAAGACTTCGCTCGGGGCGATCTGGCGCGCACCGACAGCAAGGCTGAGCAGCACCGCCAGCAGCAGCGCGACGACGGCCGCGACCGTCCAGCCGATGCGGCGGCTGATCAGAGCACCTCTTGGGCTGCTGATTGTGGCAGCTGACATCGCATCCATTCCGACGTGACGGAGATCGTGGTGATCGCGAACTTAGGTGAGCCTAAGTGTACGGGGAATCTCCAAGGTCACGTAACTGGCTGCCAGGAAGCATCAGTGAAGCTGCGCTCAGCACGTCTGACGCAGGGGAAGGGTGGCCGTGTCTGCCTCGACGGCCCACTGTGCAGCGCATGCAGTTCAACGCTCCCAGGGCTGCCGGGTGGCCGCCGAGCGGCTGGGCGCGCGTCATACTCGATCGGAGTCGCGGTCCCCGAAGCGGACCACGGATCGTACGGTGAGCCGGCTGGATCGCAGGGTGGCGGTGGTGCAGCCGGGTCAGCCCGGCTGGTTCGGTTCGACGTGTGGTGCCGCGCTGGCCGGCGGTGAGTTGCTGCAGAACGCGGCGGCGCCGCACAGGGCGGATTCCGGACGGATGGGGACGCCGTTGGTGCGCAACACATCGCGGACATCGACGATCAGTGGGAAGACCTCTTGGTTCCAGTCCTCGCCCTGCTCGTCCCAGGCCAGCTGCTCGGCTTCAACCGCCATCCGGTCCTCGGCGAACACCCGCTCGGTGAAGCGCCGGATGAACGGCCAGGCGAGGTGCAGGGCGCCGGGGATCGGCGGCTTCTCAATCATGAGCAGACCGTAGGCGTGATTGGTGCGCTGCTCGACGTCCTCCGGTACGTAGGCCGCCCAGAGGGAGAACGCCGGGAGTTCGGCGTCTTCGGGGACCAGTTGGAGGGTCTGGTAGGGGTACTCGGTACGGATGGTGACGAGGTCGGGCCTTTTGCCGCCCCCGGCACCACCGGCGGCGAGCAGACCAGCGCCGCGGTTCTTTTTCCCGCCGACGTGGGTGAACAGATACCGGGCCTCTACGGATTGCGGACCGGTGTCGTACCCGAGGAGCTTGGGCTGGATCCTGCCGAGGATGCCCCGGTGCAGGAACTGGTGGTTCATATCGAGCAAATTCTCGTGCATGAATGAGTAGTGGCAGTGCACGGTGCGCGAAAACGTCATGGTTTTATGCCTGACGGAATCGAACTCCGGCAACTCGGGCAGCGGTGTCGTGGCCGCCTTCTCCGGGTCGCCCGGGAAGACGAACACCAGTCCGTAGGCTTCGCGGATCGGATAGGCGCGCACACCGCGCGGCGGCCGGTCGACGCCCTTGGGGAGATATGGGATCTGCGAGATGCGGCCGTTCCCGCGGTAGGCCCAGGCGTGATAGCAACAGCGGAGCGCCTCACCTTCCACGACGCCCATACTCAGCGGTACCTGGCGGTGGGCGCACCGGTCCTCCAATGCGTAGACCGTGCCGCTCTCACCGCGATACAACGCGATCCGCTCACCCGCGAACGTGGCAGCGAACGTCTTGGTCTTCGGTACGCTCCCCGATACAGCGACCGGGTACCAGAAATTCGGATTGATCCCGGTACGCCGAAGGTCAGCCGTGGCCCCGGAATGATGACGAGGCAATCGGTGCGGGGCACTCGCCGACCCGGTCGTGGTTTTCCCATTCCTTGCGGACTGTGTCTCGGTCATGCGCTTCTCCCTCGCACGCAGGTCATTGATACAGAACACGGGGAACGCGAGACGTCCGGTATGTTAATACTTGCCATGGCGCGTCAGCGTGATTCAGTCCATGTCCACGCCCGAATGCGCACGGTGCACGGCTCACTGAGGTCCACGGCGGTCCACAGCCCGCCAGAGCGTTCCAGGACCGGTCGCGGGTCGAGAGTCTCAGCGACGCGCACTTGCCCGGGTTGCCAGCTCTCCAGGGCCGGGCGCGGGCCGTCAGGTTGGATCTCCCTGGGCCGGGAGGCCGAGGACCACCGGTCCGGAGGAGAAGACCACCGGTCCGGAGGAGAAGACCACCGGTCCGGAGGAGAAGACCACCGGTCCGGAGGAGAAGCAGGTGATGCCGGCCCGCGACGAACGCCTCCGGGGAGTCGACCTCCTATCCGCGCGGGTCGTTCTCACTTGGGCTCCTCCTCCCCGTCGGGGGTAGCCGGGGAGGAGAGCCCAGGGCCGCCCCGAGGCCAGCTGTCGTCCTCGGCGGAGCGGCAGTCTCTACGCGGCGTCGATCGCCCCCGCGCCCTCCGACGCCCTGGCCGCCGCCGCAGCCGCAACACGCCACCACCGTGGCCCGCCGAGACCCGCTGTACGCCTCTCTCGCCCGCGCCCACCGCGCGGCCTTCGAGGCTGGACCGGCGACACCAAGGCCGTCGTGCGGCCAGCGGTATCCACGGACCCGATGACGGCGGGGCAACCCTCACCTCACTGCTGGAGGCAGAGAGCGGCACGCACCATCCGCGGCGCCGAGGGTGTTCACCGAGCGGGGCCCCTCGGCTCAATGGTGGTGACCGTCTTCGTGACCCGGGCTCCTCGCTGGTGCGGAGGCCGAACCGCCGGAGCGTCGCACGGGGCAACGCAGCAGTCTGCTGTCGGGCACCGGGACATCGTGACGATCGGCGTGCCACTGGCCGGAGTGCGAGTCGGGCCTGTCGTAGCTGTGCCCGGCCACAACGGCCTCCTCAGAGTCCAGGGCCACCGAGGTGGACGCATGGGCGTACGTATGGCCCGCGGCGCTCTCTCCACTGACCCGTGCGTGTACATCAACGCGAGGAGTAGCGCACAGGAGAACGGGACCGCAACACGCTGAGGATCGGCCGGGCCGCAACCATGCCGGGGAGCACCAACGTCGCCCGGTGCCGGCCAGCCGAGGTTCTGCGGCTCGTCGTGCTCGCGGACCGGCTCTGCGACCGTGGAGTGTCCGTCCTGGCCTCGGACTTGCCCTTCGACGAGCTGATCAGAGCTGAGACGCCGAAGGGCGGATACCGCAAGAGCACTTCCTAACACTTGGCACGCACAAGAGGAGCAAACTTCCTGGAGCGGCGCATGTTCCGAGGTGCGAGGGCCCGGACCGCGCTTGTGGTCCTCGCCGCCGTCCTGCTCGCCCTCCCGTTCTCGGCACCCGAGGCGCCATTCGCATCCGCGCACACGGCCCATCATGCTGATACCGAAGCCCAGTCCGGAATCAAGTCCTCTGCGAAATTGCTGCGCGGCGAGGCCGTCACCTGTCGCGACGCCGGCTACCTCGGCGGCACGGCGATGCTGTCGCGTACGAGCCGCCCGAAGCCGCGGCAGCCGACGACCGCCACGATCGCCATGGTGACGGCTCTTCCCATCCGGCTCAGGAATGCGTGTCCGGCCAGCCTCAGCAAGGCCCCGATCTGGACGCTCCATGCCAGGCGACCGTGGGTTGGGCACCGCCCACGCACGCCGACGCGGTGGGGAAATCAGGCCCGTCCCGGCCCGAGTCGGGCGTTCCTCCATTGACGGGTTCAAGAGACTCGGTAGTTCAGCAGGTCTAGATTCCGGCGTCCCCGACTGGTCGCCGTCTCCCGAGAATCGACAGCCCCCGCCGGCCAGGTGGGTCGGCCAAGTGCGGCCAGTTCCCGGCACCCAGACCCCGTACGCCGTGCTTCCGAGCGCTGAGCGGGATCTGTTTCCCGGTCCCTGCCTGGGACTTGCTGATCTCTGTCTGCCGCCTCTCCCCCACCACGGGAAGCGGCTGCTACCCGGAGGGACGATGCCGTTCCACCCCTTTTCTCGCCCTTACATCGGCCGCTCCGCCGCCGACGCTTCGTGGCTGCTCCGGCTGATGGCCTTCGTCCTGGGCGGTCTGCTGCTGTGGGCGTTCCTTTGCTCTGTCGTACATGACCATGACAGCCATACGCACGGCCGGACGCCTGCGTCGTCCGGCCACCTCCGGGTTGCGGCAGAAGGCGTCGAGCGGGAGATGTCCCACGGGCCGCATCCACACCCCGGCGTTGCTTGCGCTGCGTACTCAGTCGGCCAAGTGCTGCCGCAAGGGAGGCATGTGTTCACGGACGAGGCGGCCTTGGCCGGAGTGGCATCGGGAGTGATCGCCGCCTCGGCCGTTCCGCTGCAGGCAGCACGGCCGGACGCCGGCAGATCCCGGATACGGCGTTCAGGCCGGTCCACTCTCTCCCTCGTCTGTCGGTGGCGGATCTAGACCGGGGCTTTCGCGGCCCTGCGACAGCGGCTGCCGCGCGCTGCCACGGAGGCGGAGGCGCTTGCCCCGTCCTCCGCGGGACAGCACGCGAGATGAGCTCCCGTCACGCCACCAATGAACGAGAGCGGATCGATGCACTCGCATACCACCACTGACATCACACCCCCCGCCCGCTCTGCCCTTTCCGGGCTCGTCGGCAAGACCCCCGTTCTCCGGATTTCCGAGCCCTTCGCCCCCGCTGGTCGTGGGTTCTGGGCGAAGCTGGAGGGCTTCAACCCCGGCGGGATCAAGGACCGCCCCGGTCTGCACATGGTCGAGCAAGCCCGTGCCCGCGGCGACCTCCGCCCGGGCGGCAGGATCATCGAATCCACCAGCGGCACCCTCGGCCTCGGCCTGGCCCTGGCGAGCATGGTCTACAACCACCCGGTCACCCTGGTCACCGACCCCGGTCTGGAACTGTCCATGACCCGGCTGCTGACTGCGTACGGGGCCCAGGTCAACGTCGTCTCGGAGCCCCACCCCGCCGGCGGCTGGCAGCAGGCGCGCCGCGACCGGGTGGCCCAGCTCATGGAGCAGCACCCCGGCTCGTGGTGCCCGGACCAGTACAACAACCCCGACAACGTGGCCGCCTACACCCCGCTGGCGCTGGAGCTTGCGTCCGAACTGGGCCCCATCGATGTACTGGTGTGCAGCGTGGGAACCGGCGGGCACTCTGCCGGAGTATCCCGCGTCCTGCAGTACCTCTACCCGGAGATGAAGCTCGTCGGCGTCGACACCATCGGCTCGACCATCTTCGGGCAGCCCGTCCGTACCCGGCTGATGCGCGGCCTGGGCTCGAGCATCTACCCTCGCAACGTCGCCTACGAGAACTTCAGCGAGGTCCACTGGGTCGCACCGGCCGAGGCCGTGTGGACCTGCCGCCGGCTCGCCACATCCCACTACGCCACCGGTGGGTGGAGCGTAGGGGCGGTCGCCGCAGTCGCCGGATGGCTGGCCCGTACCCTGCCCGCGGACACGAAGATCGCAGCGATCTTCCCCGACGGCCCTCAGCGCTATCTCGGCACGGTCTACGACGACGACTACTGCGCCGCCTTAGGCCTCCTCGACTCGCCACCGGCCCTCGAACCAGAGGTGATCGGCCGCTTGGACGAGAAAGAAGTCAGCCGCTGGACGCGGTGCGAGAACGTCGTCGACCCACTCACCCTGTCCGACGCCTGTGAGGAGGCCGAGGTGGTCGATCTGCTCGCTGAATCCAAAGCGGAATCCGACGGGCCGGTGGAGAGCGGCGCCGTCGGGCAGCTCGCTCAGTCCAACGTGCCGGAAAGGGAGGGCCGGTGAAGGGGACTGTCGCGCAGGTGCGCTCGTACGACCGCAGCGTCCAGCTGCTGATGGTGAATCAGTTCACCATCAACCTCGGCTTCTACATGCTGATGCCCTACCTGGCAGCACACCTCTCAGGAACGCTCGGGCTGGCCGACTGGCTCGTCGGGCTCGTGCTCGGCGTGCGCAACTTCAGCCAGCAGGGCATGTTCCTCGTCGGCGGCACGCTGGCTGACCGGCTCGGCTACAAGCCGTTGATCGTCGCGGGGTGTGTGCTGCGCACCGTCGGTTTCGCGACCCTGGGGCTCGTCGATTCGCTGCCAGCCCTGCTGGCCGCGTCCGCGGCGACCGGACTGGCCGGAGCGCTGTTCAACCCGGCCGTCCGGGCCTACCTCGCCGCGGACGCAGGAGAGCGGCGGGTCGAGGCGTTCGCACTGTTCAACGTCTTCTACCAGGCCGGAATCCTTCTCGGCCCGCTGGTGGGCATGGTGTTGACCGGCGTCGACTTCCGCGTCACCTGCCTGGTCTCGGCCGGAATCTTCGCTCTGCTGAGCATCGTGCAGATCCGGGCGCTCCCGTCCCGCCGGGGTGACGACGCGAAGGAGCGGAAGGACGGCGAGCGGGAAAGCGTGCTGTCCCAGTGGCGCGGCGTCGTGGCCAACCGGCCGTTCCTGCTGTTCTCCGGGGCCATGATCGGCTCCTACGTCATGATGTTCCAGGTCTATCTGGCCCTGCCGCTTGAAGTACGGCGCGTGGGCGGCGAGGGGGACTTCGGCACTGCCGCGATGGCAGCGCTCTTCGGCGTCTCCGGGCTGAGCACGATCCTCGGCCAGACCAGGGTGACCGCCTGGTGCAAGGCGCGGATGGAGCCGGGCCGGGCGCTCACCTGGGGGTTGCTGATCATGGGCGTGGCGTTCGTGCCCATGCTGGTGGCCACGGCAGTGCCCGTCCCCGGCGGCGGAGCGGGCCTATGGCTGCTGGCAGCCGTGCCGCCCACACTGGCGGCATTTCTGCTCGCCGTGGGCACGATGATCGCCTACCCGTTCGAGATGGACATGATCGTCCGTCTGTCGGGTGACCGCCTCGTCGCCACCCACTACGGGCTGTACAACACCATCTGCGGTGTCGGCATCACGCTCGGGAACCTGCTGACCGGCGCGGCCCTCGACGCCGCCCGTGCGGCGGGCATGTCCGCACTCCCGTGGATCGCGCTGTTCACGCTCGGCCTGGCCTGCGCCGCGGCCTTGTACGGGCTGCACCGCACCGGCCGCTTGGCACCGCCTGTGCGTGAGGCACAGCCCGCGACGGCCTGACGGACGGTTACGCGCCGGAGGGTCGGGCGAGACCCCCAACGCCCGCCCCTCCGGCTGACCGCGCCCGCATCCATGCGCGATCCGATCGGCGCTCCGAAAACGGTGGTAGAGGTTCTTCCGGGAGGGGCGTGTGGCTCCGGGACCAGTTCGGTAACGGGAGAGGTATTTGGCATCCAGGCGGTATCGCAGGCGCAGCGGCCAGCGCGGTAACGCAGGTCCGGCCCCGGCCTCGACGATCAGCTCAGCTCAGCAGCTCGGCGCCGGTCACCGGCTCGCATCCCGGCTGCCCGCAAAGAAGCCGGGTGAGGCTCAAGCCTGTGCTCGTGGCCAGTCACAGGGCTCGGGCGAGAGGCTGGTCGGCGGGCGACGGCGCCGCGCCCGGCAGGCGTAGCCCTTTCAGAGCAAGGGCGTTGACGGCGACGATGATGCTGGACCCGGACATGGAGACGGCGGCGATCTCCGGTCGCAGCACCAGGCCGGAGGCGGGTTCGAAGACGCCCGCGGCAATGGGCAGGGCGATGGCGTTGTAGCCGATGGCCCAGCCGAGGTTCTGCCGCATCTTGCGCAAGGTGCCGCGGCCGATGCGCAGCGCTGTGGGGACATCGAGGGGGTCGGAGCGCATCAGGACGAGGTCGGCGGTCTCGATCGCGACGTCGGTGCCGGCGCCGATGGCGATGCCGAGGTCGGCCTGGGCGAGGGCCGGGGCGTCGTTGACACCGTCGCCGACCATGGCGACTTTGCGGCCGCCGCTCTGCAGTTCGGCCACCTTGGCCGCCTTGTCGGCGGGCAGAACCTCGGCGATGACGGTGTCGATTCCGAGGCGTTCCGCGATGCGCTCGGCGGTTGCCTGATTGTCGCCGGTGAGCATGACCACTTCGACGCCGAGGGCGTGGAGTTCGGTTACGGCGGTCGCCGAGGTTTCGCGGGGCGCGTCGGCGATGCCGATCAGGCCTGCCGGTTGTCCGTCGACGGTGGCGATGACGACGGTACGGCCGGTGGCGGCCAGCTCCTCACGGCGAGCGGCCAGTTGGCCGAGGTCGATGCCTTCGCGCTCGGCCAGTCTGCGGTTGCCGACCGCGACCCGGTGGCCGTCGACGACGGCGATCGCGCCGTGGCCGGGGACGTTCTCGAAGTGCCGGGCGCTCACTCTGTCCACGGCGTGCGCCTCGGCGTACCGTACGACGGCTTCGGCCAGCGGGTGCTCGGACTCGCGCTCGACCGCCGCTACCAGCCGCAGGAACTCGCGCTCGTCCATGGCAGGTGCCGTGACCACGTCGGTGACTTCCGGTTCGCCCTTGGTCAGGGTGCCGGTCTTGTCCATGATCACGGTCTGGATACGTGCGGAATCCTCGAGGGCGACCGCGTTCTTGAACAGCACGCCGCGTCTGGCTCCCAGTCCCGTGCCCACCATGATGGCCGTGGGAGTGGCCAAACCCAGGGCGTCCGGGCAGGTGATGACGACGACGGTGATGGCGAACAGCATGGCAGTGCCCAGCGGGCGGTTGGTGGCCAGCAGCCAGACCGCCAGCGTCGCGGCGCCGCCGACCAGGGCGACGAACACCAGCCAGAACGCGCCCCGGTCGGCGAGTCGTTGACCGGGGGCCTTGGAGTTCTGGGCTTCCTGAACGAGTTGGACGATCTGTGCCAGCGCGGTGTCGGAGCCGACCTTGGTGGCGCGCACGCGAAGCGTGCCGTTGGCGTTGATGGTCGCGCCGACGACCTGCGCCCCGGGGGCTTTGTGCACCGGCAGGCTCTCACCGGTGACCATCGACTCGTCGACCTCGCTCTCCCCCTCCTCCACGATCCCGTCGACGGCGATCTTGGCTCCGGGGCGGACCAGCAACAGGTCGCCGACCACGACCTCGGCGGTGGGCACCTCGACCGGCTCCCCGTCTCGTACGACGAGAGCCTGAGGCGGGGCGAGATCGAGCAGGGCGCGGATGGCGTCGTTGGCGCCGCCCCGGGCACGCATCTCGAACCAGTGGCCCAGCAGCACGAACGAGGCCAGCACAGTGGCCGCCTCGTAGAAGACGTCCCCGCCCCCGGTGAGCGTGATGATCAGGGAGTACAGCCAGCCGGAGCCGACGGCTACCGCGACCAGCACCATCATGTCCAGGGTGCGGGCGCGCAGGGCCCGTACGGCGCCGTCGAAGAAGATCGAGCACGAGTAGAAGATCACCGGCAGGCTCAGCAGGAGAGCCCACACGTCCTGGCGCAGCCCGAAGGGGACGGAGGCGTCGATGCCGAGGACGTCCTCGCCGATCGGCGACCAGATGACGATGGGGATGGAGAACAGCAGCGCCACCAGGAAGCGGTTGCGCATGTCGGTCACCATCGCAGCCATGGACATGGCCTCGTGGCCGCGCCCCATCGGCTCGTGCGGCGACGGCTGCTCTTCGGCCTCGGCGGGGACCTCGGGCGCGGCTTGCTCGAGGTGCTCGGCGCGTTCCGCCGACGCGACCGGAGCGACCACCCGCGCGGCAGGCCCGTGAGGCGCGTGCCGATCCCCGGCGACTTCGGCGGCCGGGTCCGGCTCGGCCATCGGGTCGCAGACATGAGAGGGCACGGACTGGCCCGCACAGTGGTAGCCGCATTCCTCCACCCAGCGGCGCAGCTCGGCAAGCGACGTACGCCGTGGGTCGAAGACCACCGTCGCCGCCTGCGCGACCGGATTGACCTCGACCTCCAGTACGCCAGGCCGCCGCCCCAGGACGGCGACCACAGTGCTCTGCTGCGACGCCCACGCCAGACCGCGCACATCGAGAACGACTGTGCTGCGCTCCTTATCAGGAACCTCGCGACGAGGCGCGCCTCCACCATGACGTTCTGCGTGGTGATGCACGGTCACTCCTCCTTGGACAGGTGAGCCCTGGAGAGCTGTCGGGTGGACAGCTGGTGGTGAGGGCCGGTGGCGGGACCTCGTCTCCGACCGGCGCTCGGCGATCCCTCAGGGAACACCGTGGTGAGGGCCAGGATGATGATGGGCTCCCGGCGAACCGCTCGGCGAGCACCTCCGCCGCCTTCGGCCGAGGACGTCGGCGCTCTGGGGTGCGCACCGGGAACGGAACGCCCTCGCCCCAACCCAGCCAAGCATCTAGGTGCGCATGTATCTATATCAGGATAAGGGGCCCCTACCCCGTACGGGTCATTGCAGCGGTCCTGGATGTCTCGGCCTCACGAGAAATGGTGGCTCTGCCATGAGTCCGACGGCCTCGTCGTTCCCGCCACCCCACAATGCGTACTGGCCTGGTCCTTCTTCGACTTGCGCCGGGGCTGCGCCGGACTGCCGTTGTACGGACTGGCCACCGCGATCCTCGTCCCCGGCCCGGCCGCCGCATCGTCGGATTGGCTGGTCACCGCCCCGCACAGTGACCGGAAGCCGGGGGCCCGGCTACCGCGGGACATTCCCGCGTCACTGCGCCCCGGGCCCGAAGCCGCCAGGGCTTCCGCCCCCGTCAATCTGGCAGCGCACCCCAACGGAGATACCAATGTGCGAAGTGCGCCCCGTCCAGCCTTGGTTGCGGGTCTGTCACGCAGCCATCATCAGCAGCATCGTCGCCATGGAACCGCCCATGCCGACGTGTCCTGCGAGGGCGGCGTTCGGTGCGGAGAGTCCCATGCGGCTCCGGCGGGGCCGACGGTGCCGGGGCCCCCTGCCACCAGCCGTAGGCACCGGTCGGCCACCGCCTCGCAAACGGGCCCGCACGACCAAGACCGTGGACACCAGGAAGTACAGAGCCAGAAGGCCGAAGGCCGTGCGCCATGCGAGGACGGCACCTGATGATTCGGCGACTCCCGCTATGCCGTGAGCGTGCATCCCTTCCGTCCCCGGCATGTCATGCATGGACCCCATGCCGGATCCGTGCATGGACCCCATGCCGTGCATGCCGTGCGCAGAGGAACCCGCCAGGGCAAGCGCCGGCCCGGAGGAGGCTCCCGACGTGGCTCCGGGCATAGCCAGGGTCATCAGCACCATGGCGACGCTGCCGATCGCGTGATGGACGCCGTGGCGGCGGAGATGCCGCCAACCGCCGCCCCGGACCGCATGGCGCGCGGAAAGAGCCACTCCGCCAAGTCCGAATGCCGCGAAAACCGCGGCCCACCAGATGCCCTGCTCCCCATATGCGCCAGCAGTCGGAGGTGCGGACATGACGGCCATGCCCGCGGCCATCGTTCCCTCGGCGGCCGCCTCATAGCGCTCCAGGCCGTCGGCCGACGCCAGCCGAACCAGACTTGCCGCAGCCACCACGGCGGCAACGACCGCCAATGCCCAGCCCAGCATCAGACCCATAGCCTTGCCACCTCTCGAAGGAACCCACTGGCTTCCCCGGTCTCAGTGACCCCCGCGGCATCACCGCACGCCGGTCGGCGCGCTTCGGACGGCGTGGGTGGCGCGGCGGGCTGCATCACGAGACCTCGGCCTTACCGACTTCCGCTATGCCCTTAGTACGTAGCGGATGCGGGGCTCGCTCATGAGGCTGAAGCCGCGCGCAGCCCTTGCCCGTGCTTCCGTTATGGTCGTTGCGGAGGTACAGCGTGACGGTGACGGTGCACAGGCATACGCGAGCAGGGAGCGTGGCAGCACGCCTCCTGCTTGTCGTGGTCTCTGCACTCGGCGTATTCGTGATGCACACCATCGGTCACCCCAGCGACACCCCCGGCTCGGAGATGTCCGCAACGGCGCACGCCGTCGGCGCGCATCCGATGTCCGGTGAACCAGGCACAGTCGCAGCCATGGACACGCCCCCGGTCGCGGAAGGCGAGGTGCATGGCTCCAAGGCGGTGGACGTCTCTTCCGCACCGCATGGGCCGGGCATGGCCATGGACATGGCCTCGCTGTGCCTGGCAGTCCTGGGCGCCTGGGCCCTGGTCTCCCTGCTGCGCGCGGCACTGGCCAGTCGGCGCGAGTGGCTCGCGCATCTCATCGCGAGGGCTCTTGCGGCCGTACGACCCAATTCCCCGCCGCCACATCCCCCCGACCTCGCGCGACTGTCGATTCTGCGGATATAGGCCGTTCTCCCTGCGCGGGGCGGCCCCTTGAGGGCTGCCCGCGTACGCCGCCTGTGCATCCACCCGCAGAACCGACATACACGAGGTACACAGAACATGAACGCCTTCAAGCGTGCCCTCCACCGCCCAATTGACCACCGCATCGCGGTGGTGGGAGCCGTCACCGCTGGAGCCCTGGTGCTCGCCGCCTGCGGCGGCGGAGATGACATGTCCGGCATGGATCACGGCAGCAGCTCCTCCGCTTCGCAGGAAGCCGGCACGTCGCCGGCCAAGGGCGCATTCAACGACGCGGACGTGACCTTCGCCCAGTCGATGATCGTGCACCACCAGCAGGCACTGGAGATGTCGCAGCGGGCCGACGGCCGGGCGTCCGACCAAGAGGTCAAGACGCTGGCCGGGCAGATCGAGAAGGCCCAGGACCCGGAGATCAAGACGATGCAGTCCTGGCTCAAGTCCTGGGGCAAGCCGGAGTCGCCCAGCATGGATCACGGCGACATGGGCCACGGTGACGGCGATAAGCCCGGGATGATGTCCGAGCAGGACATGAAGGACCTCATGGCCGCCAAGGGCAGGGACTTCGACCGCAAGTTCGCGGAGATGATGATCGAGCACCACAACGGTGCGATCGAGATGGCGAAGGACGAGCAGAAGAACGGCCGCAACGCCGCCGCCAAGAAGCTCGCGGGCGACGTCGTGAAGACCCAGTCCGCAGAGGTCAAGCAGATGCAGGGCATCGTCGACCGGCTCTGATCACCTCCCGTGCGTCCACGCCGTTCCGGGCCTTCCCCGCGAAGACCCGGAACGGCCGCGTACGACTCCCCCCGCATGCCGTACCGCGCCCCCGCGGGCATGCCGTACCGACTCGCTCGAACACGGTGACGGCTCAGCGCGGGGGACGCAAGCCGGCCAGCGTGACCACGACGAGCCGCTGGACCGCGGCCTTGGACCGCAGACTGCCGGCTGCCGTAAGGGCGTGGAGGCAGTAGCTCGCGAGTTCTTCAGGCGCGACGTCGTCCCGGAGTTCGCCGGTCTCTGCGACTTCGGCCAGCAAGTCCCTGATCAATTCGAGGAGTTGCTGCTGGGCTCGGACGACGTTCTCGCCTCGATGCAGGAGCGCCGAGAGTTCTGCGCCGTGGTGCTCACGGTGGTAGGAGATCAGCGCGTAGGCCTCGAGCACGGCTCGGAGCCGCTCGGCGGCGGCGCCGGGTTGGTCCCGGATCTGGGCGAGTTGCTCGAGGTGGCCGGTGACGTGGCGCTGGTGCCAGGCGTCCAGGATCGCTTCGACGTCCGGGAAGTACTTGTACAACGTCGCTCGTCCGATACCGGCCTTCTCGGCGATCTGCGACATCGTCACCGATGTGAGCCCGTGCTCGGTCACCAGGGCCCCAGTCGTCTCCATGATCGCGTCGCGCACGGCGTTACGGTGCGCCTCGATCGTCTCGTTCCACAGCTTCGGCACCACACCACTATACGTGGCGACGGAAGCACGACAGTCTGAGTTGACAGCGACAGAGTGTCTCGCAAACACTGGCCTTCAAGAGAGCTCGGCAACCGCGCGCGGCAGAGGAGATCACTCACATGGATGTCCGACCTCCCCACCCGGAGCCCCAGGGCGCGACCGACGACGGCACCGGCGTGGGACCCGACCGCGGATCGACCACCGGCGCACCGCGCTGGGTGAAGGTGTTCGGGGTCGCCTTCATCGCAGCCCTGATCGTGGCGTTCGTTCTCATGCACACCATCGGCGGCGGCATGGGCGGCCACTGATGGCGATGACCATGACACCGCCTCTCCGCAAGGTCGCGCTCACGGCGCATGTCACCTCCTCGGTCGGCTGGCTCGGCGCGGTCGCCGCTTTCCTCGCCCTCGCCATCGCCGGCCTGGCCGGCCAGGATCCTCAGACGGTCCGTGGCGCGTATGTCGCGATGGAGGTGACCGGCTGGTTCGTTCTCGTCCCGTTGAGCTTCGCCTCGCTGCTCACCGGGCTTATCCAGGCGCTGGGCACCACGTGGGGCTTGTTCCGGCACTACTGGATCCTGTTCAAACTGCTGATCAACGTCGTCGCGACCGTCCTCCTGCTGGTGCACATGCAGGTGGTCAGCCACGTAGCAGGCGCCGCTGCCGGGAAGACCCTGTCCAGCGCCGACCTGACGGGGATGAGGATCCAACTCGTGGCTGACGCCGGCGCGGCCCTCCTGGTGCTGGTTGTTGCCGCGACCCTGTCGGTGTTCAAGCCGCGGGGCATGACTCGGTACGGCCAGCGTCAGCACCACGTGCGGCGCGACGGGCAGCGGAAGCAGCCTGCGCTGTCGGCCCGACAACCCAGTGATGCGGGTGGATGAGAGGAGCCTTCCAGGCTTTGATGAGATCGCCGCCCTGCCGAAGGAAATGGGACCGCGGCTGGAGCCCGGCGCATCGAGCGGCTTCCCATCCGGCACAAGACCGGAGGCATGATCTACAGGGTGCAGATGCTCAGCGAATCCCCAGCTCCCGCAGCACCCTTGCCTGCCCCGGCGTCGGCTTCGCCGGCCAGTACAGGTACGCGACGCCCCCTGTACCGCTCCTCACCTTCCCGTTCGCGTCGTGGCGCTTCGTCCGCAGCCAGATGTTCTCGAACTGCCGTCGCTTGTAGACACGGCGGACCGCGTCGTTGTTGGCGCTCGCCGGGTCGTTGGCGATGACGTCACCGTCCGCCGTGAAGCCGATGACGCACATCAGGTGACCCGCCGTGCCGTAGCCCGCGCCGTCGAGTTCGGACTCCAGGAAGGACTGGGACGTTATCACCGGGATTCCGGCGGCGATCAGCTTCTCGGCGTCGCCCAGCGACCCCAGCCGCGTGATGATCCCCTGGAGGTCCTTGTACGTCGCGGCGTACGCGGAGTTGAAGGGCCAGTTGCCGCAGCCCTCGTACTGGTAGTCGTACGTGAAGCGGGCCGCGTGGCAGACCTGCGGGTCGGCGAAGTCCGGGTTGACCCAGGCCAGATCCTCCTTCGTGGGCTTGCGGCCCCAGTACTCGATGACCATCTGCGAGGAGGTGGGGCTGCACCAGGCCTCGCCGCCGTTGTCGTACTCCGGGTACTGGCCGACGTGGGTGTTCTGCGAGTAGCGCGGGACCTTCAGCTCGCGCCCAGCGCCCTCACCCGGCGTCGAGGCGGGCACCTCGAAGCGGTCCGGGACGTCGGAGGCCATGGCGCCGAGCCGCCACACCTTGGGCGTCAGGTCGCTGCCGGGCTTGCGGTAGAGAGTGAGCCGCAGCCGGTACGAGGCGAGGCGCAGGCCGCTCGCGGTGTCGTCGATGGAGAACGTGTCGGTCCACATGGTGCTCTTGCCGTCGGTCTGGTCATCGACCGAGGTGCGCTTGATGTCCGCGTCGCCAGCGGCCCAGCGGCCGAGCACGTACGCCGGCGTGTCCTTGCCGTCCGTGTACGTGCCGAGGAGCTCGACCTGGAGCCAGGTGCCTGCCGGGGTGCGGGCGTTCCAGGAGGCGACGAGCTCGCTCGCGGGCGTGCCGAGCTTGCGGACCGGGGCGGTCCAGGTCGCGTACTCCCAGGTTTTGGTCTTGCCGGTGTGGGGGTCGGCGTAGTCGGTACGGCCGGCCGGGGTCCCGATGACAAGGCCGGCCCGGGAGCCCGCCTCGGCGCGGGTGCCGCGGGCGGTGCCGCAGCGCCAGTCGGTGTACGTGGTCCAGCCGTGGTAGTCCACGCGGGCGCCCCCCTTTCCCGATCCGGTGCTTCCGGCACTTCCGGAGCCTCCGGAACCGGAAGCGGTGCCGGAGTCCGAAGCGGTGCCGGAGCCGGTGGCGGCAGGCGGGCCGGCGTGCGCGGACGACGCGGACGCGGTGCCCGCCGCGGCCGCCAGCGCGGCGGCCAGCACGGTGCGCCGTGGGGTGGGTCTGGTCATGACGGTAGGTCCCCCATCGTCATCAAGTGGGACAGTTGCACGACAGATGCTCAACTATCTCCGGTCCGGATGCGCTTCGGCCAGAGATAGTCCGCGCGTCGCCGAACCAATATTGGTGAAGACCACTGACGTGACCAGGGACGCGCCCCGCGGCGTCCGCCGAAGGGACCGTAGGGTGAGCCGCGTGGACCCTGCGACGCCGACACCTCCCTCCGCCCCTCCCCCGGCCTCGCTCGACGCGCTCGCCCGCCGGCTGCGCGCCCTGCCGCCGTCGTGCGGACCGGTGCGGCTGGTCGCCGTCGACGGCCACGCGGGCTCCGGCAAGAGCACCTTCGCCGGGCGCCTGTCCGCCGCACTCGGCGGCGCGCCGGTGGTGCACCTGGACGATCTGGCGACGCACGACGAGATGTTCGCGTGGACCGACCGGTTCCGCGAGCAGGTCCTGACCCCGCTCTCCCTCGGCCGTACCGCCCGCTACCGCACGTACGACTGGGTGCGGCGCCGCTTCGCCCGCCAGGAGGAACTCCGGCCCGCGCCGGTCGTCCTCGTCGAGGGTGTCGGTGCCGGACGCCGCGCCCTGCGTCCGCACCTGGCCTGCCTGCTGTGGCTGGAAGTGCCGGAGCACACGTCGTGGGAACGCGGCCGCCGGCGCGACGGACCGGACCTCACCGGATTCTGGGACGGCTGGGCCGAAGCGGAACGGCTGCATTTCGCCGCCGACCCTTCGCGACCGTACGCCAATCTCCTGGTACAGCAGAGAAATGAGGGTTACGTGATGCTCACGGGCCCTGTTGCGACCGCGTGAGGGCCCCAATTCCTCACCCTGGGTGAGCATGGCCCGCAAAGCCCGCCGGGCCGCCTGTCCGGCGCGCCGGTCACCTCACTCAACTCGGCTTGACCTGGGGGCCATACAGGTCTTACGTTCTCAATGTGCGGTCTTCGAAGGCCGCCCCATAGATGCGAAGCCCCCGGTTGTTCCCCCGTGATCGGGGGCTTCGTACTGCCGGGACCCGGCCCGGGATCCACACAGGAAGCCCATTTCGGGCGCTTGGCACGGAGGCTCGCTCACCCTAGGTCACCGCCCTTTCCGCGCCTTCGTTCCCCCGCTCGTGGCTGACCGGATAGCGTCTCCTTCAACGATCGTCAGCGCGCCGCACCTCGGCGACCGACGATGTCGCAGGTACGATGCGTTGCGGGAGGCGCGGCGCGGCAACTCCCGTCCAGAATGCGGCGGTTCCGGATGGCCGCCGCCCGGCAGACGCCCGGCGTCACGGGGGCACGGGTGGGTGGGGGACGTGATGGACATCGGCTCGCAGGGCTCGGAAGCCCCTGCCGATCTCGCCTGGCTGCGCGCCGTCGACGCCTACACCATGGGCGCGTACGCGCAGGCCGAGGAGGAGTTCAGGACCGCGGTCCGGCTCGACCCGGGCATGGCCGACGGATGGCTCGGCCTGCACGCGCTGCGCGTCGACACCACGACCGCGCTGCTGCGGATGTACCGCCACCGGGACCGCTTCGGCGAGCAGCGCGCCCGCCACCGCCGCGCACTCAACTCCTGGTACTGGCTGGGCTGGTGGGTCCAGCCCGTCCTGGAGAGCTCGCGCGATCTGCTGCTCGCGCACGCCTCGCACTGGCTCGACGGCCGGCACGTGCCCGAGCTGGACCGGGCGCTGGCCGGCTGCCCGCCCGTGGACACCGACCCGCAGGTCCGCTTCCTGCACTCCTGCCGCGCCTATCTCGTCAAGGACTGGGAGCAGCTCGTACGGCATACCGAGCCGCTGCTCAACGACCCGCTGCTGGGCATCGAGGCGGGCCTGTTCGGCGGGATGGCCAGGGTGCGCCTGGAGATGTACGGGCAGGCGGAACCGCTGCTCTCGGCCGCCCTGATGCGCTGCCGCAGCGAGCAGCCGCAGCGCAAGGAGCTGCGCTACTGGCTCGCCCGCGCCCACGAGGGCACCGGCCGGAGCGCCGCAGCACTGCCGCTCTACCGCGCCGTGCACCGGGTCGACCCGGCCTTCATGGACACCGCGGCCCGGCTCGCGGCGATCTCCGAGGGGGATGGCCTGGACGAGCCGGGCGGCCTGGCCGCCGTGTCCATCGCCGGGATCGGGCAGGACATGCTGGACGCGACGGCCGATCCCGACCTGCTCTCGCCGGACGGTGCGGGCGACGGCCGGGAGCTTCCCGCCATTCCTGGGGACCCGGACGAACTGCTGCCCGGTACGGCCCCGGTGGACGCCGACAGCGCCGTACGCGAGAAGGCGGTCATCCCGGTCCAGCCCTCGCAGCCCCCGCTGCCCGCGGGCCCCTCCGACCCCGTGCTGCTGCAGCAGGCGCTGGCGGAGCTGGAGCGGATGGTCGGGCTCGAGCCGGTGAAGCGCCAGGTGAAGGCGCTGTCGGCGCAGCTGCGGATGGCGCGGCTGCGCGCCTCGCAGGGCCTGCCGGTGCAGCCGCCCAAGCGGCACTTCGTCTTCTCGGGCCCCTCGGGCACGGGCAAGACCACGGTGGCCCGGATCCTGGGCCGGGTGTTCTACGCGCTCGGGCTGCTCGGCGGGGACCACCTGGTCGAGGCGCAGCGCGCGGACCTGGTCGGCGAGTTCCTCGGCCAGACCGCGGTGAAGGCCAACGAACTGATCGACTCGGCGCTCGGCGGGGTGCTCTTCGTGGATGAGGCGTACAGCCTCTCCAACACCGGTTACAGCAAGGGCGACGCGTACGGCGACGAGGCGCTGCAGGTACTGCTGAAGCGGGCCGAGGACAACCGTGACCGGCTGGTGGTCATCCTCGCCGGCTACCCCGAGGGCATGGACCGGCTGCTCGCCACCAATCCGGGACTGAGCTCCCGCTTCACCACCCGGGTCGACTTCCCCAGCTACCGCCCGCTGGAGCTGACGAAGATCGGGGAGGTGCTGGCGGCGGAGAACGGCGACTGCTGGGACGAGGAGGCGGTCGACGAGCTGCGCAGCATCAGCGGGCACGTGGTGGACCAGGGGTGGATCGACGAGCTGGGCAACGGGCGCTTTCTGCGCACGCTGTACGAGAAGAGCTGTGCGTACCGGGATCTGCGGCTGTCCGGGTACGCGGGGACGCCGAACCGGGAGGACCTCGCGACGCTGCGGCTGCCGGATCTGATGCAGGCGTACGGGGAGGTCCTCTCGGGCCGCGGCCCGAAGGACCCCGGCCCCCACCAGGACCCCCCGCTCTGACGCGCGCGTTGTGGGCATGCGCCCCGCGGAACGCATGCCCACACCCTTGTCTTAGTTCACCGTCACCGGCTCCGGCTCCGCGGCCGGAGCCATGTCCGGCTGCCGCTGGCGGACCGGCACCGCCCGGTGCGCCGGGTCGCGGACCTCGCCGACGAGCATCTCCAGCACGTCCTCGAGGGCGACGAGCCCGAGCACCCGGCCCGACGCGTCCGCCACCTGCGCAAGGTGACTGGCCGCCCGCCGCATCACGGTGAGCGCGTCGTCCAGCGGGAGTTCCGCCCGCAGCGTCGTCATCGGCCGCCACACCCGCTGCGGCACCGCCCGGTCCGCCTCCTCCAGGTCCAGGACGTCCTTCACGTGCAGATAGCCCATGAACGCGCCCGAGGCGACCACCGGGAAGCGGGAGTAGCCGGTCCGCACGGTCAGTTCCTCGACCTGCCGCGGGGTCACCGTCGCATCGACGGTGACGAGACCGGCGCGGTCGAGCAGGACCTCGGTGACCGGGCGGCTGCCCAGCTCGAGGGCGTCGGCGAGCCGCTCCTGCTCGCCGGGGTCGAGCAGGCCCGCCTGCCGGGAGTCCTCCAGCAGGTGGGTCAGCTGCTCGCTGGTGAACACCGCCTCCACCTCGTCCTTCGGCTCCACCCGGAAGACCCGGAGGACCAACCGGGCGCAGGCGCCGAAGAACGCGGTGACCGGCCGGCAGAGCCGGGCGAAGCCGACCAGGGTCGGGCCGAGCCACAGCGCGGTCTTCTCGGGCGCGGCCATGGCGAGGTTCTTCGGCACCATCTCGCCGACGACGAGGTGCAGGAAGACCACCACGGCGAGCGCGATGGCGTACCCGAGCGGGTGGATCAGCCCGCCGGGCACGTGCGCGGCGTGGAACACCGGCTCCAGGAGGTGCGCGACGGTCGGCTCGGCGACCGCGCCGAGGGTCAATGAGCAGACGGTGATGCCGAACTGGGCGGCCGCCATCATCTGCGGCAGATTCTCCAGGCCCTGGAGGACGGTCCGGGCGCGGGAGGAGCCTTCGGCCGCGAGCGGCTCGATCTGGCTGCGGCGCACGGACACCAGCGCGAACTCGGCGCCCACGAAGAGGCCGTTGCCCAGCACCAGGAGGAGGGCGAAGAGGAGCTGGAACGCGCTCATCGGACGGCCACCATCGCGCTGTCCGCCAGGACGATACGGACCCGCTCGGCGCGGTGGTGCTCGACCATCCGGACCCGCAGCCGCCAGCCCGGCAGTTCCGCGGTGTCGCCGGGCGCCGGGATGCGCCCCAGCAGATCGGCGACCAGACCGGCCACCGTCTCGTACGGACCCTCGGGCGCCTCGAGCCCGATCCGGCGGAGGGCGTCGACCCGGCAGCTGCCGTCGGCGTCCCAGGCCGGGCGGCCGTCCTCCGGGTGGGCCGCGGCGAGCTGCGGCAGATCGTCGCCGTCGTGCTCGTCGCGCACCTCGCCGACGAGCTCCTCGACGATGTCCTCCAGGGTGACGACCCCGGCCGTGCCGCCGTACTCGTCGACGACCACGGCTATCGGCTGCTCGCTGCGCAGCTGCTCGAGCAGCGGCTGGACGGGCAGGGTCTCCGGGACCAGCAGCGGGGGTACGGCGACCCGGCCGACGGGCGTGCGGAGCCGCTCGTGTGCGGGGACCGCGAGCGCGTCCTTGAGGTGGACCATGCCGACGACCTCGTCGAGCCGCTCCCGGTAGACGGGGAAGCGGGACAGGCCTGTGGCGCGGGTGAGGTTGAGGACGTCCTCGGCGGTCGCGGTGGACTGCAGGGCGCTGACCCGCACCCGCGGGGTCATCACGTGCTGCGCGGTCAGCTCGCCGAGTGACAGGGTGCGTACGAACAGGTCGGCGGTGTCCGGCTCGAGGGCGCCCGCGCGGGCGGAGTGCCGCGCCAGGGAGACGAGCTCGTCGGGGGTGCGGGCGGAGGCCAGTTCCTCGGTGGGCTCGACGCCGAGTGCCCGTACGAGCCGGTTCGCGACGGCGTTGAGCAGCGCGATGACCGGGCGGAAGAAGCGGGAGAACGCGTGCTGCGGTCCGGCGACGAAGCGGGCGACCTGGAACGGCCGGGAGACCGCCCAGTTCTTGGGCACGAGCTCGCCGATCACCATCTGGACGGCGGACGCGGTGAGCATGCCGACGACCACGGCGACGCCGGGGACGGCGCCCTCCGGGAGGCCGGTGGCGGCGAAGGGCCCGGCCAGCAGGTGGGCGAGGGCGGGCTCGGCCAGCATGCCGACCACCAGCGAGGTGATGGTGATGCCGAGCTGGGTGCCGGAGAGCTGGAAGGAGAGCTCGCGCAGGGCCTTCACCACGGTGCGGGCGCGGCGGTCGCCCTCGGCGGCGGCGCGCTCGGCCTCGGGGCGCTCGACGGTCACCAGGCCGAACTCGGCCGCGACGAAGAAGCCGTTGGCGAGGATCAGCAGCAGGGCCGCGCCGAGCAAAAGTAGCGGGATGGTCATGATGCCGCCGCCTCGTGGGAGGGGGCGGCGCAGGTACTACAGGACGATCCGTCCATGTGCGGAGGGTGTCACTCCTCGATGAGCAGGGTGGCCCCGCGAGCCGCGCTGCGCGCGGCTCCGCGGTACGGGGCGACGGCGCCTTCGGCGCCGCCGCGACAAGAGTAATCACTGGAGATTTCTCTGCGAAGACACCCGGCCGACGCCGGGCTCCCGCAGCGGGCGATCGGTCTCACATGGCGGGCGTCCCCGTACCGTACGTCTCGGCGAGGGCACGGAGCGTACGGGCGTCGCTGACGGCCTGTGCCCTGGCGATGCCCGGCTGGATGCCCATGGCGGGGAGGCTGGTGCCGTCGGCCAGGTCGAGGAGGACCCAGGGGTCGCCGGGGCGGAGGTTTACGCGGAGCACCGCGGCCCACTCCAGGCGGCGCTTGGTGGTCAGGTTGACCACGGTGACGCCGCCCGCGTCGGCCACCACCTTGGGGCGGCTGAGCAGGAGCAGGACCAGGAAGAACAGCAGCCCGGTGAGGACGAAGCCGGCCCGCTCCCCGCCGCTCAGCGACGGCAGCAGCACGGCGATGACCGTGAGCACGGCGAACAGCGCCGCGCCCGTGGTCAGCAGGACGACCCGGGTGCGGGTCGGCCGGAAGGTGACGGGCAGGGCGGGGAGGCCGGGGGGACCGGCGAGCGGAGACAAGGGCTCGGACATCAGAGGCGGCAGGCGTGGATGCCGGTGGTGAGGATCGCGCGGGCGCCGAGGTCGTAGAGCTCGTCCATGATCCGCTGTGCGTCCTTGGACGGGACCATCGAGCGGACGGCCACCCAGCCTTCGTGGTGCAGCGGGGAGACGGTCGGTGACTCCAGGCCAGGGGTGAGCGCGACGGCTCGATCCACGTGCTCGACGCGGATGTCGTAGTCCATCATCACGTACCGCCGGGCCACCATGACGCCCTGCATGCGGCGGAGGAACTGCTGGACCTTGGGGTCGTCCGCGCTCTCGCCGGTGCGCCGGATGACGACGGCCTCGGACTCCAGGATCGGCTCGCCGATGATCTCCAGACCCGCGTTGCGCAGGGTGGTGCCGGTCTCGACGACATCGGCGATGATCTCGGCGACGCCGAGCTTGATGGCGGTCTCCACCGCGCCGTCCAGGCGGACGACGGAGGCGTCGACGCCGTTGTCGGCGAGGTGCTGGGTGACCAGGCCCGAGAAGGAGGTGGCGACCGTCATGCCGCCGAACTCCTTGACGTCCGTGGCGGTGCCGGGCCGGGTCGCGTAGCGGAAGGTGGAGCCGGCGAAGCCGAGCTGCAGGATCTCCTCGGCGTCGGCGCCGGAGTCGAGCAGCAGGTCGCGTCCCGTGATGCCGATGTCGAGCCGGCCGGAGCCGACGTAGACGGCGATGTCCCGGGGGCGGAGGAAGAAGAACTCCACCTCGTTCTCCGCGTCGACGAGGACGAGTTCGCGGCGGTCCTTGCGCTGCTTGTATCCGGCCTCATGCAGCATCGCCGACGCAGGCTCGGACAGTGAACCCTTGTTGGGGATGGCGATGCGCAGCATGGGGTGACATTCCTTCGGATCAGTACGGGTGACGGGGTGCTGGGGTGGTACCGGTACGAGCCCGGGCGCTTTGCGGCGCTCAGAGATGAGCGTATACGTCGTCGAGCGAGATCCCCCGGGCCACCATCATCACCTGAAGGTGGTAGAGCAGCTGGGAGATCTCCTCGGCGGTACGGTCGGCTCCCTCGTACTCTGCGGCCATCCACACCTCGGCGGCCTCTTCGACGACCTTCTTGCCGATCGTGTGCACGCCCTTGCCCACCAGCTCGGCGGTGCGGGACGTGCCGGGGTCGCCGGTGGCGGCCTTGTGCTGGAGCTCGGCGAAGAGCTCCTCGAAAGTCTTGTTCGCCATGGTGGCCCTAGCCTACGGGGTCGCGGGACCCGCTCTCCGCCCGGGCGCTCACCGCCAGGGCTCCGACACCGAGCGCAGCAGGGCCGCGGTGGCGACGGCGGCGGTGGCCGCCTCGTCGCCCTTGTCCTCCGTCGAGCCCTCCAGGCCGGCGCGGTCGAGGGCCTGCTGCTCGTTGTCGCAGGTCAGCACGCCGAAGCCGACGGGGACACCGGTGTCGACCGAGACCTGGGTGAGGCCCTGGGTGACGCCCTCGCAGACGTAGTCGAAGTGCGGCGTGCCGCCGCGGATGACGACGCCGAGGGCCACGATCGCGTCGTAGCCGCGCCCGGCGAGGACCTTGGCGACGACCGGCAGCTCGAAGCTGCCCGGCACGCGCAGCAGCGTCGGCTCGTCGATGCCCAGCTCGTGCAGCTTGCGCATGGCGCCGTCGACGAGGCCGTCCATCACCTTCTCGTGCCACTGCGCCGCGATCACGGCCACGCGCAGGTCGCGGCAGTTCTTCACGGTCAGTTCTGGGGCGCCCTTACCGCTCACGTCTCTCCTTGGTGCTGTTCTGTGCTGGTGGTTCGGTTCTTGCCGGGGGTTCACTGGTTGCTGCAGGCCGAGACGCGCTCGGCGTCCAGCCACGGCAGGTCGTGCCCCATCCGGTCCCGCTTGGTGCGCAGGTAGCGCAGGTTGTGCTCGCCGGCCTTGACGGGCATCGGCTCGCGTCCCGTGACGCGCAGCCCGTGCCGGATCAGGGCCTCGCTCTTCTCCGGGTTGTTGGTCATCAGCCGCAGGCTGCGCACGCCGAGGTCGGCCAGCATCTGGGCGCCCGCCACGTAGTCGCGGGCGTCGGCGGGCAGGCCGAGTTCGAGGTTGGCGTCGAGGGTGTCGCGGCCGCGCTCCTGCAGCTCGTACGCGCGCAGCTTGGACAGCAGGCCGATGCCGCGCCCCTCGTGCCCGCGCAGATAGATGACCACGCCACGCCCCTCGGCGGTGACCCGCGCCAGGGACGCGTGCAGCTGCGGACCGCAGTCGCAGCGCAGCGAGTGGAAGATGTCGCCGGTCAGGCACTCGGAGTGGACCCGGACCAGGACGTCCTCGCCGTCGCCGATCTCGCCCTGGACGAGGGCGATGTGCTCGACGCCGTCGACGGTGGAGCGGTAGCCGTACGCCCGGAAGTCGCCGAACTCGGTCGGCAGCCGGGTCTCGGCCTCACGCCGTACGGTCGGCTCCGCGGCCTTCCGGTACGCGATGAGGTCCTCGATGGAGATGATCGCCAGGCCGTGCTTGCGAGCGAAGGGGACCAGCTCGGGCAGCCGCATCATGGTGCCGTCCTCGGCGGCGATTTCGACGATCGCGGCGGCGGGGCGCAGGCCCGCGAGGCGGGCGAGGTCGACGCCGGCCTCGGTGTGACCGTTGCGGACGAGCACGCCGCCGGGGCGGGCACGCAGCGGGAAGATGTGGCCGGGGCGTACGAAGTCGCCGGGCGCGCGGGTGGGTTCGGGCCCGGTGCCCGCGGCCAGGAGGCGGAGGGTGGTGGCCCGGTCGGCCGCCGAGATGCCGGTGGAGACGCCGTGCTCGGCGGAGGCGTCGACGGAGACGGTGAAGGCGGTCCGCATCGACTCGGTGTTCTCCTCGACCATCTGCGGCAGGTCGAGCCGGTCGAGGTCGTCGCCTTCCATGGGCGCGCAGATCAGGCCGCGGCACTCGCTCATCATGAAGGCGACGATCTCGGGGGTGGCCTTCTCCGCCGCGAGGATGAGGTCGCCCTCGTTCTCGCGATTCTCGTCGTCCACGACGACGACGGGCCGCCCGGCGGCGATCTCGGCGATCGCGAGTTCGACGGGGTCGAGCCGCAGCTCCTCCTCGTCCCCGACGTCGTACCAGCTCTGCAGTGCGGTCATGCCGCTGCTCCTTCCAGGGCGGGCCCCGCGCTGCGCGTACGCAGCCACCAGGCGCGCATGCCCCACAGCACGAGGACGAAGTAGACGACGTAGACGAGGCCGGAGAAGGCCAGTCCGCTGCTGAACGCGAGCGGTACGCCCACGAGGTCGACGAGGATCCAGGCGAACCAGAACTCGACGAGGCCGCGGGCCTGGGCGACCATCGCGGCGAGGGTGCCGACGAAGATGTACGCGTCGGGCCAGGGGTTCCAGGACAGTTCGGGGATGGCGGTGAAGAGGCCGCCGACGGCCAGCGTGCCCGCGGCGGTGGCGGCGGCGAGCACCCCGCGCTCCCGCCAGGTGGCGAACCGTACGGCGATCTCCCCGCCTTGGTCGCGGCGGCCGCGCTGCCACTGGAACCAGCCCCAGAGCGCGACGCCGATGACCAGGAGTTGCTTGCCGACCCCTCCGCTGAGCTGCGCCGACGCGTAGGCGGCGACGAGGATGACACCGGCGAGGAACTGGGCGGGCCAGGTCCATATGGAGCGGCGCCAGCCGAGCGCGAGGGCGATCAGGCCGATGGTGTTGCCGATCATGTCGGACCAGATGACGCGCTGGTCGAAGGCTTCGAAGGCCTGTCCGTTCAGCCAGTCGAGGGCGCTCACTTGGCGGTCTCCGCGGCGGCGCTCGCGGCAGGGCCCTCGCCCGTGGCGAGCATCCGCTCCACGTACTTGGCGATCACGTCGACTTCGAGGTTGACCGGGTCGCCGGGCTCCTTGATGCCGAGAGTGGTGAGGGAGAGCGTCGTAGGGATCAGGCTGACGGTGAAGTAGTCGGGCCCGGCGTCGACCACGGTGAGGCTGATGCCGTCGACGGTGATGGAGCCCTTCTCGACGACGTACCGGGTCAGGTCGTCGGGCAGCGAGATCTTGACGATCTCCCAGTGCTCGGCGCGCTTGCGCTCGACGATGGTGCCGGTGCCGTCCACGTGGCCCTGGACGAGGTGGCCGCCGAGGCGTCCGCCGAGCGCCATGGGGCGTTCGAGGTTGACGCCGGAGCCGGGGGCGAGGGCGCCGAGGCTGGAGCGGTTCAGGGTCTCGGCCATCACATCGGCGGTGAACTCGCCGCCGCCGGAGTCGACGACGGTGAGGCAGACGCCGTTGACGGCGATCGAGTCGCCGTGCTTGGCACCTTCGGTGACGATCGGGCCGCGCAGTCGGAAGCGGCTGGCGTCGCCGAGGTCGTCGATGGCGACGACCTCACCCAGTTCTTCGACGATTCCGGTGAACACGTCAGCTCTCCTCGGAGGAAGGGGCGGTGGGGACGGCGGTGATACGCAGGTCGGGGCCGAGCCGGGCGGTTTCGGTCACGTCGAGCCGCAACGCCCGCGCGATCGTGCTGATTCCGGCGTCGGCGAGCGCCGCCGGGCCCGCGCCGAGCAGTGCGGGGGCGATATAGCCGACGACCCGGTCGACGGCGCCCACGGCGAAGAACGCCCCGGCGAGGGTGGGACCGCCCTCCAGCAGCACGGAGCGCACCTCGCGCTCGTGCAGGGCATCGAGGAGGGCGGGGATGCTCAGGCCCTGGCGTCCGAGCGGCGCGCGCGGCAGCCGTACGACCGGGGCGAGGCCTTCCAGGGGCGTGGCGTCGGCGTCCTCGGCGACGGCGATCAGGGTCGGTGCCGTGCCGTCGAGGACGCGGGCGCCCGGCTTGACGACGGCGGCGTTGCTGTCGACGACGACCCGCAGCGGCTGTGTGATCTCGGAGTCCAGCAGGCCGGACTCGCGGGCGCGGGCGCCGAGTTGGGGGTCGTCGGTGCGGGCGGTGCCGGAGCCGACGACGACCGCGTCCGCCTGGGCGCGCAGCCGGTGCACATCGGCGCGGGACTCCGGCGAGGAGATCCAGCGGCTGGTGCCGTCGGCGGCGGCGATCCGGCCGTCGAGGGTGGCGGCGTACTTCCAGAGCACGAAGGGGCGGCCGCGGCGTACGGAGGTGAGCCAGGCGATGTTGCCCGCCTCGGCCTCGCCGGCGAGCAGCCCGCCCTCCACGTCGATCCCGGCCGCGGCGAGCGTGGCGGCGCCACCGGACGCGACGGCGTGCGGGTCGGCGACGGCATAGACGACGCGGGCGGTACCGGCGTCGATGAGCGCCTGGGCGCAGGGGCCCGTACGGCCGGTGTGGTTGCAGGGTTCGAGGGTGACGACGGCGGTGCCGCCGCGGGCTCGGTCCCCCGCGTCGCGCAGGGCCTCGATCTCGGCGTGCGGGCCTCCGGCGCGCCGGTGCCAGCCTTCGCCCGCAATCTGTCCGGCGGCGTCGAGGATCACGCACCCGACAACGGGGTTGGGGCTGGTGGATCCGAGACCGCGGGCCGCGAGCGCGACGGCGCGGCGCATCGCGTCGGCTTCGGCCGTGGTGGTGGCCACCGGGTCCTCCTGCCTCTTCGGGCACGGACTCCGGGGCTGTCGAGATGACATGAGCGGGAACAGCGCATCGGGGACGCCGAGGCCGGATCGTACGGACTGTCCGCGGTAACGGACGGACCGCCGGGGCGGCGGCGCACCGGTGCTTGCCCGCCGCGCACTGCCTCCCATCCGGACTTTAACCGTCGGTCCAGGAGTTTCACCTGGTCAACCGGCCGCTGGATGCGGACGGGTCGCGGACTTTAACCGCCGGTTCGGAGTTTCACCGACCCCGGAGTGCGCTGACGTCACTGGTACGGGTCCAGTCTGCCACGGCCGGTCGGCGGCCATGCGGGCGGGGGCCTGTGGGCTGCCTCACAGGGTGCAGTACGGACGTCACCCGGTGCGACGGAGCCGCCCGGCTCGCCGCACTGTCCGGAACGGGTCCGCCACCGCATCGAACCCGCTCGCGTCCATGAAGGCGAGGAGCTGCTCCGCCGCGGCCGTCTCGGCGGTAGCCCTCTCTCCCGCTGCCGTTCAGGCCGCAGGGACCGCAAGGCCCGATCACGGCGCGCATCGCGGCCTCCCCCCGGCCCGCGGCTGCTTCGCCCACGCCATGGGTGTTCAGGTGCCCGAAGGGGTGGTGCCGCCCGCGTCGGTCGGTGGCCAGCCGCCCGTCGTGAACAGAGCGTCCTGGGCCGCGTCCATGGCGGTCAGGACCGCGCCGCGGAGGACCCCGCCGCCGCCGACCGTGCCCGCTCGGACCTCGGTGGGCAGCGGGGACAGCCGGACGAGGTGCTCACCCACCCGCCGCGCGAGGTCATCGCCGCCCGCGCGGCCCGTCTCGCCGCCGAGGACCACGCAGCCGGGGTCGAGGACGGCCGCAACCGCGGCCGCGCCCAGGGCGATACGGGCCGCCAGCGCATCGAGAAAAGCCTCGCCGCGCTCCCCCGCGACCCTCGCGGCCCGTACGGTCGCGGCTGCCGCCGAGGCATCGTCGTCCGCACCATCGCCACCCGGCCTTTCTAGGGCGGGTGCGTGGGAAGAGCGCGCCGAAGGCGCGGTCGGGACGTCCGCCGCCGCGGCGTCGGAGGACGGACCGGGCGCAACTGACGTGTCCGCCAGGGGCGTTGCTCCGGCTCCGTTCTCGGCGGCGGGCCCGCGGCTTCCCGGCGCGGCCGCCCCCAGCCCGTACTCGCGTGCCAGCGCGCACACCGCCGCGCTGCCCGACAGTGAGTGGAACCCCCCTTCGCACCCGGTCGCGCTCGGCAGACCGCCCGTGCCGGGCACCGGCAGGAAGCCGATCTCGCCGGTGCCGCCCGAGGCGCCCCGGCGCAGGCGGCCATCGAGTACGACGGCCGCGCCGACGCCGTGGCCCAGCCACAGCAGCACGAAGGTGTCGCGGTCGCGGGCGGCACCGAGCCGCTGTTCTGCGACGGCGGCGAGGTTGACCTCGTTCTCCAGCAGCACGGGGATGCCCAGCCGGCGGCGCAGTACTGCGACGAGCTCGCCGTGCCAGGCGGGCAGGGTGCCGGTGACGCGGAGGGCTCCGGTGGCGGGGTCGACGAGGCCGGGCGCGCCGACGCCGACCGTGTGCAGCTCCGGCGCCCCGGCTTCGGCCGCCGTGCGTTCCAGCAGGGCGGCCGCGCTCTCGACCGTCAGCGCCTTGTCTCCCGCCGGGTCGACCGGCAGGGACGCCTCGGCGAGCGTGCGCCCGAGCAGGTCGGCGACCGAGACGGCCACCCCGTGCGTACGGACGTCCACTCCGGCCAGGTACGCGCGGTCGGCGACGATCCCGTACAGCCGGGCGTTGGGGCCGCGGCGCTCCGCGCCCGCCTCGCCCACCACCGCGATCAGCCCGGCGCCCTGCAGCCGTTCGACCAGGTCGGCGACGGTCGGCCGGGACAGCCCCGTCAGCACCTTGAGCCGACCGGCCGTCAGCGGGCCCTCCTCCTGAAGCAGCCGCAGCGCCAGCCGGTCGTTGATGGCCCGGGCCGTGCTCGGAGAGGCGGTGCGGCCGGCCGGGTGCACGCGTGTCGGTGTCACGCCGGGATCCTTTCAGATGCTGTCCCCCGTGGATTGCTATCTATCAGGCAGGGTCCCTGATAGTTTGCGGGTTTGACGGGCCGGGGTGCTGTCGGGGAGGACTGGCTGTATGGAGAGCACGGGCGCCATGGGCAGAGCGGGGGGCGGGAGCGCCTTCTCCGAGCAGCGGCTGCGCCGGGCGCGCGTGGCCGTGGCCGCCGTCTTCGCCGTTCACGGCGCGGTCACCGGCAACTTCGCCACCCGCATCCCCTGGATCCAGGACCACACCGGCATCGGCGCAGGCGAGCTCGGCATCGCCCTCGCCTTCCCGGCGATCGGCGCGTCCGTGGCGATGCCGCTGGCGGGGCGTATCAGCCACCGCTTCGGCGCGCGGGCCGCGCTCCGCGGGCTGCTCGCGCTCTGGACGGCCGCGCTCGCGCTGCCCGCCTTCTCCCCCACCCTCCTCGCGCTGTGCGGTGCGCTCTTCGTCTTCGGCGCCACGGCCGGTATGTCGGACGTCGCGATGAACGCGCTGGGGGTCGAGATCGAGGAGCGGCTCGGCCGGTCGATCATGTCGGGGCTGCACGGGATGTGGAGCGCGGGCGCGCTGGCGGGCTCGGCGGCCGGTACGGTCGCGGCCCACGCCGATCTGGACGCCCGCGCCCATCTGGCCATCGCGGCGGCCGTCCTCACCGCGCTCGGCGCGATCGCCTGCCACGGCGTGCTCGACCTGCGCAGCGCTCCGGACGAGCACCCGCCGCCCCGCTTCGCGCTGCCGCCGAAGTCCGCCCTGGTCATCGGCGCGGTCGGGTTCTGCGCGGTCTTCGCGGAGGGCGCGAGCCTGGACTGGTCTGCGGTCTATCTGCGCGACTCCCTCGGCACATCCGCGGGCCTGGCCGCCGCTTCCACCACCGCCTTCGCCTGCACGATGGCGGCGGCGCGGCTGGCGGGCGACGCGGTGGTGGAGCGCTTCGGGCCGGTACGGACCGTGCGCGCGGGCGGTGTCTTCGCGACGGCGGGCGGCGTGCTGGTCGTGACGGCCGTGCACCCCGTGATGGCCATGGGCGGCTTCGCGCTCATCGGTCTCGGCGTCTCCGTGGTCGTCCCGCTGGCCTTCGCCGCGGCGGGCCGGAGCGGTCCCGCTCCGAGCCAGTCGATCGCGGGGGTCGCCACCATCACGTACACCTCCGGCCTGATCGCCCCCTCCGCGATCGGCTCGATCGCCGACGCCACTTCGCTCACGGCGTCGTTCGGCCTGGTCACGGTGCTGGCCTTCGGTCTTGTGGTGGGCGCGGGGGTGCTGCGCTCGGCGGGGCGGAGCGCGGCGGCGGGCGTGGCGGGGCAGGGTGCTAGCCGCGCTGAGGCTCCTTCGGGCCGTCCGTGACGTCGTCCTCGCGCTCGTCGTCCGATCCGGGGCTCGGCGGTTCGGCGTTCAGCGGGCAGTCCGGGTTCTCGCACGGCCCCGGCTCCCAGACCGGGACGTACGCGCCGAAGACCTTGCGGCGCTTCGTCGCCACCGCCGGTACCTGCTGCTTGCACACGGGGCAGGTGAAGCTGGCGGAACTCCAGCCCTCGTGCTCCTCGACACTGCCCATATATCAACCGTAGGCCCGGTTTCACCGCATTGCCAGGGACATGCAGGCGCTCGCAAAACCGGGTGCGAAGCGGCTGGTCGGCGGCGGCGGTGCGTGGGTCGGGGCCGGGGCGGGGTGGCCCCTCTGGGGCTGCATGATTTACGGGCCGGCACGGTTGTTCGCCCTCTGCGGGTCCGTCGCAAGCCGGCCCACACATCACGCTTTACGCCCCTGCCGGGACCACCCCGCCCCGGCCCCTTCCGCCGTCTCGTGTCTGCGGCCCGCCGAGTGCCCCACCGATCTCAGAAGTGCTCTTGCGCGGACGCGGGGCTGCCGAGGTCCTGGAGGCCGACTACGCGCAGCAGGCGCAGCCGCTCGTACGACTCGCTGCCGGGGCGGGCGGTGTAGATGATCAGCCGCTGGTCGTGCTCGCTGCTCAGCAGCACCTCGCAGTCCAGTTCGAGCAGCCCGACCACGGGATGGCGGAACCGCTTCACCGCCGAGCGGCGCACCGCGACCTCGTGCTCGTCCCAGAGCGCCGCGAACTCCTCGCTCGCCGCGCGGAGTTCGAGCACGAGGCCGGTCACCCGCGCGTCGTCGGGGCGGGCGGCGAGCACGGACCGGAGGTTCGCCACCTGCGAGCGGCCGAGCTCGTCGTGGTCCTCCGGTGGGAACAACGCGCGGGCGCCGGGCTCGATGAACCAGCGGCGGACGATGTTCCGCTGCGCGGCGGGCCGGGACGAGACGTCCCCGGTCAGCGCCTTCGCCATGGCGTTCTGCGCGAGGACGTCCCCGCAGTCGCTGACGACCTGGGCCGGGGTGTCGTCGAGCCGGTCGAGCACCAGCAGCAGCCCGGGGCGTATGTGCCCGCCCGCGCGCCGGTCGCGCGGAGGCTCCTCCCCCGCCAGCAGGAAGAGGTGGTCGCGCTCGTCCTCGGTGAGCCGCAGGCCGCGGGCCAGGGCGCTCAGCATCTGCCGGGACGGGCGCGGGCCGCGCCCCTGCTCGAGCCGCGTGTAGTAGTCGGTGGACATCCCGGCGAGGTGCGCGACCTCCTCTCGGCGCAGTCCGGGCGTACGGCGCCGCGGTCCCTCGGCCAGGCCGACGTCGCCCGGCGCGAGGCGGGCGCGGCTGCGGCGCAGGAAGTCGGCGAGTTCGGTGCGGTCCATGACTTCAGGATCGCCGGGCTGGCGGCGTGCAACCAGGGACTGCCGGTCCCGGGATCGGCGGGTCTCTCCCGCCGGGTCCCGCACGGTCGCAGGCTGGGCGCGAGGGGCAGGGCAGGAGTGAGGAGAGCGCGATGACGGTGCTGGTGACAGGGGCGACGGGCCAGGTGGGGCAGCGGTTCGTACCGCGGCTGCTGCAGTGGCTCGGCCGGGAGGAGGCCGTACGCGTCCTGGTCCGCGACCCGGCGCGCGGCGAGCCGTTCGCGGCGCGGGGCGCGCAGGTGGTGGTGGGCGGTCTGCGCGAGGAGGCCGATGTCCGCAAGGCGGTCGACGGGGCGGACGCGGTGGTGAACGTCGCGGCGGCCTTCCGCGGGGTGCCGGACGAGGAGGCCTGGGCCGTGAACCGGGACGCGGCGCTCTTCCTGGGCCGGGCGGCGGCCGAGGCGGGCGCCGGCCGCTTCGTTCAGGTCAGCACGAACCTGGTGTACGGGGCGGGGCGCGGGCGGCCCGCGGTGGAAGGGGACGAGCCGCTTCCGGGCTCCTCGATGTGGGGCGCGTATCCGGCGTCGAAGGCGGAGGCCGAGCGGGGCCTGATGGAGCTGGGCAGGGCTCGGGGTCTCGATGTGCGGATCGGGCGGCTGGCCTTCGTCTACGGGGAAGGCGACCCGCATCTGGCGCAGGCGATCCGGTGGGCGGGCGGCTGGGCCGGGCATCAGCGGCTGCACATGGTGCACCACGCGGATGTGGCGCGGGGCCTGCTGCGGCTGCTGCGCGCGCCCGCCGCCGTGTCGTCCGCGGGACGCGCGTACAACATCGCCGACGACGCCCCCGTCACGGCGGTCGAACTGCACGCCCTGAACGGCCTGCCGGTGCCGGACGGTATGGCGGACCGTCCGCTCGCGGACCCGTGGGAGGGCGTGGTGACGACCACCCGCATCACCGACGAACTGGGCTTCCGGCCGCTGTATCCATCGGTGTGGTCCGCCCGCGCGGCAGGAGCGCTGTGACGGGGCGGACCGACGGGCCCGGCAGCGCGGGTCAGCCGTCCTCTGGTGCCGCGGCCGCCCGTTGAGCCTCCTCGGTCATCAGGGGCTCCAGCAGCCGGTGCGGCTTCAGCAGCGCGCGGCTGACGAGGTGGCCGGGGTTCGCCGGGCTGCCGGGCCCCGGACGCATCTCCACATCCTGCGGCGGCACCGGGACGGCGCACCGCGGGCACTCTTCGTACTCGCCCAGGTCGGTGCCGCACGTGGCGTGGCTGCCCGCTCGGCACGGCCTGGCCGTTCTCCCTCTGGGCGGGCGCGGCATTCGTGGTGGCACTCCAGGTCAGGCGGCTGGCGAACCGCATCTCGGCCCGCCATCAGCTCGCCCTCGGCTTCGTCCTGTCCGCCGCGGGCGTGCTCGCGATGCTGGGCGCCGTGTCAGCGGGCTCCTGGCCGCGGCTGCTGCCCGGCCTGGTGATCTCCGGCATCGGCAGCGGCCTGCTGAAGGCCGCGCTCCCCCGCCTCGCTGTGGAGAGCGTGCCTGCTGAACGTGCCGCGATGGGCTCGGGCGCCAACCACACCGCCGGTACATCGGTTCCGCGGCCGGGGTCGCGCTCACCATCGCCGTCGCGACGTCGTCCGGCGGGGATCTGGCGCACGGCACGGATCTGGCGCTGCCGGTCTCCGCCGGGCCGGCGATGGCGGGCGCGCTGATCGTGCTACTCCTACGGGAGCGGTCCCGGCCGCAGTGACTGAGGGCGCGCTCCGCGCGCCCCCCTTGCTTCACCACGCATCCGATTACGCCGTTCCGGTCATCCGGCGCGCTGCACCCCGTACTTCTCCGAAGTGCCCTGCCACCCTGAGCGCATGACGACGACTCGGCACCCGACTCCGCTGGCGGACCTGCACCACGTGGCGGAGCGGATGCGCGCGATCGGCGCCGCGCTGCCCGAGCAGGACGGCGTCGCGGTCTTCAACCGGGTCTACCTGGCCGTCACCGAGGAGATCACCCGGCGTGAGTCGGAAGGTTTCTTCAAGGACCCGCAGGCCGCCTCCGAGCTGGCGGTGCGCTTCGGCGCCCGCTACCTCGCCGCCGTCGACGCCGCCGCGACCGGTCAGCGGCCCCCGGCCTGCTGGCGGCCGCTGTTCCAGCAGCGCCGCCACCCGGGCGTACGCCCGCTGCAGTTCGCCCTGGCCGGCGTCAACGCCCATGTCGGGCACGATCTCGCGCTGGCCCTGGTCGACACCTGCAGCAGCCTCGCCTGCGGCCCCGATTCGCTCGAGACGGACTTCGAGCGCGTGGGCGATGTGCTGGCCGCGCTGGAGGAGCGGATCCGCGAGGACCTGATGCCGGGGCCCGATCTGCTGGACGTCGCCGATCCGCTCACGCACCTCGCGGGGTCGTGGAGCCTGGACCGCGCACGGAGCGCCGCGTGGGCGGCGTCCCGCGTGCTGTGGGGTCTGCGGCATACGGACGACCTGTACGGGGAGTTCGCGGAGCGGATCGACGAGGGGGTCGGCCTGGTCGGCCGCTTCCTGCTCACGCCCCTGGGCTGAGCGCGCAGGCGCGCTTGAGATCCTCGTAGAAGGCACTGCCGAGGCGCTCCGGGGGGCTCAGTCCTCGGGAAGCTCCACGGGCGCGATGCTCTCGTACACGTCCCCCGGGCCCGGGTTGGCCGCGTCCGCGCTGCCGCCGAAGTGGTTCATCACGCCCCACACCGCGTTCAGCGCGGTCTGCACCGCGCCCTCCGCCCAGCCCGCGGTCCAGGAGATGTCGTCGCCCGCGAGGAAGATGCCCCGCTTGTCCTCGGGCAGCCGGTCCTGCATGAAGTGCGTGAACAGACGGCGCTGGTAGCGGTAGTGGCCCGGCAGGTTCGCCTTGAACGCGCCCATGAAGTAGGGCTCGTTCTCCCAGGAGACGGTGACCGGGTTGCCGATGATGTGCTTGCGGATGTCGACCTTCGGATAGATCTCCGACAGCGACTTCAGCATGACCTCCATCCGCTCGTTCGCGTTCAGCGGCAGCCACTTGAGGCTGTCGTCGCACCACGTGTACGAGAGGCAGATGACGGCGGGCTTGTCCGGCCCGTTGTCCAGGAGGTACGTCCCGCGGGTCATCCGGTCGGTGAGCGTCATGCTCATCACGTCCCGGCCCGTGTCCTCGTCCTTGTCGAGCCAGAACGGCCGGTCGACCGGCACGAACAGCTTGGACGACTCCATGTAGTGCGTGCGCTCCATCGCCGTCCAGTGGTCGATGGGGAACAGCGCGTCGTCGCACTCGATCTTGCTGAGCAGCATCCAGCTCTGCGCGGTGAAGACCGCCGCCCGGTACGTACGGATGTCGCCGCTCGCGTCGGTGACGGTGATCCGGTTGCCGGCGGTGCGGTGCAGCCGGGTCACCGCCGGGCGCGGCTCGCCGCCGTGCAGCGTGGCCAGCGACGTCCCCTGCGCCCAGTGCACGATCTTCTCCGGCTTCCGCTCCCACAGCCGCAGCGGAAGCTGCTGGCTGCCGCCGACGATGCCGCGGTGGTCGTCGTCCGCGCCGGTGTAGACGACGCGCAGGATCTCCAGGATGGAGTTGGGAAAGTCGGTGTCCCAGCCGCCGGTGCCGAAGCCGACCTGACCGAAGATCTCCCGGTGTCTGAAGGACTTGAAGGCCGGGGAGTCGCACAGGAAGCCGTAGAAGGTCTGGTTGTCCAGCTTCTCCACCAGCTGCGACCAGATCTCGCGGATCTTCGGGACGTCGCGCTCGCGCAGCGCGCGCTGCATCGCGGAGAAGTCGGCGCCCTCCTCCAGACAGGCGTTCCAGGCGTTCATGACCTGGGTGTAGACCTCGGGCAGGTCCTCGACCGTGCGGGCGTAGTGCGACTCGCCCTTGAGGTCGACCACCGTGGAAGGGGTGCCGGGCGCCAGCGGGTTGGGGAAGGGCGTGGTCTCCAGACCGACCAGGTCGATGTAGTGCTGGAAGGCGGTGGAGGACGGCGGGAAGCGCATGGCGCCCATCTCGGCCGTCAAATCCCCGTCGCAGCCCTCGAAGCCGACCGTACGGAGCCGGCCGCCGATCTTGTCGGCCTCGTAGACGACGGGCTTGAGGCCCATCTTCATCAGTTCGTACGCGGCGATGATGCCGGACAGGCCGCCGCCGATGACCGCGACCTCGGTGCCGTGCTCGGTCGCGGGTATCGAGCCGAGCCCGGCCGGGTGGGCGAGGTAGTCGTCGTAGGCGTAGGGGAAGTCCGGGCCGAACATGGTGATCGGCGGCTGCTCCTGGGCCTCGGCGTGCTGCTCGTCATGGACGGCGGTGGGCACGGACGTCATCGGCTTGGCTCTCCTTGCGGGACATGCGGGCGGTGCGGCGGAGTGAGGAGGCTCAGACGAGGGAGCCGTACAGCTCGGGCCTGCGGTCGCCGAGGTAGGTGTTCTCGGCGCGGGAGGCCTTGAGGAAGTCGGGGTCGGCGTCGGCGACGACCAGGTCCTCGGCGGTGCCCGCACGGGCGCGCGCGGTCCCGTCGGGCGCGGCGAGGCAGCTCAGCCCGGTGAAGTCGAAGTCCCCTTCGGGGCCGCAGCGGTTGGCGTACGCGATGTAGAGCTGGCTCTCCCAGGCGCGGGCCGGAAGCACGGTCTCGGCGACGATCTCGTACGGGCGCATGAGCGCTGTGGGGACCAGCAGCAGCTCGGTGCCGGCCAGCGCGTGGGCCCGTACGGTCTCCGGGAACTCCACGTCGTAGCAGATCAGCAGCCCGATCCGGACGCCGTCCACGTCGGCCTGGACGACGGGCTCGTCGCCGGGCGTGAAGTAGGTCGTCTCGAACTCGCCGAAGAGGTGGGTCTTGCGGTAGTTCGCCAGGCGGGCGCCGTCGGGGCCGATCAGCTGGGCCGAGTTGTGGAGGGCGCAGCCGTCGCGCTCGGGGTAGCCGTACGCGATGGCGAGGCCGTGCTCGGCGGCGATCTCCGCGACGCGCCGGGCGCCGGGCCCCTCCGCGGTCTCCGCCAGCTCGGGCAGGGCGCTGCCGACGGCGTAGCCGGTGAGGAACAGCTCGGAGGTGAGCAGCAGGACTGCGCCGGCGCGGGCGGCCCTGCGGGCGGCCCCGTCGAGCGCGGCGAGGCTGTCCTCACGGGAGTGCGGGACGCCGCCGGGGCCTTGGAACAGCGCGGTGCGCAGCGGCGCCATGGAACCTCTTCGCGGTGGACGTTGCGGGCATTTCCGGGGTCTCCACGACGGTACGATCCGCGGTCGCGGGCGGACAAGGCGCGTCCATTGCGCACCGGTGAGCGATGTGTTGCGCGATGTCCGGCACCTGCGGCGAATTGTTGTCCCGGGGGTGGATTCACAGCTCGCGCAGCCGGGCGACGACCTCGCGCAGCAGCTCGGGTTCCGGACGGCCCCCGGCGGTGGGCGGGCGGCTGACGTGCGCGAGACCGGCGTCCACCAGGTCCCCGAGCAGGACTCGTACGACGGTGAGCGGCAGGTCGGCGCCGGCGGCGAGCTCGGCGAGGGTGCGCGGGCCCCGGCGGATCAGATCGAGGAGGGCCGTCCTGGCGTGGTCGAGGGCCCGCCGCGGGTCGGCCGCGTCCACCGCGCCGTCCACGGCCGTGACCCAGGCCATCAGGTCGACGTCACGTGCAGTGGCGGACCGGGTGCGGCCGTGGGTGACGGTGTAGGGGCGCACCATCGGGCCTGACTCGTCCTCGTACCAGTGCGCGTCCTCGTCGTCGTGCCCTGTCATCCGCCCGCGGCTTCGGCGCGCGCCTCGGCGGCCATATGCCGTCCCGCCCGCTTGACCAGCAGCGACATCTCGTAGGCGAGCTGACCGATGTCCGTCTCGGCATCGGCGAGCACGGCCAGGCGGCTGCTCTCGCCCGCCTCGGTGACGACGAGGTACGCGTCGTCGAGCATGACCATGGTCTGGCGCACGCCACCGGCCTCGAACCGCTCGCCGATGCCCCTGGCGAGGCTGTAGAAGCCCGCGGCGACCGCGGCGAGGTGATCGATGTCCTTCTGTCGCATGCCCTCGGACGCACTCGTCGCGAGGCCGTCCGCGGACAGCAGGATCGCCTGCCGGACGTTGCCGGTGCGGGCGACCAGGTCCTCGAGCAGCCAGTCGAATGCGCCGGACCGCTCCTGGGCGCCGCCGCCGGTGCGGTGCTCGCGTGTCATCGTCCGCTCCCTGAGTCGTGGTCGGTGTCCGGATCGTGCGGCTCGACGCGGCGGCCGCGCTCCAGACCCCGCTGGAACGCTCCGAAGATCGCGCCCATCCGCTCGGGCGTGACGTCGTCTTCGGCCTCGTGGGCGCCGTGGGCGTCATGGCCGTTGCGGCCCTCGTCCGCGGCGCGACCGGAGGGTGCGGGTGACGGGTCCGGGTGGGCTGTGCGCAGCTGGGGCGCGATGCTCGCCTGGCGCACGCGGGTGGGCAGCTCGGGCCGTTCGCCCGCCTCGCTCGGCGCCGTGGTCTCCGCTTCCGGCTCACTCGTACGCGCCTCCTCCCCCGTCGCATGTGCCTCCGGCACCCTCTTCGTACGTGCGGGAGGGCCGGGTGGTTCAGGCGCGCGGTGGGCGGTCCCCCCGTTCGAGGGGGCCGCGGCCTGGGCGGACCCCATGGCGTGCGCGGGGGTTCCGGCGTCCGCGGGAGCCGCCTCGGCCGCGGGGGAGGCTTCGGCCAGGATCGCGCTCGGCAGCAGGACGGCGGCCGTCGTGCCGCCGTACGGGGACCGGGTGAGGGTCACCTCGATGCCGTGGCGGCCGGCGAGCCGCCCGACGACGTACAGGCCGAGCCGCTCGGTCTGCGCCGGGTCGAAGTCCCCCTCGAGCGCGAGCGTCCGGTTGGCCTCCGCGAGCTCCGCGGGGGCCATGCCGAGACCGCGGTCGTCGATCCGCAGCACGAAGCCGCCCCTGATCTCCTCCGGCCGCATGGTCACCTGGGTGTGGGGCGGGGAGAAGGCGGTGGCGTTCTCGACGAGTTCGGCGATCAGATGCACCACGTCCGCCACCGCCTGGCCGGTGACGCCGACGGCGGGCATCGGTGGCACGACCACGCGCGCGTACTCCTCGATCTCGCCGACCGCCGAACCGACCACCTCGACCACGGGCACCGGGTTGCGCCAGCGGCGGCCCGGTGTCGCGCCGGAGAGGATGATCAGGCCTTCGGCGTGGCGCCGCATCCGCGTCGTCAGGTGGTCGATGCGGAACAGGTCCTCCAGGACGTCGGGGTCGTCGGTGCGCCGCTCCAGGGTGTCCACCAGCTTCAACTGGCGGTGCACCAACGCCTGGTTGCGCCGGGCGATGTTGAGGAGGACGGCGAATACGCCCCGGCGCAGGCCCGCCTGCTTCACGGCCGCCTCCACGGCCGCCCGGCGCGCGGTGTTGAGGGCCTGCCCGACCTGGCCGATCTCGTCCTGTGCCGCCGAGCCCCGGGAGTCGCCGTCGCCGTGACCGTCACCGTCGCCGTCGCCGTACGCGAGCGGCGGAGCCGCCCCGTCCACGTCCACCGGCTCGCCGGTGCTGAGCCGCCGCATCACCTCGGGCAGTTGCTGGGTGGCCAGGTCGGCGGCGTCGCGCAGCTCCTCGAGCCTGCGGGAGATGCGCCGGCCTGCGCGGACCGAGAGCCAGACCGAGCCGCAGACCGCGACGAGGCCGACGCCGCCCGCGATCCCCGACCGGAGCAGCTCGCCCCGGGCGAAGTCGCGGGCGCGGGCCGCCGAGTTCCTGGCGGCCTCGGTGCACAGCACCATGTAGCGCTTGACCGCCCGGTCCATGGTGGTGCGCCAGGAGTCCGCCGCGACCGCCTTCCCCGCGCTCTTCGCCCCTGCGCTCAGCAGCGCGTCCTCGCCCTCGGTCAGCGCCCGGTACTCGCGGCCCCGCTCGAAGTCCTGGAAGAGAGCGCGGGAGTCGGCGGGGAGGGACGGCACGTACGTCCGCTGGAAGACCCGCCGGTCCTCGATCGCGCCGGTCAGAGCGCGGTACTGGGCCGCCTCGAATCCCCCGGCCGCCCTGGCCCCGGCGACGAGCGCATCCTCCCGGGACACGAACTCCCGGACCCGTACGAGGTCCACGACGACCTGCGCCTCCCGCGCGAGGTGTCCCGCCTGGAGGGCGGTCAGCGCCGACCCGACTGCGAAGGTCGGCTCGATGACGGCGGTGTAGTCGTCGACGGCCCGGTCCCAGGAGATCTTCCGGGCGATCACCTTGTCGCGCAGCGCGGGCAGTTCAGCTGCGGCGTCGAGCATCGCGTCGAGGGCGCCGCGCTGCTCCCCGGAGAGGTCGTCCTGGTGCTCGGAGTCCTCCGCCGCGGTACGCATGGCCCGTACGGCGTCGTCGGTGGAGCGCTGCTGGGCTGCCAGATCTGCGACCCGGGCGGTGGCGGCGGGGGATGCGAGATACGCGGCGGCCAGGCGCCGTTCGACCTGGATCTCCCCGACGGCGGTGTCCACGGGGCTGCCGAAGTGCTTGTACACCTCCTGAAGCCGGATCAGCGCCCGCAGGTCACCGGTCATCGAGACCATCACGGAGGCCCAGAGGGTGAGCAGTGCGACGATCGGGATCAGGGTGAGGGCGACGATCCGGGTGCGGATCGTGCTTCGGCCAGGTCGCCGGCGCATGGTCTCCCCGGGGGGCAGAGGGACAGGATGCCTCTGCACGCTAGTGGTCGGAGCCCCGAAGGTTACTCGCAAGTAGGAGGAAAATGACGTACATCACCCCGCGAACAGCACGTAGCGCAGGGCGAGTTGGTCAGGAAAGCGACCCCTTTCCCGGGCCGGCCGGCTCACATGGTTCCGACGTCCGGCCAGTAAGCTCGGGCGTCACCACAGCGCACCGCACATGCCCAGGAACATGCGCGGGTGCCTCATTCGAGGGTGACGAGAACTAATGAAGCGTTGAGCGGCCCGCAGCGGGGGCCGGTTCCCACCTCGGCGGAGCGAGCGTCACGAGGCCCGTCGCGATCGGGGCCCGGGCGGCGGCCGGGGCCGGATCCGGCCTGCGGCATCTGGTCGGGCCGGCTGCCTCAACCGCAGCGTCCGTAAGGCGGCTTGGGCCGCCTCACACAGCCGCCGACACCCTCCGGACACGCGCGGCACGCCTGCAGGACATCCCCTGCGCCGCGGCCGCCACGCCTGCGACGAGCAGGGAGACACCGGGCCCGATGATCAGCGCGGATCCACTGCTCGCGGCGACGAGCCCGCCGGTATAGCCGAGACCGACGGTGTAGGAGACGAAGATCAGCTCGGCGACGCCGGCACCGAGCAGATACCGGCGCCGGCCGAAGCCCACGATGCCGGTGGTCAGCCCGCCCACGAAGCGCCCGCTGGGCACGAAGCGCATCGCTATCACGGCCGGCACACCGTGCCGCCCGACGCGGCTCGCCGCCCACCCCATCGCCGCGCGGCGCCTGGGGTTGCGTACCACCCAGCCCAGCACACGGCCGCGGGCCCGGGTTCCGGCCCAGTACACGGCCAGGTCACCGGCTATCGCGCCGGCCAGCGGTACGAGCAGTACGAGAGACAGCTGGAGCCTGCCTACGGCGGCCAGCGCTCCCGCGCCGGCCAGGATCGCGGAGTTGGGCAGCAACGGCAGCGCGGTGGCGAGTGCCAGCACGGCGTACATCCACAGCGCGCCGTCCATCCCGCCACCTCTTTCTGCAGACTGTTCACGCCACCTGCCAGTCCAAGCTGGCAGATGCCGAGTCGGCGAACAACGACCTGCAAGTGAGGCCCCGGGAAACACCAAGGATCCCCCAGGGGTTCATGCGGCCCGCCGCCGGCCCTCCTTCCCATGGACCACAGGCGAGTTCACACTCCGTCAGCCCGGCGCGCCCGAGCTGTAGCGGCGCAGCAGCGGGGAGAGGACCAGCACCGACTTGGTGCGTTCCACGAACGGCTCGCCCGCGATCCGCTCCAGCACCTGCTCGAAGTGGCGCATGTCGGCGGCGAAGATCTGGACGATGGCGTCCGCGTCGCCGGTCACGGTCGACGCGGACGCCACCTCCGGGTAGCGCGACAGGCCGCGGCGGATGTCCTCGGGTGAGGTGTTGTGGCGGCAGTACATCTCGATATAACCCTCCGTCTCCCAGCCGAGGGCCGCCGGGTCGACGCGGACGGTGAAGCCGGTGATGGCTCCCTCCGCCCGGAGCCTGTCCACGCGCCGCTTGACGGCGGGCGCGGACAGGCCGACCTCGGCGCCGATGTCCGCGTAGGAGCGGCGGGCGTCCTCGGCGAGGGCGTGGACGATGCGTTCGTCGAGATCGTTCAGTCGCACTGCGGGTGGATCACTTCTCTACGGAGCCTGACGTGGTGGCGTCTGCGGGTGCCGCTTCCAGGCGGGAGCGGCGCATGCCGTAACCGAAGTAGATCACAAGGCCGGTGGCCATCCAGACCCCGAAGACCGTCCAGGTGATGACGTCGAGGCTGCCCATCATCCACACGCAGAGCCCGAAGCCGATGACCGGCAGGAGCGGGGAGAGCGGCACCCGGAAGGAGCGGGGCATCTCGGGGCGGGTCCTGCGCAGCACGATGACCGCGATGTTCACCAGCGCGAAGGCGAAGAGCGTGCCGATGCTGGTGGCGTCGGCGAGCTGGCCGAGCGGGACCGCGGCCGCGAGCACACCGCAGAAGAGCGAGACGATCACGGTGTTGGCGCGCGGGGTGCCGGAACGCGAGTGGACCTTCGAGAAGACCTTGGGCACCAGGCCGTCGCGGGACATCGCGAACAGGATCCGGGTCTGGCCGTAGAGCACGGTGAGGATGACGCTGGCGATGGCGATGACGGCGCCCGCGGCGAGCAGCACGCCCCAGAAGCTCTGGCCCGTCACGTTGTTCATGATCCCGGCGAGGGCGGCGTCGGAGCCCTCGAACTTCTTCCACGGCTGCGCGCCGACGGCGACGGCCGCCACCAGGACGTACAGGGCGGTCACGATGAGCAGCGAGAGCATGATCGCGCGCGGAAGGTCGCGCTTGGGGTTCTTGGCCTCCTCACCTGCGGTGGAGGCGGCATCGAAGCCGATGTAGGAGAAGAAGAGGGTCGCTCCCGCGGCGCTGACGCCCGCCATGCCGAGCGGCATGAACGGCTGGTAGTTCCCGGCCCTGATGCCCATGAAGGCGATGGCGCAGAACAGCAGCAGCGCGCCGATCTTCACCGCGACCATGATCGTGTTGGCGCGGGCGCTCTCCTTGGCCCCGCCGAGCAGGAAGGCCATGGAGAGCAGCACGACCAGCAGCGCGGGCAGGTTGAACAGGCCGCCGTCACCGGGCGGCGCGGCCAGCGCGTCGGGGATGGTGAAGCCGATGGTGCCGCCGAGGAGCTCGTTGAGGTACTCGCCCCAGCCGACGGCGACGGCCGCGACCGACACGCCGTACTCGAGGATCAGACACCAGCCGCAGACCCAGGCGACGAGCTCGCCCATGGTGGCGTAGGCGTAGGAGTACGAGGAGCCGGAGACCGGAATGGTGCCGGCCAGCTCGGCGTACGAGAGGGCGGAGAAGAGCGCCGTCAGACCGGCTATCACGAACGACACCATGACCGCGGGGCCCGCGTCCGGCACCGCCTCGCCGAGCACGACGAAGATGCCGGTGCCCAGCGTGGCACCGATGCTGATCATCGTCAGCTGCCACATGCCGAGGGTGCGGCGCAAGGTGCCGCCCTGGCCGTGGCCGCCTTCCGCGACGAGCCTTTCGACGGGCTTGCGCCGCATGAGACGGGCACCGAGCCCGCCGGCGGGCGGCCGGGGGGACTGTGTCTGACTGTCTGCGGCCGGTGGGGCTGCGCCGTGGTCCAACACTGGGTGGGCTCCTTCTTCGATGCCTGTCAGGGGCGGGGACCATCGGCGCCCCCGGCGGGCATGGGAGAAGAGCCCGGTGAGAGGGGGACCGCCGAGCAAGCGGTCTCCGCCACTCCACGTTCAGCGCACGACCCTACGAGCCGGGCGCATGGGCCCGTAATGCACGAACCTTGCGCATCCACGCACCATCGTTGCGCGTAGGCTGCGGGCACGGGAGATCGTTGCAGGTCACCGCATGGATCAGCAAATTCTGGCGTCAGGAGGCCTGGTCAGGAGCCTGCGGGGCACGCGCGCGGGCGTCCGGTCACGGTGTGGGCATGCGTTCCGCGGGGCGATAGGGATGGGGTATCCCCATGCCGTTCAGGCCATGGGGTGGACAGACCCGGCCCGACCGCGTCGCCCCCCGCTGACCGCCGACCGGGGCGGGCGGGACGGGGGCGGCGCGGACCGCAGGACCGTTCCTGCCGACCCGCCGCCCGTCACTGCCAGCTGGCGTGCAGCGGCTGGCCCTCGGCGTAGCCCGCGGCGCTCTGGACGCCGATGATGGCCCGCTCGTGAAACTCCTCGAGAGAGGCTGCGCCCGCGTAGGTGCAGGAGCTGCGCACGCCCGCGATGATCGAGTCGATCAGGTCCTCGACGCCCGGGCGGGCCGGGTCGAGGAACATCCACGAGGTCGAGATGCCCTCCTCGAACAGGCCCTTGCGCGCCCGGTCGTACGCCGAGTCGTCGAAGGTGCGGTTGCGCACCGCGCGCGCGGACGCCATGCCGTAGCTCTCCTTGTACGGCCTCCCGTCGGCGGTGTGCTGGAGGTCGCCGGGGGACTCGTACGTACCCGCGAACCAGGAGCCGACCATGACGTTGGACGCGCCCGCGGCCAGCGCCATGGCGACGTCGCGCGGGTGCCGCACGCCGCCGTCGGCCCACACGTGCTTGCCGAACTTCCGCGCCTCCGCGGCGCATTCGAGAACGGCGGAGAACTGCGGCCGGCCGACGCCGGTCATCATCCGCGTGGTGCACATGGCGCCGGGACCGACACCGACCTTGACGATGTCGGCGCCTGCCTCGATGAGGTCGCGTACGCCCTCGGCGGCGACGACGTTGCCCGCCACGACCGGAACCTGCGGGTCGATGCCGCGCACCGCCTTCAGCGCGCTGACCATCGACTCCTGGTGGCCGTGCGCGGTGTCCACGACGAGCGTGTCCACACCGGCCTCGATCAGCGCCTTGGCGCGGCCCGCGACATCGCCGTTGATGCCGACCGCGGCGGCGATACGGAGCCTGCCGTTCGCGTCGGTCGCCGGGGTGTAGAGGGTGGCGCGAAGGGCGCCCTTGCGGTTGAGGATGCCGACGAGCCTGCCGTCCTCGCCGACCGCGGGGGCGATCTTGCGGTGCGCGGCGTCAAGGCGGTTGAAGGCCTCGCGCGGGTCGATGTCCGCGTCGAGGAGCAGCAGCTCCCTCGACATGACCTCGGTCAGCTGCGTGAACCGGTCCACGCCGGTCAGGTCGGACTCGGTGACGATGCCGACCGGGCGGCCGTCCTCGACCACGACGCCCGCCCCGTGTGCCCGCTTGGGCAGCAGGGACAGCGCGTCGGCCACGGTCGCGTGCGGCGCGAGCACGATCGGGGTGTCGAGGACGAGGTGCCGCTGCTTGACCCAGCCGACGACGTCGGCGACGACGTCCAGTGGGATGTCCTGCGGGATGACCACGAGGCCGCCCCGGCGGGCGACCGTCTCGGCCATGCGGCGGCCGGCGATCGCGGTCATGTTGGCCACGACGAGCGGGATGGTCGTGCCGCTCCCGTCGTGGGAGGACAGATCGACCTCCTGCCGGGAGCCGACCGCGGAGCGGCTCGGCACCATGAACACGTCGTCGTACGTCAGGTCGTACGGCGGCTTCTGATCGTTGAGGAAACGCATACTAACTCTCTCACCTGCAATTTTACGCTGTCGGCGGGTGGGGAGTCAGCACAGAACCCAGCGCGGGTCGGCTGCGGCTCCTACGTCATTGTCCCCGATCGCAGCAGATCCTGGCGAACCCGCGCCCCGGCTCTGTGCCTTCCGCCAGGAGATACGCGCTTCCCCTGTGTCTTCGCCCAAGCCGCGGACGGCCCCCCGGTGCGTCCGCCTCTGCCCCGCACCTCCCCGGTCCGGGGGCTCCGCCCACTGAACCCCCGGAGGCCGGGGGCGAAGCGCCAGCCCCAGGGTGGGGCCAGCGATTGCTGAGGGCCGCCAGCCGTCACCAGCGGCCGGCGGCCTGGCCCCTCGGGGGGTGGAGCCTCGGGTGCGGGGCTGGGAGCCCAGCGCGCTACCAGGGGGCTGGGCCCCTCGACGCCTCGGGGTCTGGGGCAGAGCCCCCAGTTTCGGGGAGGGGCGGGGCAGGGGAACGGCATCGTGCCGGGCGCCTGCAGGCCGCCGCGACGGGCCGCTCAGCGTCGCTCGCGGCGGGCGTTGCGCCGGCGTTCCTCCTCGTGGAACAGCCGGGCCAGCTCCTGGGTCTCCTCGTCGAGTTCGGCAGGACCGTCCTCGTCATCGTCCTCCAGCAGCCCCTGCTCCCGTAGCTGCTGGTTCTGCACCATGACCGGCGGCTGCGGGTCCGGATCGGAGGGGCGCGGTCCCTCGGGGCCGTCCGGCCCGAGCCGGACCAGCCGCTCGACCCGCACCACCCTGAAGCGCCGCCCCGCCACCTCCAGTTCGTCGCCCCGCTCCTCGTCGAGGCGATCCGCGGCCCTCGCGTACTCCGCGCGCTCCTCCGCTCCGAGCTTGAGCTTCCACGGCGCCATGACCCGCAGGCGCATCGCCAGCCCGTCTCGGGCCGCCTGCGGCGTGGTCGAGTTGACGGTCGATTCGGGCCGCCAGCGCCCGTCCAGGTACTCGGCCGTCATGAACGTGGCCGGCAGCAGCACGCCTCCCGGGTGCGTCTCCGCGGCGCGCAGCGAGTCGGCGCGCACATCCGGCGGCACGGTGCCCTTCTTGCGGCCGCCGGACAGCAACTCAAGTTTCAGGATTCCCTCCGACATGCCCGTGGCGGTGATCGGATCGATCACGAAACCCGCCGTGGGGTCAGGGACTTCACGCGCCTGTCCGGGCTCACCCGGATCGGGATCCGTCGGGCGCGGGGGCTCGGGCCCTGCCGGTCCCATGCGGATGAACGGTTCCGCACGGACCACCCGGTACCGGTCGCCCCGGACGGTCACCTCGTCGACGGCCTCCCAGTCCATCCGCTCGGCCGCCCGCATGCACTCCTCGTGCGCCGCCTGGTCCCCGGACCGCTCCGCCTCCTGCGCCAGCCGCCGGAAGTGGGGGCCCATGCTGTCGCGGGCGTCCTGCGGCGCGAGCCCGGAGAAGTACGGGTGCAGCTCCCAGCCGCCCTCCTCGCGCTCCCGCGCCACGCCGAAGACCGGGCCACCGGCGAAGTAGATCTCCGGATACGCGTCGCGCGCCTGCCACGCCTCAACATCCGCGAGGGCCGCGACCGGAGCATCCTGCGGGGCGACCCTGATCGTACGGTAACCGGGCACTTGCTCACTGTGACGAGACATGCATTCAGCATGCCCGCGCACGCGCCCGCGGCGCAGCGAAAACGAGCACCTGCCCCCGCGGCGAGCGAGGTGATGCCCGGTCTCATCCGGTGAACTGACGGAAGATTCCAGTGAGTTCGTACGGCTGCCGCGAAGTCGGCGACCTGGCGGGCGTCGCCGAGGTGTTCCCCCTCGGCGGCGCCCTCACGCGCCGTCCGGGTCCGCCCGGTCCAGGGCCGGCCGCAGGCCGGGGTTGGTCTCGTGCAGCAGGTAGTCCGCGGCCGCGGTGTCCGTGACCAGGCTGGTGACCAGACCCGAGCGCAGCACGGCGCCGATCGCGGGGGCCTTGCGGTGGCCACCCGCGATGGCCACCACCTCCGGGATCCGGCGAAGCCGGTCGGCCTCGACGGTGATGCACCGCTCCCCCAGGTCGCGGCCGATGCGCCGCCCCTCCGCGTCGAAGAGGTGCGCGGACATCTCGGCGGCGGCGCCCAGCGAGGCGTAGTGCTCCCGCTCCTCCTTGGTGAGCATGTCGTAGACCGTGGAGATGCCCGCCTCCCAGGAGCCGATGGAGACGCAGGCGACCGTGACCTTGTCGAAGTACTCGAAGGCGCGGGCGATCCCGGTCTGGCCGCGCAGGGCCGCGGCGGTGGCCGTGTCGGGCAGCAGCATCGGCGCGTAGATGGGATGGGCCTCGCCGCCGGAGACCTGGGCGGCCCGCCGTACGGCCTCGACCGAGCCGCGCTCGGCGGTGCCCGCGTCGTACACGCCGGTGAGCTGGACGACGGTGCACGGCGGCAGCCGGTCCAGGGCCGCGGCCATGTGGATGGTGGACCGCCCCCAGGCCAGGCCCAGGACATCGCCCTCGGCGACCAGCTCGCCCAGCAGGTCGGCGGCGACCTCGCCGAGGTTCTCGGGGTCGGGCGCATCCGCCTCGGCCTCGGAGGGGGACTCCACGACGACCGCGTGACGCAGGCCGTAGCGGGCGCGGAGCGCGTCGGAGCGCTCCGCGTCCAGCTCGGCGGGGACGCGGATCTCGATGCGTACGAGGTCGCGCTCGAGGGCGGTCTCCAGGACCCGCGCGACCTTGAAGCGGCTGACGCCGAACTCCTCCGCAATCTGGATCTTGGACTTGCCCTCGAGGTAGAAGCGGCGGGCCATGGCCGCCGCCTGCACCAGCTCAGCGGGTCCCATCCGCAGGGCAGACCGACCCGCCGACTTAGCAGACACCGCACTCTCCTCACTGCTGCACTTGCCGGCACCCCCGGCCCCGCCGGGTGGTGCCCTCCTGCTCATCCTGTCAGAACCGGCGGTTGTTGATCAGCCCTTGCCGCCCCGCGTTCACCGAGCTGACGTTCAGTGGTTGCACGCCCACGCGGCGCTGGCGATGGTCTCCTGCGCCCGCGCACGCAGGGCGCGCACGGCAGCGGCCGGGTCGTCCTTGCCGTAGACAGCGGAGCCGGCGACGAAGACGTCGGCTCCCGCCTCGGCGCACCGCTCGATCGTTTCCGCCGAGACCCCGCCGTCCACCTGGAGCCACATCTCCAGACCGTGCTTGGCGATCAGCTCACGCGTACGGCGGATCTTCGGCAGCATGATGTCGAGGAACGCCTGCCCGCCGAAACCGGGCTCGACGGTCATGATCAGCACCATGTCCAGCTCGGACAGCAGGTCCTCGTACGGCTCGATCGGGGTGGCGGGCTTGAGCGCCATGGAGGCGCGGCCGCCCTTGGCCCGGATCTCGCGGGCCAGCCGTACGGGCGCATGGGCGGCCTCGATGTGGAAGGTGACGGAAGCGGCCCCGGCCTCGACGTACGCCGGGGCCCAGCGGTCCGGGTCCTCGATCATCAAGTGGCAGTCCAGCGGTGTGTCCGCGGCGCGGGCCAGCGACTCGACGACCGGCACGCCGAGCGTCAGGTTGGGCACGAAGTGGTTGTCCATCACATCGACGTGGAGCCAGTCGGCGCCCTCGACGGCTTGCGCCTCCTCCGCCAGGCGCGAGAAGTCGGCGGAGAGGATACTGGGGTTGATCTGAACGGCCATGGCACTAAGCCTGCCATGGCCGACGGCTGCTGACGGACGCGTGGTTGACACAATCCGGGGAGCCCTTGATGCCGGACGTCATGTCGGAAGGACGATCCCGGGGCGTTGCATGGCTGGTGTGCGGCCGTCGCTCCAAGTGGCTCGTCCTTCTGCTGTGGCTGGTCGCGATCTTCGCCCTCGCCCCGCTGGCCCAGAAGCTCAGCAGCGCCCAGGACAACGACGCCACCTCCTGGCTCCCCGGCAGTGCCGAATCCACGCAGGTCCTGGGGCTGTCCGAGGACTTCCGGCCCGAGACCATGCCCGCGGTGGTGATCTACGCCCGGGAGAGCGGCCTCACGGCCGCGGACCAGGCGGCGATCGCCGAGGACGCGGCGGAGCTGAAGGGCCTGAGCGCGCACGGGATCCGCGGTGAGGAGGCCCGCGGCCCCCTCTACAACCGCCCCGGAGACCCCCGCGCCGCACTGATCTACCTGCCGGTCACCGTCGACGAGGAGGGCTGGGAGCGGCTGTCCAAGGCGGTCGACGACATCCGGGAGACGGTCGGCAGCGGCGGTGGCGGCAGTGGCGGTCTCGAGGTGTACGTGACGGGGCCCGCCGGCACCAACGCCGACTTCGCCGAGGTCTTCGAGGGCATCGACTCGACGCTGCTCCTCGCCGCCCTCGGCGTGGTGGTCGTGGCGCTGCTCATCACGTACCGCAGTCCCACCCTTCTCCTGGTGCCGGTGGTCTCCGCCGTCGCGTCCCTGCTGAGCGCCCAGGCGATCGTCTATCTCCTGGCCCGCTACGCCGACCTGACCGTGAACGGGCAGAGCGCGGGCATCCTCACCGTCCTCGTCTTCGGCGCGGGGACGGACTACGCCCTGCTGCTGGTCGCCCGGTACCGCGAGGAGCTGCGCCGGCACGAGGACCGGCACGACGCGATGGCGCTGGCCCTGCACCGGGCGGGCCCGGCCGTCATCGCCAGCGGCGCCACGGTGTGCGCGGGCATGCTCGTGCTGCTCGTCGCCGAGATGAACTCGACCAGCGGGCTCGGCCCGGTCTGCGCGATCGGCGTGCTGATCGCCGTGCTCGCGATGCTCACGCTGTTCCCCGCCTTGCTGGTGATCGTCGGGCGCTGGTTCTTCTGGCCGGTCACCCCGTACTACGGGTCCGCCGAGCCGACCGTGCGGGGGCTGTGGGCCCGTACGGGCAACCGCATCTCGCACCGCCCGCGCGCCGTCTGGTCGGTCACCGCCGTCATCCTGGCCGCGCTGTCCCTCGGCATCCTCGCCCTGCGTGCCGAGGGCATCAGCAACACGGACGCGTTCACCGAGGAGCAGGAGTCGATCAAGGGACAGGAGGTCTCGGCGCGGTACTTCCCCGCGGGCAGCGGCGATCCGCTGGTGATCGTCGCGAACGCCGACCGGGCCGAGCAGGTCGGCCGGGCGGTCGCGGCCACGCCCGGTGTGGTGCCGCAGTCGATCGGCGTTCCGCCGGGAACCGCGCGCGAGCACGAGGGCCGGGTCCTGTTCGAGGCGACGATGACCGCCCCCGCGGACAGCGCGGCCGCGAAGGACACGGTCGAGCGGGTGCGGGACGCGGCTCACGCCGTCCCGGACGCGGACGCCAAGGTCGGCGGGGGCACGGCAGCGCTGCTCGACGCGGAAACCGCTTCCACCCGGGACAACGCGGTGGTGCTCCCGCTGGTCCTGGTCGTGGTGCTGGCCATCCTGGGCCTGCTGCTGCGGGCCGTGATCGGCCCGCTGGTCCTGATCGCGACGGTGGTGCTGTCCTACGCGGCGGCGCTCGGCATCAGCGCGCTCGCCTTCCGCTACCTGTTCGACTATGCGGGCGAGGACACCGCCTTCCCGCTCTTCGTCTTCGTCTTCCTGGTCGCCCTGGGCATCGACTACAACATCTTCCTGTCCAGCCGGGTCCGCGAGGAGGCCCGGAGGCAGGGCACGCGTCGCGGGGCGCTCACCGCCCTCGCCGCGACCGGCGCCGTCATCACGTCGGCCGGCCTGGTCCTGGCGGGCACCTTCGCCGCGCTGGGCACCCTGCCCCTGGTGGGCTTCGCCGAAATCGGCTTCGCGGTCGCGCTGGGCGTGCTCCTGGACACCTTCGTCGTACGGTCCGTGCTGGTCACCGCGTTGTTCCTGGACATCGGACCCCGCATGTGGTGGCCGCACCGGCTCGCTGACGAGAACGGGTCGTCAGCGAGGACGCCTTAAGGCAGCGCATGGTTGCGGCCGGTTCGGCACCGCCGGTACACGCCGTCCGGCTTCTCGCCGTCGGGGCGGAAAAATCGTCCGCCGCAACGGCGCTCAACCACGGCGGCGCGCCGGCGGTGCCGAACTCGGCCGCACCTCCACGAAATATCGCCGGCGCCGCGTCACCCCGTACGCCGCAACAGGGCCAGATACATCGCGTCCGTGCCGTGCTGATGCGGCCACAGCTGGACGTCCGGGCCGTCGCCCAGTGCGGGCACCCCCGGCATCAGCGGCCGGGCGTCGATCCACTCCGCGGGGGCCGCGGCCCCGCCCCGCCCCTTCAGCACGTCCTCGACCACGGTCCGCGTCTCCGCCAGGTGCGGCGAGCAGGTCGCGTACCCGACGACCCCGCCGACGCGTACGGCGTTCAGCGCCTCGCGCAGCAGCGCGCGCTGCAGCGGCGCGAAGCCGTCCAGGTCCTCGGGGCGGCGCCGCCACCGGGCCTCCGGGCGGCGCCGCAGGGCGCCGAGGCCGGTGCACGGCACGTCCACCAGCGCCCGGTCGAAGGCGCCGGGGCGCCACGGCGGGCGGGTGCCGTCCGCGGCGATCACCTGGTACGGGCCCGGGTTCCCGGCGAGGGCCCGGTCGACGAGGCGCGCCCGGTGCGGCTGCTTCTCCGAGGCGAGCAGCGCGGCGCCGCGCTCCGCCGCCAGCGCGCCGAGCAGCGCCGCCTTGCCGCCCGGCCCGGCGCAGCCGTCGAGCCAGCGGGCGTCGGGCCCGTCCAGGGGAGCGTTCGCGAGCGCGAGCGCGACCAGCTGGCTGCCCTCGTCCTGCACGCCCGCACGCCCCTCGCGGACCGCGTCGAGCGCCCCGGGCTCGCCGCCCTCCGCCAGCCGCACGGCGTACGGCGACCAGCGGCCCGGCAGCCCGGCCTCCTCCCCCAGCGTCTCCAGCAACTCGCCGGTGGTGGACCGGCCAGGCCTGGCGACGAGCGTCACCTCGGGCCGCTCGTTGTCCGCCTCCAGCAGGTCCTCGATGCCGGCGCGGCCGCCGCCCAGCGCGTCCCACAGCGCGGAGACGATCCACCTCGGGTGCGAGTGGACGACGGCCAGGTGGTCCTCGGGGTCCTCGTCGTACGGCGGGGCGACCCGCTCCAGCCAGCCGCCGAGCTCGTCGTCCGCGATCCTGCGCAGCACGGCGTTGACGAACTTCGCCCGCCCGTCGCCGAGTACGACCCGAGCGAGCTCGACGGTCGCCGAGACCGCCGCGTGCGTCGGGATCCGGGTGCCGAGCAGCTGGTGCGCGCCCAGGCTGAGCACGTCCAGCACCGGCGGGTCGACCTCGCGCAGCGGCCGGTCCACGCACGCGGCGATGATCGCGTCGTACGTGCCCTGGTGGCGGAGCGTCCCGTACACCAGCTCGGTCGCGAGCGCCGCGTCCCGGCCGTCGAAGCCCTCCTCCTCCCGGGCCTTGCGCAGCAGCGGCGGCAGCACGAGGTTGGCGTACGCGTCGCGCTCGTCGACGGCCCGCAGCGCCTCGAAGGCGAGGATGCGGACCGGGTCCTTCTTGGGGCGGCGGTAGGGCGCGCCGGGACGGCGACGACGGTGCTGGTCGGTCACGGGAAATGTGCTCCGGAGATGGATCGCGGCTGAACGGATTCGCGGCTGGGACGACCAGCCTACGTCGCCTGCGCGGCCCGGACCGCCGCCGGCTGCTGCGGGGACGGCTGCTCGAACTGGGTCCGGTACAGCTCCGCGTAACGGCCGCCCGCCGACAGCAGATCGGTGTGCGTACCGCGCTCCACTATCCGCCCGTCCTCGACGACGAGGATGAGGTCCGCGGCCCGCACGGTGGACAGCCGGTGGGCTATGACCACCGCGGTGCGCCCGTCGAGCGCCTCGCTCAGCGCCTCCTGGACGGCCGCCTCGGACGTCGAGTCCAGGTGCGCGGTGGCCTCGTCGAGGATGACCACGCGCGGCCGTGCCAGCAGCAGCCGGGCGATCGTCAACCGCTGGCGCTCGCCGCCGGAGAGGCGGTAACCGCGCTCGCCGACGACCGTGTCCAGGCCGTCGGGCAGCGCCGCGACGAGCCCGTCGAGCCGGGCCCTGCGGAGGGCGTCCCAGAGGTCGTCGTCGCCTGAGCCGGGGCGCGCGAGCAGCAGGTTCGCGCGGATCGAGTCGTGGAAGAGGTGTCCGTCCTGGGTCACCATGCCGAGCGTCTCGCGGACCGAGTCGGCGGTCAGGTCCCGTACGTCCACGCCGGAGAGGCGTACGGCGCCGCTGTCGGCGTCGTACAGCCGCGGCACCAGCTGCGCGATGGTCGACTTGCCCGCGCCGGAGGAGCCGACGAGGGCGACCATGCGGCCCGGCTCGGCGCGGAAGGACACATCGTGCAGGACGTCGGCCCCGCCCCGGGTGTCGAGCTGGGCCACCTCCTCGAGGGAGGCGAGGGAGACCTTGTCGGCGGACGGGTAGCCGAAGTTGACCCGGTCGAACTCCACGGACACCGGCCCGTCCGGAACCCGCCGGGCGTCCGGCTTCTCGGTGATGAGCGGCTCCAGGTCCAGCACCTCGAAGACGCGCTCGAAGCTCACCAGGGCGCTCATCACCTCGACGCGGGCTCCGGCCAGGGCGGTCAGCGGCGCGTAGAGGCGGGTGAGCAGCAGCGCGAGCGCGACGACGGCGCCGGGGTCGAGCCGGCCGCGCAGCGCGTAGAAACCGCCCAGCCCGTAGACGAGGGCGAGGGCCAGGGCGGAGACCAGGGTCAGCGCGGTGACGAACGAGACCTGGACCATCGCCGTACGCACCCCGATGTCCCGTACGCGGTCCGCCCGGGCGGCGAACTCGGCCGACTCGTCGGCCGGGCGCCCGAACAGCTTCACCAGCGTCGCTCCGGGCGCGGAGAAGCGCTCGGTCATCTGGGTGCTCATCGCGGCGTTGTGGTTCGCGGCCTCGCGGCGCAGCTTCGCAAGCCGGCCGCCGACCCGCCGGGCGGGCAGCAGGAAGACGGGCAGCAGGAGCAGCGCGAGGAGGGTGATCTGCCAGGAGATCCCGATCATCACGATCAGCGTGAGGAGCAGCGTCACGAAGTTGCCGACGACGCCGGAGAGGGTGTCGCTGAACGCCCGCTGCGCGCCGATGACGTCGTTGTTGAGGCGGCTGACCAGAGCGCCGGTGCGGGTACGCGTGAAGAAGGCGACCGGCATGCGCTGGACGTGGTCGAAGACCGCGGTGCGCAGGTCGAGGATCAGGCCTTCGCCGATGGTGGCGGACAGCCAGCGGGTCACGAGCCCGAGTCCGGCCTCGGCCAGCGCGATGACGGCGATGAGGGCGGCGAGCCCGATGACGACGCCGCTCGAGGTGCGGTCCACGATCGCGTCGACGACCCGGCCGGCGAGCAGGGGCGTGGCGACTGCGAGCATGGCCGTCGCGATGCCGAGCAGCAGGAACCAGAGCAGCTTGGCGCGGTGCGGGCGGGCGAAGCCGCCGATGCGGCGGAGCGTCGCGCGGGAGAAGGGGCGCCGGTCGGCGTCCTGGGCGTACGTCGCCCGGTGGAGCGACGACCACGCGGTGACTTCCATGTCCATCGGGCACCTCCGAGAGTCTCGGTGTGCCGCGGTGGGCTTCCCGGCACGACACGGACCCTAGAACCTCAACAAGAGTCGAGGTCAAGGCGTTCCCGGTCTCCCGTGACTCTGGGGACTTACGTCTGCGCGACGGCTGCTGTGTCTGCGCGGCCCGTACGCCTATGCGCCCAGCCTCTCCCCGCCCGCGATGCGCACACCGCGCGCCCAGTCGGCCGCCCGCATCGGCTTCTTGCCCTGCGGCTGCACCCACAGCAGCTCGGCCGCGTGCGAGCCCGTCCCGGCGTACACCGCGTTCTTGGTGACGGCGAGCTCGCCGGGCCCCAGGTCCGTACGGTCCGGCAGCAGCGCCACCGACATCACCTTCAGCCGCTCCCCGCGGAACACCGTCCAGGCACCCGGCGCGGGGGCGCAGGCGCGGACGAGCCGGTCCACCCGCAGCGCGGGCGCCGACCAGTGGATCAGGGCGTCCTCGACATTGATCTTCGACGCGTACGTGACGCCCTCGGCGGGCTGCGGCACCGCCTTGAGCGTCCCGTCCTCGATGCCGTCCATCGTCGCGGCCAGCAGTCCCGCGCCCGCGAAGGCGAGCCGGGTCAGCAGGTCCCCGCTGGTGTCCGTCGGCCGCACCTGCTCGGTGACCACCCCGTACACCGGTCCTGTGTCGAGCCCCTCCTCGATCCGGAAGGTCGAGGCGCCGGTCACCTCGTCGCCCGCCAGCACGGCGTGCTGCACGGGCGCGGCGCCGCGCCACGCGGGCAGCAGCGAGAAGTGCAGGTTCACCCAGCCGCGGGCGGGGATCTCCAGCGCCTCCTTGGGCAGCAGCGCGCCGTAGGCCACGACCGGGCAGCAGTCCGGGGCGATCTCCCTGAGCCGGGCGAGGAAGTCCTCGTCGCGCGGCTTCGCGGGCTTGAGCACCTCGATGCCGGCCTCCTCGGCGCGCTGCGCGACGGGGCTGGCGACGAGGCGGCGCCCGCGGCCCGCGGCCGCGTCGGGCCGCGTGACGACGGCCGCGACCTCGTGCCGCTCCGAGGCGATCAGGGCGTCCAGTGCGGGTACGGCGACCTCGGGGGTGCCGGCGAAGACGAGCTTCATCGGTGGTGCGCTGCCTCTCAGGCGAGAACGACGGTGGCAGGGTGGCGGGTTCGGCCGGTGCCGGGCCGGGCAGCCGGTGCCGGGTTCGGCCGGGTGCGGAGCGCACCAGTCTATGGGCTCGCCCCCGGGCCCAACCTGCCGCGGTACGGCCCGCGCCCGGCCCAGGCCGTACCCACTCCCGTCCGCCCATCGGCCACGGGTCCACGCTCCCGGGGCCGTGACCCCGAAGGCAGGTCCCGCGTTGGTCCGGTCAAGAGAGATTGACCGCACGGGCCGCAGTCGCGGCCCGCTCCTTTTCAACGCCGGTTCGAGAGGCTTGTTCATGGCCGACCACGCAACCCACGACGCCCAGGCTCGGGCCAGCCTGCACCTGCTGGTGCGGGACATCGAGCGGGTCCGCCGGCAGGTGGACGCACTGCGCACGCTCACCGCCCAGCTGGGCAACGTCTACCGGCCGCGGCGCACCGGCCCGTCCGCGGGCTTCGTCGTCTACGGGAGGGCGCCCGCGCCCACGGTGCGGCTCGCCCAGGAGCTGCGCGACAGCGTAGAGACACTGGTCACGGCGGCCGTCGACTTCGACCGCTCACTGGGCTTCTCCTGGGACGCGGTGGGCTCGGCGCTCGGGGTGACGAAGCAGGCGGTGCACCGCCGTTACGGCTCACGCCGCGCGACCGCGCAGAGCGGCCCCGAGAACGAGAACCCGGCCCGTACGACGGCGGACGGCCCCACCGTGCCGATCGCGCCGGCGCCGTCCGGCATCCGGCACGGCGCGCCACAGCCCGCCGTCCCCGCGGCCCGCTCGATGCCACCGCGGCCCGCTCCCTCCCCCGTCCGCGAAGAACCCCGCCCCACGGCCCTCCCTGGTCCGCGGCACGGCTGACGAGGCCTGACCGGCCCGGCGTCCGTATGTCGCCCCCAGCCCCGAACGAGTGGGCTGCCACGGGCGGTTGGCGGCCGGACCCGGGAGTCTTCCCCGGTGCGCCGCCCCACCGTCAGCCGAGATCCGGTGGGTCGATGCGGACGCGGACGGGGTCGCCCTCGCGGCGGACCGCGCGGGAAGCCTGGCCCGCCTTGAGGGCAGCCGCAAGGGCCGCGCCGCTGCCTGGCCGGACGCGCAGCAGGGCGCGTTCCCAGCTCTCCCCCGGCGGGGGATCCCCCGGGCGGCGCGGGCGGCCCGACTCCGTCACCGGCAGCGGCACAGGCCCCAACACCTCCGTGCCCTCCGGGAGTTCGGCCGAGGTGACCAGGTCCTGAACGTCCTCGGGGCGCCCGGCCACCGCCGCGATCCGGGAGACCGGCGGGAACCCCAGCTGGGCCCGCTCGGCGAGCTCCCGCATCGCATGGCCCGCCGGGTCCCAGCGGACCAGGGCCTGTACGGGCCGCAGCGTCGGCTCAGCGACGACGACCACCGTGCCCCCGTCCTCCTGGCCGCGCACGAGTGAGGCCGCACCCAGCCAGCGGCGCAGCGCCTCCTCTCCCGCCCGCAGGTCGGGGCGGCCGAGCATGGCCCAGCCGTCGAGCAGCAACGCGGCGGCATAACCGCCCTCGGCGACCGGCTCCGCGCCCGGCGTGCTGACGACCAGGGCGGGCCGGTCCGGGACGGTGTCCAGAACGTGGTCGCGGCCCGAGGTCCGTACCGTAACCGCGGGGAAGGCCCTGCCCAGCTCCTCGGCCGTGCGCCGCGCACCGACGATCTGTGCACGCAGGCGCGCTCCCCCGCACTCGGCGCAGTGCCATGACGTCTCGGCACGCCCGCACCACCCGCATCGCAGCCCGCCCCCGTCCTGCCCCTCCTGCGCCTCCTCCGCCTCGAGCGGACCGGCGCACTGCCCACAGCGGGCCGGGGTCCGGCACCGCTCACAGGACAGCCTCGGCACGTACCCGCGCCGGGGCACCTGGATCAGCACCGGGCCCGTACGCAGGCCCTCCCGCACCACCTGCCAGGCCAGGGTCGGCAGCCGGGCGGCGCGGGCGGCCTCGTCGCGCGCCAGATCGGCATCGCCGACCGTACGGATCAGGGGCGCCGCGGCGCGGACCTGGTCCCTCGGCGCCGCGAGCGGCAGCGCCCAGCCGGTCTCGACGAGCTGCGCGCCCTCGACCGTGCAGCCGACACCGCCGAGCAGGAACGCGGCCTTCTCGTGGGCGGCGCGCAGCAGCAGCACCTCACGCGCGTGCGGCTGCGGGGCGTGCTGCTCGCTGTGGCTGGAGTCCCCGTCGTCCCAGATGGCGGCGAGGCCCAGGTCGCGCACGGGGGCGAACATGGCGGCCCGGGTGCCGACCACGGCCCGCACGGAGCCTCGGCTGACCGCGAGCCATCTGCGGTAGCGCTCCTCGGGGCCGCTGTCGGCGGTGAGCAGCACATGACGCCCGGCGCCGATCAGTGCGGTGAGCGCGGCGTCGACGCGCCCCGCCGTACGCCCGTCCGGCACGACGACGAGCGCGCCGCGCCCGGAGGCGAGCGCCGCCGCGGCGGCCCGCGCGAGCTCGTCCGCCCAGTGGGGCCCCGGCAGCGCGGTCCACACCGCCCGCGGGGAGTCGCCGCGCGCCAGAGCCTGGAGATAGCCGGGGCCGCTGGCATATCGCGACCACGTCCCGGGGGCCGGTGCCGGGGGCGGCGGCAGCGGTTCGGCGGCGGCCTCGGCCTCGGGGCGTACGCGACGCGGGGGGACGGCCAGCTGTACGACGTCGGCGAGCGCCCCCGCGTACCGGTCGGCGACCGCGCGGCACAGGGCCAGCAGGCCGGGGCTCAGCACCGGTTCGGGGGAGAGCACCTGGGCGATGGGGGCCAGCAGGCCGCGGTAGTCGCTCTCCGCGAGGCGCTCCACGATGAACCCGTCGTGCAGCTCCCCGCCCTCGCGCCGTCCCTTCACGACCCGGGCTCCGAAACGGACGCGGACGCGGGCACCGGGCTGCGCCTCGGCGTCCATCGCGGCGGGGACGGCGTAGTCGAAGTACTGGTCGAGGTGGATCAGGCCCTTGTCGACGAGCACCCGCGCCACCGGCCGCTCCTCGGCGAGCGCGGCACCGCGCCAGGTGCGCGGTTTGGCCCGCGGCGCCTTCGTCTTGCGCACGGTCTCGCGAATGAGCGCGAGCTGCTCGCCCCCGTGCGGTTCCGCCGCCGGGGCGCCATGCGCCGGATCCCGCTCCGGCCGCCCTTTCTCGCTGCTCACACCCACCGTCCTACCAGACGGGACCGACACGACGACGCCCCAGAGAAGCAGAAACCGAACGGATACTCGGCGGGTGAACCACCTGCCTCAGCCCGGCCCGAGCTGCCGATGCCTGAGGACACCACCGTGTCTCTCTGCCGGCCCGCGCGAGCCCCAAGGCACGAATCGGACTCATCCGGGGAAACGGTCGGGGCGCCGCGTGAGTGGAGCCGGCGTCGTCGGGCCCTGGGCGCGGCCCGGGCAGTCGCCAACGTGCCGTACGTACCGCAGGGATTCCCGTGGTAGCGGCCGGTACGACAGCGCTGCGGCCCCGGACCGTCTCCCGGTCCGGGGCCGCAGCGCTGTTCAGGTCAGGCCTACAGACCGGCCGCCGCCTTCAGCGCGTCCACGCGGTCCGCGCGCTCCCAGGTGAAGTCCGGGAGCTCGCGGCCGAAGTGGCCGTACGCCGCGGTCTGGGCGTAGATCGGACGGAGCAGGTCCAGGTCGCGGATGATCGCGGCCGGGCGCAGGTCGAAGACCTCGCTGATGGCCTGCTCGATCTTGTCGACCTCCACCTTGGCGGTGCCGAAGGTCTCCACGAAAAGGCCGACGGGCTCGGCCTTGCCGATCGCGTACGCGACCTGCACCTCGCAGCGCGAGGCGAGGCCCGCCGCGACGACGTTCTTCGCGACCCAGCGCATCGCGTACGCCGCCGAGCGGTCGACCTTGGACGGGTCCTTGCCGGAGAAGGCACCGCCGCCGTGGCGGGCCATGCCGCCGTAGGTGTCGATGATGATCTTCCGGCCGGTGAGGCCCGCGTCGCCCATCGGGCCGCCGATCTCGAAACGGCCGGTCGGGTTCACCAGCAGCCGGTAGCCGTTGGTGTCCAGCTTGATGCCGTCCTCGACCAGCTGCTCCAGCACATGCTCCACGACGAACTCGCGGACGTCGGGCGCCAGGAGCGAGTCCAGGTCGATGTCCGAGGCGTGCTGCGAGGAGACCACGACGGTGTCGAGACGCACGGCCTTGTCGCCGTCGTACTCGATGGTGACCTGGGTCTTGCCGTCCGGGCGCAGGTACGGGATGGTCCCGTTCTTCCGGACCTCCGACAGCCGCCGGGAGAGCCGGTGCGCCAGGTAGATCGGCAGCGGCATCAGCTCGGGCGTCTCGTCGCAGGCGTAGCCGAACATCAGGCCCTGGTCGCCCGCGCCCTGCCGGTCCAGCTCGTCGTCGTCGCCCTCGACCCGCTGCTCGTACGCGGCATCGACGCCCTGCGCGATGTCCGGCGACTGCGCGCCGATGGACACCGACACACCACAGGAAGCGCCGTCGAAGCCCTTCTTCGAGGAGTCGTAGCCGATCTCGAGGATCTTGTTCCGGACGAGCGTGGCGATCGGCGCGTAGGCCTTGGTCGTCACCTCGCCGGCCACGTGCACAAGGCCCGTGGTGATCAAGGTCTCCACGGCGACCCGGGAGGTCGGGTCCTCCTTGAGCAACGCGTCGAGAATCGTGTCGCTGATCTGGTCAGCGATCTTGTCGGGGTGGCCCTCGGTCACAGACTCCGAGGTGAAGAGGCGGCGGGACACATCGCTCCCTGGGGTTGCAGCGGCTGCTGACTGATCATGGCTGATCATAGGCGGACCCGTGCGGGGGCTGCGCCCGACGCGGATCCGGCACCAGTTTATCCGTCACCTTCGACGAACGAACATGGCATCTCGCTTCGTGGGAGCCTTGTGACCTGGCGCACCGGCCGTTCACTGGACATTCGCCGCCCGTTCCCCTAGCGCGAGTCGGGCGTGTCGGCCGGAATCGGGCGTTCCGGGAGCGAAGCGAAGACATCAGCTGGTGCGTGCCCTCACCAGGTCCCAGACCCTATCGGCCAGGGCCTCCTTCGGCCCGAAGGGCACCGGGGTCTCGCTGCCGTCGGCGCCGAGCACGACGGCCTCGTTCTCCTCGGAGCCGAAGGTCCTGCGCTCCCCCACCTCGTTGACAACCAGCAGGTCGCAGCGCTTGCGGGCCAGTTTGGCGCGGCCGTTGGCCAGGACGTCGTCGGTCTCGGCGGCGAAGCCGACGATCACCTGTCCTGCCCGCGCCCGGTCGGCGGAGATCTCGGCGAGCACGTCCGGGTTGCGCACCAGGGCGATCGGCTCGGGCTCCACGCCCTCCTGCTTCTTGATCTTGCCTTCGGCGTAGCGCGCGGGCCGGAAGTCGGCGACGGCGGCGGCCATGACGACGGCGTCCGCGTCGGCCGCGGCCTTGAGCACCGCCTCGCGCAGCTGGACGGCCGTCCCGACCGGGACGACATCGACGCCCGCCGGGTCCGGCAGTCCGGTGGTGTTGGCGGCGACCAGCGTCACGCGGGCGCCGCGCGCGACGGCCGTACGGGCCAGGGCGTAGCCCTGCTTGCCGGACGAGCGGTTGCCGATGAAGCGCACGGGGTCGAGCGGCTCGCGGGTGCCGCCCGCGCTCACGACGACATGGAGGCCCGCCATGTCCTGCTCGGCGCCGGTGGCCCCGCGGGCGAGGACGCGGCGGCAGACATCGAAGATCTCGCCGGGCTCGGGGAGCCGCCCCTTGCCGGTGTCGACGCCCGTGAGCCGGCCGACGGCGGGCTCGATGACTATCGAGCCGCGGCGGCGCAGCGTAGCGACGTTCTCCTGAGTGGCCGGGTGTTCCCACATCTCGGTGTGCATGGCCGGGGCGAAGATCACCGGACAGCGGGCGGTGAGGAGCGTGTTGGTGAGCAGGTCGTCGGCAATGCCGTGGGCGGCCTTGGCGAGCATGTCGGCGGTGGCCGGGGCGACCACGACAAGGTCGGCGGCCTGGCCGATCCTGACGTGGGGCACCTCGTGGACGGACTCCCACACCTCGGTGGAGACGGGGTTGCCGGAGAGCGCGGACCAGGTGGCCTCGCCGACGAACTGCAGCGCGGAGGCGGTCGGCACGACCCGTACGTCATGCCCGGACTCGGTCAGGCGGCGCAGGAGCTCGCACGCCTTGTACGCGGCGATCCCGCCGCTGACCCCCAGCACGACCTTTGGCTTTTCCATCGCCTCACTCATGCGTCTATGACACACCACAGGCCCGGCGGACGTACCGCCGGGCCTGTGGAAAAGCCGAGATTAATGCTACTTACTGCGCCGGGCCCTCGACGGCCTCCGAGGTCAGCAGACCCGCATTGATCTCGCGTAGGGCGATCGAGAGCGGCTTCTCGTGCACATGCGTGTCCACGAGCGGGCCCACGTACTCAAGCAGGCCCTCGCCGAGCTGGGAGTAGTAGGCGTTGATCTGACGCGCGCGCTTGGCCGCGTAGATCACGAGGCTGTACTTCGAGTCGGTGGCCTCGAGCAGCTCGTCGATCGGCGGGTTGATGATGCCCTCGGGCGCGGTGATGGAAGAGGACACGCTCTACCTTCCGAAAGGGTGGAAAAGATCAATTACTCTGCATCAAGGCTAGCAGCTCGCGCGCCACGTCCTCGACCGAGGTGTTGACCAGGGTCGTATCGAACTCCGGCTCGGCCGCGAGCTCGGTCTTGGCGACCTCCAGCCGGCGCTCGATGACCTCCGGCGGCTCGGTGCCGCGGCCGGTGAGCCGGCGGACCAGCTCTTCCCAGCCCGGCGGGGCGAGGAAGACCAGCAGCGCATCCGGCATGGACTCGCGGACCAGCCGTGCACCCTGAAGGTCGATCTCCAGCAGCACGGGCTGGCCCGCCTCCAGGTGCTCCAGGACCGCTCGTCGCGGCGTCCCGTACCGGTTCCCCGCGAACTCGGCCCACTCCAGCAGCTCGCCGTTGGCGATGAGCTTGTCGAACTCTTCGTCGTCGACGAAGAAGTAGTGGACGCCGTGCCGCTCCCCGGGGCGGGGCTTGCGGGTGGTGGCCGAGACCGAGAGCCAGACCTCGGGGTGGACCTTGCGCAGATGGGCGACGACCGTGCTCTTCCCGACCCCGGAGGGGCCGGAGAGCACGGTCAGCCGCGGACGTTCGCTCATGCAGCGATTATCCAGGTTCCCGGGGGTGCCCGAGAACATCAGGAGGCGGCGCCGCCGAACTCGCGCTCAAGCGACGCGATCTGGTTGGACCCGAGGCCGCGTACGCGGCGGCTCTCGGAAATGCCGAGCCGCTCCATGATCTGCTTGGCACGGACCTTGCCGACGCCGGGCAAGGACTCGAGGAGGGCGGAGACCTTCATCTTTCCGATGACATCGTTCTCCTGGCCCTGCTTGATGACCTCATGCAGCGAGGCGCCGGAGTGCTTGAGTCGATTCTTGACCTCGGCCCGCTCCCGGCGAGCCGCGGCGGCCTTTTCGAGCGCGGCTGCGCGCTGTTCAGGGGTAAGGGGCGGAAGAGCCACGCCTACGTCACCTCGGATGTCGAACTGTCGGATACGGACCGGTTGGAACCTAGTCGCCCCACACCTGCGGAGCAACGAGCAACGCGCTTGCACGTTCGCTCTGCGACGGAGACTAGCGGCCGAGGGCGCTCCAGTCAGCGAGAACGAACGAAAAGTCCTGGTCAGCCTCGCTTGACTGGGACAATTGGGACAAATACCCCCCGGTTTCGCACGAAATTGTTCAACAGGGACGAGTCGGGAGCGCCGCGCGGCCGCCGACCGGCGCGCGTTACCCCCCGTATACGGCCGCCCGTACCTCGTCCGCGAAGCGGGCCGCGGCCTCCCGCAGCCCCGCCGCGTCCGGCCCGTTGCGCAGTACCCCGCGGCTGACGCTCGGCACCACGTTGCGGACTGCCGAGCCGAAGACGCCGGGGAGGTCGGCCGGGGTCGCGCCCTGGGCGCCGATGCCGGGGGCGAGCAGCGGACCGTTGATGGCGAGATCGGCACGGGCGGCCCCCAAGGTGGCGCCCACGACCGCGCCGACCGAGCCGAGCGGCTCCGCGCCCGCGTTCTCGGCCGCCATGTGGTCGAGCATCACCTGGGCGAGGGACTGGCCGCCCACGGCCGTGGCGCGCTGCACCTCGGCCCCCTCCGGGTTGGAGGTGAGGGCGAGGACGAAGACCCCGCAGCCGTTGATCACGGCCGCGTCCAGCGCCGGGCGCAGCGAGCCGAAGCCGAGGTACGGGCTGAGGGTGACGGCGTCCGAGAACAGCGGGCTGTCCTTGTGGAGGTACGTCTCGGCGTACGCGCCCATGGTCGAGCCGATGTCGCCGCGCTTGGCGTCCATGATCACCAGGGCTCCGGCGGAGCGGGCGTCGGCGACGGCGCGCTCCAGCACGGCGATGCCCTTCGAGCCGAAGCGCTCGAAGAACGCGGACTGCGGCTTGAGGACCGCGACGCGGTCGGCGAGGGCGCCGACGACCGTACGCGTGAACCGCTCCAGGCCTGCGACGTCGTCGTTCAGGCCCCAGCCGGTGAGCAGCGAGGCGTGCGGGTCGATGCCGACGCACAGCGGGCCGCGGGTATCCATGGCCCGGCGCAGCCGGGCGCCGAAGGGCTCGAGCTCGATCATCAGGCGGCCGCCTTACGGGTCTCGGCTCCGACGGCGTCGGCGAGGGTGGCGTACGGGCTGCGGGCGAGGCGGTCCGCGAGCCCGGCGTTGATCTTCCGGCACCACCGGGGGCCTTCGTAGATGAAGCCGCTGTAGCCCTGGACCAGGGTGGCGCCGGCGAGGATGCGCTGCCAGGCGTCGTCGGCGGTCTCGATCCCGCCGACGCCGACGAGGGTGATCCGGTCGCCCACGCGCGCGTAGAGCCGGCGCAGCACCTCCAGGGAGCGGGCCTTGAGGGGCGCGCCCGACAGGCCTCCGGCTCCGATCTCCTCGACCGTGGCCTTGTCCGTGGTCAGGCCGAGGCCGTCGCGGGCGATGGTGGTGTTGGTGGCGATGATCCCGTCGAGGTCCAGCTCGACCGCGAGATCGGCGACGGCGTCCACGTCCTCGTCCGCGAGGTCCGGTGCGATCTTGACGAGCAGCGGGACGCGGCGGTCGGTGACCGTGCGGTCCGCCGCCTCGCGGACGGCGGAGAGCAGCGGGCGCAGGTGCTCGACGGCCTGGAGGCTCCGCAGTCCGGGGGTGTTCGGGGAGCTGACGTTGACGACCAGGTAGTCGGCGCGGGCGGCGAGTCGCTCGGTCGAGGTCACGTAGTCGGCGACGGCCTCCTCCTCGGGGACGGCCTTGGTCTTGCCGATGTTGACGCCGACGACCACAGGGAAGATCTCCCTGCGCCTGCCCAGCCGGGCGGCGACGGCCGCGGAGCCCTCGTTGTTGAAGCCCATCCGGTTGATCAGCGCGCGGTCCCGGACCAGCCGGAATAGCCGCTTCCGGGGGTTGCCGGGCTGTGGCTGGGCCGTGACGGTGCCGATCTCGACGTGGCTGAAACCGAGCATCGCGAGACCGTCGATGCCGAGCGCGTTCTTGTCGAAGCCCGCGGCCAGCCCGAAGGGCCCGGCGTGCCCGAGGCCGAGCGCGGTGGTCCGCAGCCCGGCGTAGCGGGGCGCGAGCGCGGCCCGTACGGCGCTGCGCAGCACCGGGGTGCGGGCGGCGAGGCGGATCCAGGAGAAGGCCAGGTGGTGGGCCTGCTCGGGGTCCATCCGCCGGAAGATCAGTCGGAACAGGAGGGAGTACATGGGTGGAGACGGCCTTCCGCGGGCGTGAGGGGGTGTCCAGAGGCCGCCCACCCGCCCCTTTCAGGAGCGAGTGGGCGGGAGGGGCTTACGCCTCGCGTGCGGCGGTGAGATGTTCCGCGTGCTCCTGGAGGGAGCGGACGCCGACATCGCCGCGGCTGAGCGCCTCGATGCCCTGGACGGCCGCGGCCAGGGCCTGGACCGTCGTCAGGCAGGGCACGCCGCGCGCGACCGCCGCCGTACGGATGTCGTAGCCGTCGAGGCGGCCGCCGGTGCCGTACGGGGTATTGACGATCAGGTCCACCTGGCCGTCGTGGATCAGCTGGACGATGGTCTTCTCGCCGTGCGGCCCCTCGCCCTCGCTCTGCTTGCGCACGACCGTCGCGTTGATGCCGTTGCGCTTGAGCACCTCGGCGGTGCCGGAGGTGGCGAGCAGCTCGAAGCCGTGCGCGACCAGCTCGCGCGCCGGGAAGATCATCGAGCGCTTGTCGCGGTTGGCGACGGAGACGAAGGCGCGGCCCTTGGTCGGCAGCGCGCCGTACGCCCCGGCCTGCGACTTCGCGTACGCCGTGCCGAACACCGAGTCGATGCCCATGACCTCGCCGGTGGAGCGCATCTCGGGACCGAGGACGGTGTCCACACCGCGCCCGGAGGCGTCCCGGAAGCGGCTCCACGGCATCACGGCCTCCTTGACGGAGATCGGTGCGTCGAGCGGCAGCGTGCCGCCGTCGCCGCTCGCCGGCAGCAGGCCTTCGGCGCGCAGCTCGGCGATGGTCGCGCCCAGCGAGATGCGGGCGGCGGCCTTCGCCAGCGGCACGGCGGTGGCCTTGGAGGTGAAGGGGACCGTACGGGACGCGCGCGGGTTGGCCTCCAGGACGTAGAGGATGTCCCCGGCCATCGCGAACTGGATGTTGATCAGGCCACGGACGCCGACACCGCGCGCGATGGCCTCGGTGGAGGCCCTGAGCCGCTTGATGTCGAAGCCGCCGAGGGTGATCGGGGGCAGTGCGCAGGCCGAGTCGCCGGAGTGGATGCCGGCCTCCTCGATGTGCTCCATGACGCCGCCGAGGTAGAGCTCGGTGCCGTCGTAGAGCGCGTCGATGTCGATCTCGATGGCGTCGTCGAGGAACCGGTCGACGAGGACGGGGTGTTCGGAGATCAGGCCCGCGTGCCGCTCCAGATACGCGGCCAGCGACTCCTCGTCGTAGACGATCTCCATGCCGCGGCCGCCGAGCACGTACGACGGGCGCACGAGCACCGGGTAGCCGATCTCCTCGGCGATCTCGCGTGCCTCGGCGAAGGAGAAGGCGGTGCCGTGCTTGGGGGCGGGGAGGCCGGCCTCCTTCAGGACGCGGCCGAAGGCGCCGCGCTCCTCGGCGAGGTGGATGGCCTCGGGCGAGGTGCCGACGATCGGCACGCCGTTGTCCTTGAGGGCCTGCGCGAGGCCGAGCGGGGTCTGGCCGCCGAGCTGGACGATGACGCCCGCGACCGGCCCTGCCTGCTCCTCCGCGTGGACGATCTCCAGTACGTCCTCCAGCGTGAGCGGCTCGAAGTAGAGCCGGTCGGAGGTGTCGTAGTCGGTGGAGACGGTCTCCGGGTTGCAGTTGACCATGACGGTCTCGTAGCCCGCGTCGTGCAGCGCGAAGGAGGCGTGGACGCAGGAGTAGTCGAACTCGATGCCCTGGCCGATGCGGTTGGGGCCGGAGCCGAGGATGATCACGGCGGGCTTCTCGCGCGCCGCGACCTCGGTCTCCTCGTCGTAGGAGGAGTAGAAGTACGGGGTCCGGGCGGCGAATTCGGCGGCACAGGTGTCGACCGTCTTGTAGACGGGGCGGATGCCGAGGGCGTGCCGGACCTCGCGGACGACGTCCTCGCGCAGGTCCCGGATCTGCGCGAGCTGGGCGTCGGAGAAGCCGTAGCGCTTGGCCTCGGCCAGCAGCTCGGGGTGGAGCTTGTCGGCCGCAGCGACCTCGTCCGCGATCTCCTTGATGAGGAAGAGCTGGTCGGTGAACCACGGGTCGATCTTCGTGGCGTCGAAGATCTCCTTGGGCTCGGCCCCGGCGCGGATGGCCTGCATGACCGTATTGATCCGGCCGTCGGTCGGGATGCGGGCGGCGTTCAGCAACTCGCCCTTGTCGCCCGGGTGTCCGGTGAAGGAGAACTGGCTGCCCTTCTTCTCCAGCGAGCGCAGGGCCTTCTGCAGCGCCTCGGGGAAGTTACGGCCGATGGCCATGGCCTCGCCGACCGACTTCATGGTGGTGGTGAGGGTGGCGTCGGCGGCCGGGAACTTCTCGAACGCGAACCGCGGCACCTTGACGACGACGTAGTCGAGCGTGGGCTCGAAGGACGCCGGGGTCTCCCGGGTGATGTCGTTCGGGATCTCGTCGAGTGTGTAGCCGACGGCGAGCTTGGCCGCGATCTTCGCGATCGGGAAGCCGGTGGCCTTCGACGCCAGGGCGGAGGACCGGGAGACGCGCGGATTCATCTCGATGACGATGACCCGGCCGTCCTCGGGGTTGACCGCGAACTGGATGTTGCAGCCGCCGGTGTCCACGCCGACCTCGCGGATGACCGCGATGCCGATGTCCCGCAGGATCTGGTACTCGCGGTCGGTCAGCGTCATCGCCGGGGCGACGGTGATCGAGTCGCCGGTGTGCACGCCCATCGGGTCGAAGTTCTCGATGGAGCAGACGACCACGACGTTGTCGTGCTTGTCGCGCATCAGCTCCAGCTCGTACTCCTTCCAGCCGAGGATCGACTCCTCGAGGAGCACCTCGGTGGTGGGAGACAGGGTCAGGCCCTGGCCTGCGATACGGCGCAGCTCGTCCTCGTCGTGCGCGAAGCCCGAGCCCGCGCCGCCCATGGTGAAGGAGGGCCGTACGACGACGGGGTAGCCGCCGAGCTGCTCCACGCCCGCCAGAACCTCGTCCATGGAGTGGCAGATGACCGAGCGGGCGGACTCGCCATGGCCGATCTTGGCGTTGACCGCCTCGACGACGTCCTTGAACTGGTCGCGGTCCTCGCCCTTGTGGATGGCCTGGACGTTGGCGCCGATCAGTTCGACGCCGTACTTGTCGAGGGTGCCCGCCTCGTGGAGGGAGATCGCGGTGTTGAGCGCGGTCTGGCCGCCGAGAGTGGGCAGCAGCGCGTCGGGGCGCTCCTTGGCGATGATCTTCTCGACGATATCCGGGGTGATCGGCTCGACGTACGTGGCGTCGGCGATCTCCGGGTCGGTCATGATCGTGGCCGGGTTGGAGTTGACCAGGACGACCCGCATGCCCTCGGCCCGCAGGATGCGGCAGGCCTGGGTGCCGGAGTAGTCGAACTCGGCGGCCTGGCCGATGACGATCGGTCCCGACCCGATGACCAGAACGGACTGGATGTCGGTGCGCTTAGGCACGCTGGCCCTCCATCAGGGAGACGAAGCGGTCGAACAGGTACGCGGCGTCGTGCGGACCCGCGGCCGCTTCGGGGTGGTACTGGACGCTGAACGCCGGGACGTCGAGGCACTGGAGGCCCTCGACCACGCCGTCGTTGAGGCAGACGTGCGAGACCTGGACGCGCCCGTACGCCGTGTCGGAGTCGCGGTCGAGCGGAGCGTCGACGGCGAAGCCGTGGTTGTGCGCGGTGACCTCGACCTTGCCGGTGGTGCGGTCCTGGACCGGCTGGTTGATGCCGCGGTGGCCGTACTTCAGCTTGTAGGTGCCGAAGCCGAGCGCGCGGCCGAGGATCTGGTTGCCGAAGCAGATGCCGAAGAGCGGGGTCTTCCGCTCCAGCACGCCCTGCATGACCGAGACCGGGTGGCCGGCGGTGGCCGGGTCGCCGGGGCCGTTGGAGAAGAAGACGCCGTCGGGCCGGACCGCGTAGACGTCGTCGACGGTGGCCGAGGCGGGCAGCACGTGCACCTCGATGCCGCGCTGGGCCATCCGGTGCGGGGTCATGCCCTTGATACCGAGGTCGACGGCGGCGACGGTGAACTTCTTGGCTCCGATGGCGGGGACGACGTACGCCTCGGGGGTGGCGACCTCGCCGCACAGGTCCGCGCCCTTCATCTGGGGCGAGGCCTGGACCTTGGCGAGCAGCGTGGCCTCGTCGGCGATCCCCGCGCCGGAGGCGCCGACCAACGCAGGGCCGGAGAAGATGCCGACGCGCATGGCGCCGCGCTCGCGCAGGTGGCGGGTGAGCGCCCGGGTGTCGATGCCGCTGATGCCGACGACGCCCTGGGCGGTGAGTTCCTCGTCGAGGCTGCGGACGGCGCGCCAGTTGGACGGCACGCGCGCGGGGTCGCGTACGACGTAACCGGAGACCCAGATGCGCTTGGACTCGGGGTCCTCGTCGTTGACGCCGGTGTTGCCGACGTGGGGGGCGGTCATGACGACGACCTGGCGGTGGTACGACGGGTCGGTCAGGGTCTCCTGGTAGCCGGTCATGCCGGTGGAGAAGACGGCCTCGCCGAAGGTCTCCCCCACGGCCCCGTAGGCACGGCCGCGGAAGGTGCGGCCGTCCTCCAGGACGAGTACGGCGGGGGTCCTGGCCCCCCGGGTGGAGGTCGTCATCGTGCGCCTTCCGTCGTGGTGTTCAGGTGGTTCAGGGCCTCGACCCAGGCGGGGTGCTCGGCCGAGCGGTCGGAGCGGAAGCCGGAGTCGATCAGCTTCTCGCCGTGCTGCCAGGTGATGACCAGCAGGCCGCCCTCGGTGAGGACCTTGCCCGCGATGCCCTTGTCGAGCCGGGCGCCGCGCAGCGCGTCCGCGGGCACGAAGAAGTCCCGCGCGCCGGGGCGAACGACGGCCAGGCCCTCGTCGGTGAGCGTCAGCTCGGCGCGGCTGCGGGTGCCCAGGCCGTGGGCGACGATCCGATCGAGCCACTGGCCCGCGGTCGTCGAACCGTGGTATCGGCCGGTCATGGAGAGCTTCGCCTCGGACAGTGCGTCGGGCGCCGCGTGCGGCTCCGGCAGGTCGGACTGCAGCAGGCCGCGCCACTTCCAGCCCTCGCGCATCAGCCAGTACAGGAGCGCGATGAAGAGCAGCAGGCCCACGACCCAGCCGATGCGCGCGGCCAGCTCGGTGACCTCCTGGGACCTCTGCCCGGCAGCAAGATTGATGAGAGGAGTCACGCCAGCTTCCCGTCCACGACCTTCGCCCGGCCCCGCAGGAAGGTGTGGGTGACGCGCCCCGGCAGCTCGCGTCCCTCGTACGGGCTGTTGCGGCTGCGGGAGGCGAAGCCCGCGGGGTCCACGACACCACGGTAAGCCGGATCCACGAGTGTCAGGTTCGCGGGCTCGCCCGTCGCGATGGGCCGCCCGTGGCCCTCGAGGCGGCCGATGGCGGCCGGGCGGAAGGACATCCGGTCGGCGACCTGGGCCCAGTCGATGAGACCGGTATCGACCATCGTCTGCTGGACGACGGAGAGCGCGGTCTCCAGGCCGACCATGCCCATGGCCGCTGCGGCCCACTCGCAGTCCTTGTCCTCGTGCGGGTGCGGGGCGTGGTCGGTGGCGACGCAGTCGATCGTGCCGTCGGCGAGGGCCTCGCGCAGGGCCATGACGTCGGCCTCGGTGCGCAGCGGCGGGTTCACCTTGTAGACGGGGTTGTACGACCGCACGAGCTCGTCGGTGAGCAGCAGGTGGTGCGGGGTGACCTCGGCGGTCACGTCCCACCCCTTGGACTTGGCCCAGCGGACGATCTCGACGGAACCGGCGGTGGAGAGGTGGCAGATGTGCACGCGGGAGCCGACGTGAGCGGCCAGCAGCACATCGCGGGAGATGATCGACTCCTCGGCGACCGCGGGCCAGCCGCCGAGGCCGAGCTCGGCGGAGACGATGCCCTCGTTCATCTGGGCGCCCTCGGTGAGGCGGGGCTCCTGGGCGTGCTGCGCGATGACGCCGTCGAAGGCCTTCACGTACTCCAGCGCCCGCCGCATGATCACGGCGTCGTCCACGCACTTGCCGTCGTCGGAGAAGACGCGGACGCCCGCGGCCGAGTCGTGCATGGCACCGAGCTCGGCGAGCTTCTTGCCCTCCAGGCCGACGGTGACGGCGCCGACCGGCTGGACGTCGCAGTAGCCGTGGCTCCTGCCGAGCCGCCAGACCTGCTCGACGACGCCCGCGGTGTCGGCGACCGGGAAGGTGTTGGCCATGGCGTGCACGGCGGTGAAGCCGCCGATGGCGGCGGCGCGGGTGCCGGTGAGGACGGTCTCGGAGTCCTCGCGGCCGGGCTCGCGCAGGTGGGTGTGGAGATCGACGAGACCGGGCAGCAGGATCTTGCCCTCCGCCTCGATGACGGTGGCGCCCTCGGCGCTCGAGACGGTCAGATCGCTGTCGCCCCGGCGGGCGGGGGCGACGGCCGTGATGGTCTCGTCCGTGATGAGGACGTCCTGCGGCTCGCCGCCGAGGATCTTCGCACCGCGGATCAGGGTCTTGCTCATGCTTGCTTGGTCTCCTCGGTGCGAGCGGTCGAAGGGGTGGAGGTCGTCGAGGGGGCCGGCTCGGCACCGCCGAGCAGCAGGTAGAGGACGGCCATCCGGATGCTGACGCCGTTGGCGACCTGCTCGACGGCCGTGCAGCGCGGCGAGTCGGCCACCTCGGCGGTGATCTCCATGCCCCGGTTCATCGGGCCGGGGTGCATGACCACGGCGTGCTCGGGCATACGGGCCATCCGGTCGCCGTCGAGCCCGTACCGGCGGGCGTACTCGCGCTCGGTGGGGAAGAACGCGGCGTTCATGCGCTCCCGCTGGACGCGCAGCATCATCACGGCATCGGACTTCGGCAGGACGGCGTCCAGGTCGTACCCCACCTCGCACGGCCAGGTCTCGACGCCGATCGGCAGCAGGGTGGGCGGCGCGATGAGGGTGACCTCGGCGCCGAGGGTGTGCAGCAGGTGGACGTTCGAGCGGGCGACCCGGCTGTGCAGGATGTCGCCGACGATGGTGATACGGCGGCCCGCGAGGTCGCGTCCCGTGCCGTCCCCGGGGCCCTGGTGGTGCGTCGGGCCGCCGTCGGGGGCGCCCGCGAGGTGGCGGCGCATCGTGAACGCGTCGAGCAGCGCCTGGGTGGGGTGCTCGTGCGTGCCGTCACCGGCGTTGACGACCGAGCCGTTGATCCAGCCGGAGGTGGCGAGCCGGTGCGGGGCCCCGGAGGCGTAGTGGCGGATGACCACGGCGTCCGCGCCCATCGCCTCGAGGGTCAGCGCGGTGTCCTTGAGCGACTCGCCCTTGGAGACCGAGGACCCCTTGGCGGAGAAGTTGATGACGTCGGCCGAGAGGCGCTTGGCGGCGGCCTCGAAGGAGATCCGGGTGCGGGTCGAGTCCTCGAAGAAGAGGTTGACGACCGTGCGGCCGCGAAGGGTCGGCAGCTTCTTGATCGGCCGGTCGGCGACCCTGGCCATCTCCTCGGCGGTGTCGAGGATCAGGACGGCGTCGTCGCGCGAGAGGTCGGCGGCCGAGATGAGGTGGCGCTTCATCTGGTGGCTCCGTGGGTGGGAGTGAGGTGTGCGGGTGGGCGCGCGTGGGCACGGTCCCGGGGTCACCGGGGGCCGCGGACGGGGCGCTACTGCTCGACGGCCGAGGCGGTCTCGCGTACGCCGAGGAGCACGCTGTCGCGGCCGTCCTCCTCGGTCAGCTGGACCTTCACCGTCTCCCGCAGCGACGTGGGGAGGTTCTTGCCGACGTAGTCGGCGCGGATGGGCAGTTCGCGGTGGCCGCGGTCGACGAGGACCGCGAGCTGTACGGCGCGGGGGCGGCCGATGTCGCCCAGCGCGTCGAGCGCGGCGCGGATCGTACGGCCGGAGAAGAGCACGTCGTCGACCAGGACGACCAGGCGGCCGTCGACGCCGTCGCCGGGGATGTCCGTCCGCGCGAGGGCACGGGCGGGGCGCAGCCGCAGGTCGTCGCGGTACATGGTGATGTCGAGGGAGCCGACGGGCGCGGGGCGGCCGGTGATCTCCTCGAGCTTGGCGGCCAGTCGGCGGGCCAGGAAGACACCGCGGGTGGGGATGCCGAGAAGCACCACGTCGTCGGCGCCCTTGGCGCGCTCGACGATCTCGTGGGCGATGCGGGTGAGGACCCGGTCGATGTCGGGAGCCTCGAGAACGGGGCGGGCGTGAGCCGGACCCCGGGGGCTGGATGCGTCCATACGAAACGGACCTCCTTCTCCGCCTCACGGGACGGACCTTAAAGGACGTCGGGATGTGCATCGCCCACGGTACCAGGGGGCGCATGCGTGCCCGGCAGCGCCCCCGGGACCGCCCCTGACCACTGAGGACCCCCGGTCTGGACCCGTTCCGCTTGACTAAGTCAGATTACGCTGCGTAACCTCACAGTGAGTTACCAGCCTTCTTCCGGGGAGCTATATGTCCAGCGAATACGCCAAACAGCTCGGGGCCAAGCTTCGCGCCATCCGCACCCAGCAGGGCCTTTCCCTTCACGGCGTCGAGGAGAAGTCGCAGGGACGCTGGAAGGCCGTCGTCGTCGGCTCGTACGAGCGTGGCGACCGAGCGGTGACCGTGCAGCGCCTCGCGGAGCTGGCGGACTTCTACGGCGTCCCGGTGCAGGAGCTGCTGCCGGGCACCACTCCCGGCGGTGCGGCAGAGCCGCCGCCGAAGCTGGTGCTGGACCTGGAGCGGCTGGCCCACGTGCCGGCCGAGAAAGCGGGTCCGCTGCAGCGCTATGCCGCGACGATCCAGAGCCAGCGGGGTGACTACAACGGCAAGGTGCTGTCGATCCGCCAGGACGACCTGCGTACGCTCGCGGTCATTTACGACCAGTCGCCCTCGGTGCTGACCGAACAGCTCATCAGCTGGGGTGTGTTGGACGCGGATGCCCGCAGGGCGGTCCAGCACGAAGACGCCTGACGCTCGCGCGTCAGCTGAGCCGAAATTGAAGAAACGTGCCGCCAGGGGGGGGGGGCCCCCTCAGGGGGTCCCCAACCCCAGAGGGTT